>DATFAE010000021.1:0-27222 GCA_035254945.1 Arthrobacter sp. | reverse complement strand
GATGGCCTGGGTTCGGGTGCGGTCCACGGCCCCGGCGCCGAGGATCTGCAGGTACTCCACGGTCCGGGAGAGCTCCTCGGCCATGTCCGCGAAGTCGGCGGCTTCGACGTAACCGGCCATTGCCAGCGCGCCAGGAGCCGCCACCGCCGCGGCGTTCACCACGGCCAGAGCCTGCCGCAGCGCTTCGGTTCCCGTAGCTGGAGCCTCGGTGCCGGACAGGGTTGGTTCCGCAGCGGATGCCTGGCAGTCCTCAACGAGGAGAGCTTCTCCGGGGGCCGGAACCGCAGCGGCCGCCCTGTCATGCCGCCAATCGCTGGCCGGCCGCCGTCCCAGGGCGCCGCCGTCGAACGCATCGTGCGGCACAGGCCTCAAACGGGACGCAGCTGGCCGATCGGCGCGGCCGAGGACCACGACTGAACGACTGCGCTCGGCCCTCTGGTCCCCGATGGCTTCCATGGGATTAGTCTGCCAAGGGGGTCTGACATTCAGTGGTGCGGCAGTGATTTGGCGGTCAGCCGCAAAGCCGGCACGGCCGAGCACGGCGGTTGAACCGCCCTGCTCTGAGCCCTGGTCCCCGATGGCTTCCATGGGATTAGTCTGCCAAGGGGGTCTGACATTCTGTGGTGCGGGGGATGAGCCGGCAGGCAGTCGCGAAAGCCGGCACGGAGGGAAGTAGCTGCTTCCAAAGGAAAAGCAGATGAGCTGCCAGCAACCGCTGACAGCTCATCTCATGTTTAGTTTGGCCTGTTTTCCGGGGGCCGGTTCGTCGGGACCAGGGCGTAGAAGGGCGTGCAGCCCTCCCGGGTCCCGGGGGAAATGTTGGAACGGACGATTGCTGCCCGTTCCAGAGCGGCCAGGTGGTACCTGACGCAGTTCCGCGAGGCGGTGACTGCGGCGCTGATCTCGGCCACCTTGCTCGCGCCGTTGCTCGCAAGGTAGTCGATGATGAGCGACCGGACCGTGTTGCGCTGCCCGCTGATGCCTCGATCGGCGCGGCGCTCTGTTTTTTCCTGAAGCTGGATGGACATGTCCGCGGCCCCTCAGCGCACCGAAACGTGTTCCCGGTGCTCTTCAGTCACTTCGGCGGGAGGCGCATCCCCGGCGGGTGCCGCCGTCGTGCTTTCCAGGACGGAGGACTCCCGATCGTGGTTCCGGCCGATCACCGCAGTGGCGATCGCGTTGCCCAGGATGTTGGTGGCGGTGCGGCCCATGTCCAGGAGCTGGTCGATCACTAGCAGGACGCCGATGCCGGCGGCGGGGATGCCAAACGCGGGGACGACGGCGGCAACCACCACGAGCGAACCGCGCGGCACACCTGCCATGCCCTTGCTGCTGAGCAGCAGCATGGCTGTCATGGCGACCTGCTGGCCCAGGTCCATGTCGATGCCGTAGGCGTTGATCAGGAAGACCGACGCGAACGTCATGTACATCATGGAACCGTCAACGTTGAAGGAGTAGCCCAGGGGGAGCACGAAGCCTGTGGTGCGCTTCGCGATGCCGAACCTGGTGAGGCCCTCAATGAGCTTGGGCAGGGCAGCCTCGCTGCTGGAGGTGGCGAAGGCGATGACCATCGGTTCACGGATGATGCGCACCAGCCGGAAGGCGGCCTTTCCGAGGAAGGCGACCGCGACGGCGATCATGACGACCCAGAGTGCTGAAAGCGAGACGTAGAAGCCGCCGATGAACGACGCGTAGGTGGCGAAGGCGTCCAGGCCCTCGGCGGTGAAGGCCGCCGCGATGCCTGCGAAAACGCCCACCGGCGCTGCCTTCATCACATACCCGGTGACCTTGAGCATGACGCCCATCAGTTCGTCGATGGCATCCGCGATGGAGGAGCGGCCCTTCTTCCGGAGGTTCAGCAGGGCGATGCCAAAGAGCGCGCCGAACACCAGGATCTGCAGGGGGTTGTTGGCCGTCAGGGCCGCGAAAACGCTCGTGGGGATGATGTGGGTCATGAACTCCGCGTAATCGAGGGGTTTCGTTTCCATCCCCGCGTCACCGCCCGCCACGAGGTTGAGGCCATGGCCCACGTTGAGCGCGTGCGCGGTGATGAAACCGAAGGCACCCACCAGGACGGAGGCGGACAGGAACCAGATCATGGACCGGCCGAAGAGCTTCCCCACGCCTGCGGACTTGGCAGCTCCTGCGATGCCGGAGACCAGGGTGGCGAAGATCAGCGGGGCGATGATCATCTTGATCAGGTTCAGGAACATGTGCGTCACGGTGTCCAGGACGGACACCACGGATTCGCGGGCGGCGTCCGGGAGCAGCCAGTGGAACAGCAGCCCACTGATGATTCCGAAAACGAGTGCTGCCAGGATCCACATTGTTGATTTGTTTTTCATGATCACTCCTTGGGTGAGGCCGGGCTGGTGGCCCGGTGGCCGAACGGTCCTCATCGTTGAGTGCCGTTTTTCTCTCTGGCCGGTCCGGGAATCCGGGCACGTCGGTGTGCCCCTGATCCCTGGGCGGGCGGGGTGTGGTTGGTGTTGTTCCCTTACAGGGCCTGCGTGGTTAGGAAGCGGTTGGGGATTCTTTGCTCAGGTTGGCCAGGCGTTCGGGGCTGAGGAGTTCCAGAAGCTGGGCGTGGGTGAGGAGGCCGTGTTCCAGGACCAGCTCGGCGACGCCCTTGCCGGTGGCCAGGGCTTCCTGGGCAATGGCGGTGGCGGTGGCGTAGCCGAGGTGCGGGTTCAGGGCCGTGACCAGGCCGATGGACTGCTCCACCGTGAGGCGGAGGTGTTCGGTGTTGGCGGTGATGCCCCGGATGCAGCGCGCCGTGAGGGTGCGGCAGGCGGCTTCGAGGTGGGAGATGCTCTTGTGGAGGCTGTGGACGATGATGGGTTCGAAGGCGTTGAGCTGGAGCTGCCCGGCTTCGGCGGCCATGGTGATGGTGACGTCGTTGCCGATGACTTCGTAGGCAACCTGCGAAACGACCTCCGGGATCACCGGGTTGATCTTGCCCGGCATGATCGAGGAACCGGACTGCACAGCCGGGAGGTTGATTTCGCCGAACCCGGCGCGGGGGCCGGAGGAGAGCAGGCGCAGGTCGTTGCAGATTTTGGAGAGCTTCACGGCGACGCGCTTGAGGACGCCGGAGAGGTGGACGAACGCGCCAACGTCCTGGGTGGCCTCAATGAGGTCGACGGCGGTGACCAGGGGCAGGCCGGTGATCTCGGCGAGGTGCCGGCAGGCTGCCTCGGCGTAGCCGTGCGGAGCGTTCAGGCCGGTGCCGATGGCCGTGGCGCCGAGGTTGATTTCGTGGATCAGGAGTTCGGCTTCGGCCAGCCGGAGCCGGTCCTCACCGATGGTCACGGCGTAGGTGCCGAACTCCTGGCCGAGGGTCATGGGAACCGCGTCCTGCAGCTGTGTGCGGCCCATTTTGACGACGGTGCGGAACTCCAGGGCCTTGGAGGCGCAGGCTTCCTCGAGTTCGGCCAGGGCGTCCAGCAGTTCCCGGGCGGCGAAGATGGTGCCCAGTTTCACGGCCGTGGGGTAGACGTCGTTGGTGGACTGGGAGAGATTGACGTGGTCGTTGGGATGCAGGCGGGTGTAATCGCCCTTGGGGTGGCCAAGGATTTCCAGGGCGCGGTTGGCGATGACCTCGTTAGCGTTCATGTTCGACGACGTCCCGGCACCGCCCTGGATGACGTCGACGACGAACTGTTCGCTGAGTTTGCCGTTCATCACGTCAGTGCACGCCTGTTCGATGGCGGTGGCGCGTTCGGCGTCGAGGAGGCCCAGTTCGCGGTTGGTGCGGGCCGCGGCGAGCTTCACCGCGGCGAGGCCGCGGACCAGGTGCATGTTGGAGGACAGCGGCTGGCCGGTGATGGGGAAGTTCTCCACGGCTCGGAGTGTGTGGACGCCCCAGTAGGCTCCGGCGGGGACGTCGCGGTCGCCCAGGAGGTCATGCTCGGACCGGGTCTCCGGAATAGCGTCAAGGGTGGTCAGGTCGGTGGTCATGGGGGTCCTCACAGGGCTTCGTTGACGGGCGTGGACGTCAGGTTTTGGGCAGGTTCGGGCGCGGTAATGGCACCGCCGGGCGGCGGAGGCATGGGCGTAGCAGGGAATTATGGGCAGGGCGGTGCCCCGTTGGAGCGGGTGGAAGGGCGTTGTGGGGGAGGTGTGGTTAGCCGGTACGGCCTGCCACGGATTTTTGGCTGACCGGAATGATGGTGCCGAGGGCACACTCCACCCCGTGCAGATGCATCGTCATGGCCTGGGACGCGTCCTCGGCAGAGCCGCGCTCGATGGCTTCGAAGATGCGGGCGTGTTCATCGCCCGATTCCTTGCGCCGGTCCGCAACAAGGTTAAGGGTGTTGGACTGGTTTGCCATCGCCTCACAGATGTCCGAGAGGAATGACTCGAAGACACCATTGCCGCTGGACCTGGCGATGGTTACGTGGAACTCGGTGTTCAGCTGTACCCACTGCTGCAGGTCTTCAGCCTCCGACATTTCGCGGAGGATTTCCCGGAGGGCTTCCAGGTCCTCGTTGGTGCGGCGCTGGGCTGCAAGGCCAGCGGCCGGAACCTCCACGTGGGGGCGGGCCTCCACGAGGGCGCTGGCGGAGTATTTGCCGAGCTTGAGGTCCTGTGCCACCTTGTCGGCGATGACGAAGGTGCCCTTGCCGGTGTGGGTGGCGGTCAGTCCGAGGGCCGTGCAGGAGCGGAGAGCCTCGCGGACCATGGTGCGGCTGACGCCGTATTGCTTGGCCAGCGAGGCCTCTGAGTCCAGCCTGGTACCGACAGGGATCTTGCCCGCTTCGATGGCTCCACGGAGGGACGCAAAAACCGCTTCGGCCGCGCCAACGCGTACCACTCGGTCTTGTCTAGCTGTCCAGCTGTCCAACAGGTCCATGTATCGAGCATGGCACTAGTCACACCGCGTGTCAACGCGCGGCCGGAGTGTTGCCGAAAAAGGGGGACGGGCTGGAAGTGCGGGCCTGGCCTCAGGCCACCGCTCCCGTCCTGTTGGCACGTGATACTCCACCCATTGACTCACTGCCGCGCGCGGCGTATCGTACAACCAAATGGTTGTAGATCAGTTGAATGATGCCGACGTAGACCGCCTCTTCCAGGCGTTCGCGGATGCCACCCGCCGTGACATTGTCCGCCGGGTCATGGTGGCGGAGTACTCGGTGTCCGGCCTCGCGGCCCTGTACGCCATGAGTTTCGCAGCCGTCCAGAAGCATGTGGCGGTGTTGGAGCGGGCTTCCCTGGTCACCAAGGAGAAGCGCGGAAGGGAGCAGATTGTGCGGGGAAACCACGAAGGACTGGAAAAGGCCCGCAGACTGCTTGACGAGTATGAAGCGATCTGGCGGCAGCGCGCAGCGCGGATCGCAGACATTCTGGCTGAAGGATAGGAAGGTACGGCAATGCCTGTTATCAGTTCCACCAAGAATCTTGAGGCACTCAGCTTGACCCTCGTCGCGGAGTTTGATGCCGGCGTCGAGCGCGTCTGGCAGATCTGGGAAGACCCGCGCCAGCTGGAGCGCTGGTGGGGTCCTCCCGGGTACCCCGCCACGTTCGAGGGCTTTGATTTCCAGCCCGGCGGGAAGGCCAGTTATTACATGACCACCCCCGAAGGCGAGAAGCCACGCGGCTGGTGGAAATTCACCGCTATCGAGGCGCCTCGGAAGCTCGAGTTTGATGACGGTTTCGCGGACGACGACGGCGCTCCCGTCGATGCCATGGGAAGCGCCCACGCCACGGTCACCCTTGAGGACGCCGGCGGGCGTACGCGTATGACCATCATGTCCACATTCGAGTCCGAAGAGCAGATGGAACAGATGGTCCAGATGGGCATGGAGGAAGGCATGAAGGAGGCCGCGGGCCAGATCGACGCCGTCCTCGCCGAGCACGCGCGGGCCTGACGGCCGCCGCTCACTGCGCCAGGACTACCGGTAACAGCACAAAACGCAAGGGTACGACGGCGGGCCACACCCGCCGTCGTACCCTTCTGTCAGGCGCCGGTGCAGCCCGTTCGCAACCTTTGGATCCGTAGCATCGGTGCCAGGACGACGACGTCCACATAACCAGCAAGGGGTTTTAAATGACGAGAATGCTGATTATTGGTCCGCCCGGTTCCGGCAAGGGAACGCAGGCTGAACGCATCGCGGAACGCCTCGGCGTCGTGGCGATCTCAACCGGGGATATCTTCCGCGCCCATGTCAAGGGCGGAACGCCGCTGGGTGTCGAGGCCACGAAATACATGGATGCCGGAGACTTCGTGCCGGACAGCGTCACCAACGAAATGGTCCGGAACCGCCTCAACCAGGACGACGCCCGGACCGGCTTCCTGCTGGACGGCTACCCACGCACGGTGGCCCAGGTGGATTACCTTGACGGGATCCTGGCGGCCGCTGAGCAGGAACTCGGCGTGGTCCTGCAACTGACGGCCGACGACGGGGAGTTGGTTTCCCGGCTGCTGGGCAGGGCTAAGGAAACCGGCCGGAGCGACGACAACGAAAGCGTCATCTGGCACCGGCTTGAGCTGTACCACCAGCAGACCGAAGCCGTGGTGGCCAGGTATGCCGGGCGCGGGATCCTGGCCAGGGTGGACGGGATCGGCGCTGTTGATGACGTCACTGACAGGGTACTGGGCTGCCTGGGCAGCGAGCTCGGGGTTCCCGTCAGCGGACAGTAGCCGCAGCAGCGGCATCAGAAGGGCGACGGCGGGACCTCCCGCCGTCGTCCTTTTTACGTCAGGCGGGCGACGCTCCGCCGGGTGGGGCGGCGCACTGCGCCGTCGGAGAAGAGCTCAGGGGTCTTCTCCTGGATGCGCTGAACGTCCTCGAAGACACCCCGCAGGTGGAGGCGCAGCGAGCTGTCTGCGTCTGTCAGGTTGTTCGCTTCCAGGGCGTCCACCACTGCGGTGTGCTGTTCGATCAGCGTGGCAACCGGCCTGGTCTCCAGCAGGCTCAGGCGTCGGGCGCGGTCCAGGTGCGCCTTGGCCGAGTTGACGGCTGCCCAGGCGGACTCATGGCCGGCCAGTCGCAGGAGTTCGCGGTGGAAGTCCTCATCCAGGCGGAAGAATTCCTCAATGTCGCCGCTGGCTTCGGCGGCTGACTGGCTCCGCAGGATCTCGCGGAGGCCGGCAAGGCCTGCAGCGTCCACGGCGACGTCCTTCAGTGAGGCGCATTCGATGGCCTCCCGGACGAACTGGGCCTCGGAGACCCGTCCAAGATCCACCAGCGAGACGAATGAGCCGATCTGGGGGAAGACCTGCACCAACCCTTCCTCACGCAACAGAATCAGGCTCTCCCGCACCGGGGTCCGGCTCACGCCCAGTTCCTGCGCAAGCTCGTTTTCCGACAGTGGCTCACCCGGCGGGAGCTGCAGGGAGATGATGCGACGCCGCAGCATTTCAAGGGTCTGATCCCGGACGGACAGTCGCGGCGGCTGTCCCTTGCCGCGTTTCTCGGTTGCCATGGCTCCAGTCTATTCTCTTGACACACTAGAATGGTAGTGCTTGTATGGTAGTAACCAACGGGGTGCCGGCGATCACAACTGCGGATCTTTGGCCCAGCTTCTTCCGTTCCCTCTCCCCTTCGTTTTTCATCGTCTGCAAAGGAGCATCAGATGACCGAGAGCATCGCGCCGCCCACCACCAAGCCGGAAACAAAACCCACCCGTGAACTGGCCAAGGTCGCCGTTTCAGGCTGGCTGGGAACGGCCATGGAATTCATGGATTTCCAGCTGTACTCGCTGGCAGCAGCCATCGTCTTCAACAAAATATTCTTTCCCGATGTCAGCCCAATCATCGGCCTGATCGCAGCCATGGCAACCTATGGCGTGGGCTACGTGGCCCGGCTCGCCGGTGCTGTCTACTTCGGCCGCATGGGTGACAGGATCGGCCGCAAGAAGGTCCTCTTCATCACCATTGCGCTGATGGGTGCCTCGACAACGCTCATTGGTGTCCTTCCCACCTACGCGATGATCGGTATCTGGGCTCCCATCTTCCTGGTCGCGCTGCGCCTGCTGCAGGGCTTCGGTGCCGGCGCCGAGATCGCCGGTGCCACCGTGATGCTGGCTGAGTTCGCTCCCGCCCGCCGCCGCGGCCTCATCTCCTCCCTCGTGTGCCTCGGCACGAACTCCGGAACCCTCGCAGCGTCTGCCATCTGGGCAATCCTCGTCTCCACCCTGTCTGAAGCGGACCTGCTCAGCTGGGGCTGGCGCATCCCGTTCCTGCTCAGCTTCGTTCTGATGATCTTTGCCGTCTGGGTCCGCCGATCCCTCAAGGAAAGCCCCGTTTTCGAGCAGCGCGCTGACGTTGTGGACGGCGTGGCACTGTCCAAGCGTGAAATCACCGCGGCAGATGAGCTCGCCAAGACCAGCACCATCGAAGCCGCGCTGCACCAGCGCAAGGGCAAAGCCTTCCTCATCGCCCTGGGCCTGCGCTTCGGGCAGGCCGGCAACTCCGGCCTGGTCCAGACCTTCCTCGTCGGATACCTCGCCACCGTCCTCCTGGTGGACAAGAGCGTGGGCACCAGCGCCATCATGTTCGGCTCCCTGCTCGGTTTCCTGACCATCCCCGTCATGGGCCTGCTGGGTGACCGCTTCGGCCGGAGGCCGCTCTACCTGGTCCTGAGTTCGCTCACGGCACTGTTCGCGATCCCGATGATGCTGATGGTCACCAGCGGTAACACCGTTCTCATCACAGTCGCCATGGTGATCGGCCTCAACCTGGGCGTGCTCAGCCTCTTCGCCATGGAGAGCGTCACCATGGCCGAGTTCTTCGGGGCCCGCACCCGCTTCACCCAGCTGGCGCTGGCCAAGGAAATCGGCGGCATCCTTGCCACCGCCATCGGCCCGCTGCTGGCCGCCACCCTCACTGCGATCACCGGGCACTGGTGGCCGCTGGCCGCGATGCTCATCGCCTACTCGCTGATCACCCTGGTCTCGGCCTTCGTGGGACCCGAGGTCCGTGGCCGCGACATGGTCCGGCTGGAAGACGCCGTATGAAAGCCGTCGTTGTCCACGGCGCCAACGATCTGCGCATCGACGAACGGCCGGACCCCGTAGCCGGGCCTGGGGAAGTAGTGCTCGACGTCGAATGGGGCGGCATCTGCGGATCTGACCTCTCGTACTGGCGCCACGGCGCCTCGGGGACGGCGGCGCTGAAGTCGCCGCTGGTCCTCGGCCACGAGGTGGCCGGGCGGATCGCCCAGCTGGGTGCCGGCGTCGAGAACCTCGAAATCGGCCAGCCGGTCACGGTGCACCCGGCGGAACTGGTGGGGGAGGGAACCATGCCCGCCCGCCTGGCCGGCCGGACAAACCTCTACCCGCAGATCCGCTACTTCGGCTCGGCGGCCTTCGATCCCCACACGGACGGCGGCTTCAGCGAACGCAAGCTCGCCAGGGCCTCCCAGGTCCGGCCGCTGCCCGACGGAGTGGACACCCTCCACGGCGCACTGGCTGAACCACTCGCCGTCGCCCTCCACGCGGTCAGCCGCGCCGGTGACCTTACCGGCCGGGACGTCCTGGTCAACGGCGCGGGCCCCATCGGTTCCCTGGTGGTGGCAGCGGCCAAGTACGCCGGTGCCAGGACGGTCATCGCCGCTGACATCAGCGACGCGGCGCTGCGGATCGCCACGGCGATGGGCGCGGACGAGGTCCGGAACGTCTCCGGCAGCGGCAGCCTGCCGGAGGACATGGAGCTGGTGTTCGAAGCATCCGGCATCCCCGCGGTGCTGGGCGGCGTCCTGCGCGCCACGGCCCGCGGCGGGACCCTCGTCCAGGTCGGGAACCTTCCTGGCGCACCGGCGCCCGCTGCGCTGGGGGACCTGGTGACCCGGGAGATCACCTGGATCGGCTCGTACCGGTTTGTGGATGAGATCAGCGACGCCCTCCAGGCCATGGCCAACGGGCTGGATGTTTCCCCGGTCATTACGCACAAGTACGGGATCGACGAGGCAGCCGAAGCCATGCGGGTTTTCGGCGATCCGGCATCCGGCAGCAGCAAAGTCATGCTCCGGCTCTCCTAGCCCCACCAACCTTTCCAGACCATCACCACCTGAAGGACCAACCAGTGAAGATCACCGACGCACGGGTAGTGGTTTCGTCGCCCGGACGGAATTACGTCACGCTCGTTATTGAAACCGAGGACGGCATCACCGGCGTCGGCGACGCCACCCTCAACGGCCGCGAGCTGGCCGTGGCGTCCTACCTGTCCGAACATCTCTGCCCGCTGCTGATCGGCCGCGACGCGCGCCGGATCGAGGACGCGTGGCAGTACTTCTACAAGGGTGCTTACTGGCGCCGCGGACCGGTGACCATGACGGCGATCGCCGCCATCGACGTCGCGCTGTGGGATATCAAGGGCAAGGCCGCCGGCATGCCGGTGTATGAGCTCCTGGGAGGTGCCGCCCGCGAGGGCGTGATGGTCTACGGCCACGCCAGCGGGTCTACCCTGGAGGACCTCAGCGCCGACTTCCAGGACCACCTTGACCTGGGCTATAAGGCCATCCGGGTCCAGGCTGCCGTGCCGGGACTGGAGAAGACCTATGGCATCGCGCCGGTGGACGGGAAGTTGTACGAGCCCGCCAGTGGCAACGTCCCGCAGGAGGACAGCTGGGAGACGTCGGCGTACCTGGACTTCGCGCCGAAGATGATGGCCCACGTCCGGGAAGAGTTTGGGTACGGGGTGCACGTCCTGCACGACGTGCACCACCGCCTGTCCCCGATCGAGGCGGGCCGGCTGGGTGCGTCGCTGGAGCAGTACCGGCCGTTCTGGATCGAGGATCCGACGCCGGCAGAGGACCAGTCGGCGTTCCGCCTGATCCGGCAGCACACCACCACCCCCATTGCGGTGGGGGAGGTGTTCAACTCGATTTGGGACTGCCAGCAACTGATCACCGAACGGCTCATCGACTACATCCGCACGTCCGTCTCCCACGCCGGCGGCATTACGCACCTGCGCCGGATCTTCTCCCTCGCGGACCTGTACGGGGTGCGCTCCGGGTCGCACGGCGCCGGCGATCTTTCGCCGGCCTCGTTCGCGGCTGCCCTGCACGTGGACATGAGCATCCCGAACTTCGGCATCCAGGAGTACATGGGTCACCGGGAACCGGCCAACGAAGTATTCACCACGTCCTGCACCTTCAACGACGGGTACATGCACCCGGGTGACGCGCCCGGCATCGGCGTAGAGTTCAACGAGGAAGCCGCCGCCCGCTTCCCCTTTGACCCTAAATATCTGCCGATTAACCGGCGGCTCGACGGATCGGTGCATGACTGGTGAGTAACCCCAACCAAAAATCCCTGGCCCCGTTCGACGTTGTGGTGATGGGTGAAATCCTCGTAGAGGTGGCCACGGACGTGGCCTTCGCCCACGGGGTGCCCGCCCAGCTCGGCATTTCCGGGGACGCCCTCAACGTCGCGGCCGCCGCGGCTGCTGCCGGCGCCCGCGTGGGCCTGCTGTCTGTCCTGACCGACGACGACCTCGGCAAGGCGATCGCCGCCCGGATCGTGGAACTCGGCGTCTCCCCGGACCTGCTGACGTTCCGGACCGGGCAGCAGGGCGTCTACCTGGTGCACTGCGACCCCGACGGCCAACGCGAGTTCTCCTACGCCCGCAGCGGCAGCGTCGGCTCCAGCCTTGGCCCGGACGACGTTGATCCGGCAGTGTTCTCGGCCGCCGGGGCCGTGGTGGCCGGCGGCATCGCGTGCGCGATTTCGGAGTCATCCCGCGCCGCCGTTTTGAAGGCAGCAGCACTGGCCAAACGCTTTGTGTTCGACCCGAACTTCCGCCCCCGGCTCACGTCCGTGGAGGACGCGAGGGCGGCACTCCAGCAGCTGGCGCCGCGCACCTTCCTGGTCACGCCGTCGTATCCCGGCGAAACGTCCGCGCTCCTGGGCTGCGCCACAGCCGCGGGGGCTGCAGCCAAGCTGCGTGGCCTTGGCGCGGTGAACGTGGCCGTGACTTGCGGAGCGGACGGCATCCAGCTGGAAGGCGAAGGCCAGGACAGCACCTGGATCGACTCCATCCCCGCCCCCGCTGTGGTGGACCAGACCGGGGCGGGCGACGCGTTCGTCGGCACCCTGACCGCCCGGATGGTCCTGGGCGACACCCTCCCGGTGGCTGCCCGCTATGGTGCGGCAGCGGCGTCGCTGGTGGTGGGCGGCAAGGGCGGCACCGGATTCATTCCCACCCTGGAGCAGACCCGCGCCCACGCCGCCGCAGCCGGCTCAGGTCTGGCTGCCGAAGGAGTGCAGCCATCACACGCCTAAGCGCCGCCTCCCTCGCCGCCAACGGCCAACACCAGCCTCTGCTGGCCCCGGGTACTCTCACTCGCGGCATCGTCCACCTCGGCCTGGGCGCCTTCGCCCGCGCCCACACGGCCGTGTTCACCGAAAATGCCATGCTCGCTACCGGCTCGTCGGACTGGGGGATTGTTGGCGTGACCCAGCGTTCGGACTCGGTGGCCCGCCAGCTGGCACCGCAGGATGGACTGTTCACCGTGGCGGAGCGGGGCAGCGGAGCCGCACCACTGCGCGTGGTGTCCAGCATTGTGGAGGCCATTTCGGGCAGGGACCACCCCGACACCGTAATGGCCCGGATCGCAGCCGCCACCACGCAGGTGGTGACGCTGACGGTCACGGAGAAGGGCTACCGGATTGATCCGCACACCGGTTCCCTCAACACCGCCGACCCGCAGGTGCTGGCCGATCTTGCCGGCCAGCCGCCGCAGACTGCCATCGGGCAGATCACCCGCGGCATCCAGCAGCGCTCCCGCACAGGCGCCGGACCGCTCACCGTCCTCTCGTGCGACAACCTCCCGGGCAACGGGGAGCTGACCAAAACCCTCGTCCGCGCGTTCGCCGCGGCCCTGCCGGCTGCCGAGTCCGCGCCGCTGCTCGCCTGGATGGATGCCAACGTCACGTTCCCGTCCACCATGGTGGACCGGATGGTCCCGGCCACCACCGACGGCGACCTTGCCGCCGTCGAACATGAACTCGGGCTCCGGGACGAGGCCGCTGTGGTGGCGGAACCGTTTATGCAGTGGGTCATCGAGGACAACTTCGCGGCCGGGCGGCCCGCCTGGGAAGAAGCCGGTGCACTGTTCAGCACCGACGTCGCCGCGTGGGAGGCAGCCAAACTGCGCCTGCTCAACGCCAGCCACTCCATGCTCGCCTACCTCGGCCTTGCCACCGGCAAGGAAACCATCAGCGACGCCGTGGGTGAGGACTCCTTCCGCACGGCGTGCCGCCTGATGCTGGCCGAGGAGGCTCTCCCCACCCTCAGCGTGCCCCACGGCCTGGACGGACCTACGTACTGCGCCCGGATCCTGGACCGCTTCGCCAACCCCGCCCTCGGACACACCACGGCCAAGGTGGGCAGCGACGGCTCGCAGAAAATCGGCCTGCGCCTGCTGACAACGGTCCGGGCAAACCTCGACGCCGGACACGAACCCAAGTGGGCCGCCCTCGCCGTGGCCGCGTGGCTGCACCACGTGGCCACCACACCGGCGGCCGGGCTGAACGACCCCCTCGCGGCGGAACTCCAGGGGGCCCTGCCGGCGGAGCGCTCGGCCGCCACCGTGGTCCCCGCGCTGCTTGGCGTCCACAGCATTTTCGACGCCGGGCTCGCGGCCAACAGCACCTTCGCGGACCTGCTCACGCACTGGTACCGCATCATCGACACCGACGGGCTGGACGGCCTGAGAAAAGAGATCACCCATGGCTGACGCAACCAGCATCCTGCATGTTTCCCCTGTTATCCCCGTTGTCACCATCGACGACCCGCAGCACGCCGTCCCCGTGGCCAGGGCCCTGGCCGACGGCGGCGTGCGGATCATCGAGCTCACGCTGCGGACGGACAGCGCCCTCCAATCGCTGAAGCGCATCGCCAACGAAGTCCCGGACATCCTCCTCGGGGCCGGCACCATCCTCACGCCCGGCCAGGCCGACGCCGCCGTGGCCGGCGGTGCGCAGTTCCTGGTGAGCCCCGGCGTTACGCCGTCCCTGCTGGACCACATGCTGACCCTGGACGTACCAATCCTGCCCGGCGTGGCCACCGTGGGTGAAGTGATGGCGCTCCTGGAACGGGGCATCACGGCCATGAAGTTCTTCCCGGCCGGCCCGGCGGGCGGCCCGGACTACCTCGCGGCCATCGGCGCGCCCATCCCGCAGGTGCAGTTCTGCCCGACGGGCGGCATCAGCCTGGACTCTGCACCGCGCTACCTGTCGCTGGCGAATGTCTCCTGCGTGGGCGGCAGCTGGCTGACACCGCGCGCAGCGGTCCAAGCCGAAGACTGGCAGCAGATCACCCACCTCGCCCAGGGGGCTGCCGCGCTGGGCAGGCAGTGAGCATGCCGGCGATTTTCAGGTCCTGAGGAGACGGGACACGGCACCACCGGCTGGACACCCGGCCCAGCCACCAAAAACCAACCGCCCGGCTGGACCTCACCCACCGGCCGCCACTACCAAAGCGAACACCAGGACTGGGAACCACCCCAGTGGCCACCCCAAATCATGGACCAGCTGGCATACCACGAACCAGGCCGGGCACTGCCCGACGACGCAATGCTTGTCGGCGGGATGCCTGCCGATGCGCTGCCCGTGGCTACGTTTGCTGGAGTACCGGCAACCACTTGAGCCGCGCTGCCCGGAATGGACATGATGGCGGGATTCGAACCCGCGCCAGCGGTTTGCAGACCGCTCCCTGGCCTCTCGGACACATCACGCAGCAGTAGCCTAGGCACCCGCCGCGGCATTGCCCCGCTCTGGTTAACCAGTCCTGCGGACCACTGCCATGCAAAGACGTTTGGCGACGCAGGATGAACCGGCAAGGGCCAGCCTCGACGGGCCTGACCGCGAGTCCGAAACGGAGCTAAAAGTGCTGGTCAGGGCATTGTCTGCAGGGCCTTTCGTTACCCCATGCTTCGGGCCGTGAAGCCACGTTGCCTTGCGCGTCGGTGCGTTTCACCCCCGGTTGAACGGGTTGTGGACGGGTGGTTGGTTTGGATCATCGGCCTTGAAAGGAAAAGAACATGACGGAACACTTTGATCTCACTCCCCAGCGCCTGCGTCACGTCCTGGGCCACTTTGCCTCCGGCCTGACGGTAATCACCGCAGCCCCAGACAACGCCCCGGCCGGGTTCACCTGCCAGTCCTTCTCCTCCCTCTCGCTCGATCCGGCCCTCGTCACCTTCAGCCCCGCCCGCAGCTCCAGCACCTGGCCGCAACTCCGGAAGGCCGGACGGTTCACCGTGAACATCCTGCCCGCCGGGCACCAGCACCTCGCCGCGCAGTTTGCCCGCTCCGGAACCGACAAGTTCGCGGGGGTCGACTACACCGCCTCGCCGCTGGGCAACCCTGTCCTGGACCAGGCCCTCGCCTGGGTGGACTGCGAGCTGCACGAGGAATACGACGGCGGCGACCACACCATCGTGGTGGGTGCGGTCCACGCA
This sequence comes from Arthrobacter sp., assembly GCA_035254945.1. GTDB lineage: Bacteria > Actinomycetota > Actinomycetes > Actinomycetales > Micrococcaceae > Arthrobacter. The sequence continues at coordinate 11,812 of DATFAE010000021.1, read as the reverse complement.
CTGGGTGCCAGGGAGGGCGCAGAGCCGCTGCTCTTCTTCAAGGGCGGGTACTTCGAAGGCGTGCCGTCCCGGGCCGGATTGCTGGAGAGCGTCGCATGACAGCGGTCAAGTCAGGCTCCCCAAGACGGGGCCGGCGTCCTCTCCAGCGGGACGCTGAGGCCGGGTCGGATGTGGACCTCCGTCCCGACGCCCGCCCGGATCAGGTCCCGGATCAGGACGAGGTCCAGGATCAGGACCCTCCCACCCAGGACTGGTGCCGGCCTGCTGCACAAGTTCCTGCACACCCAGGCCGCGGGCGCTCTCCTCAACTCTGCTCGACAAATGCCCCGTACCGTGGCCGTAGCGCCGAGTCCATCTGTCCGCGGAGATCTCTGCCCACGTGTGGTCCCAGCAGCCACGGACCCGGGCCCAGCCGGTCAGGACAGGGCCGTCACAGCGTGAAACCGGGCATCAGCTGGCGCAATCAACGGTCACGGAGGTCAACAAGGGCGCCATCAGGAACTCTGTCCGGGTCCACGAGCCCGTTGAAACCGGCCGCGGACGCTTGAATACTGGAAGTCAGTATCGGTGGAGTTCGGAGACGGTGACAGGTCATGGGCGGAGGCGGCAGTGCCTTCAGGCGGCGGCTGGAGCGTGGTGCTGAGCTGCGTTCCTACCGGGGCGCCGGAATCAGCGCTGAGGAAGAGGCGCAACTCGAGGCCGCCGAGGAAAATGAGCGGCAGAAGCGCAGGAAAGTGGACGACGCCAGGAGGGTGGAGTACCTGATCCGCGACGCCATGGCGCAGGGCAAGTTCGACAACCTGAAGTATTCGGGCAAACCCATCCCCGGCCTCGGCGAAGCCTACGATCCCGACTGGTGGGTCAAGGGCCTGATTCAGCGCGAGAACATCAGCGGCCTGGGCCCGAAAGCCATCCTTCTCCGCACCGAGGACGCAGAACTGGACACCCGCCTCGACGCCCAGTTCGCCGAAAAGCAGGTCCGGGACATCCTGAAGGACTTCAACGCGCGCGTCATCGACGCCCGCCGCCAGCTCCAGGGCGGCCCGCCCGTCATCACCAGGACGCGGGACGTTGAAGCGGAAGTGGCGCGCTGGCACGAACGCAGGGCCGCCCGCGCCCAGGCGGCACCCCCGGAGCCGGAACCGCAACCGACACGCTCCTGGTGGCAACGGCTGTGGAACGGCACCGGATAGAGGCGTGACGACGGCGGCAGTTACCCGCCGTCGTCGACTCTTGCCAGGCGATATTCGGCGATATATCGTTAAGTATCGCTCGCTACGGTGGTGGGCGTTCTTACCGGAAGGAAAATGCCGCGATGAAAGGCATGTACGAGAACAACAGATTTGCAGAAAATGACGCCCCCCGCGGTCGCTTCGGACGCGGCCATGGCCGCCGCGGACCGCACGGACACGGCGGGGGAGGGTTCGGACCCCGTGGTTTCGGGCCCGGTTTTGGCCCCGGGTTTGGGCCGGGCGGTCCACGGCGGGCCAATAGGGGTGATGTCCGTGCGGCCATCCTCTCCCTCCTGGCCGAAGCATCGTCGAACGGCTACGGGCTGATCAAGACAATTGCCGAAAAGACCTCGGGGGCCTGGCGTCCCAGCCCGGGTTCCGTGTACCCCACACTGCAGCAGTTGGTTGATGAAGAACTCATCAGCCCGGTGGGTGAGGGCCGCCGGACCGAATTCACCCTGACGGACGCTGGCCGCGAGTATGTGGCAGAACACAGCGAGGAACTTGCCAACGCCTGGAACACCTCGGGGGATGCCACGGGACCGGCTTTCCACGAGAGCATTGGCAAGCTCATGGGCGTCATCCACCAATTCAGGGGTGCCACGGAGGAGCAGCGGACGGCGGCCATCGAAAAGCTCGATGAAACGCGCCGGGCGCTCTACCTCATCCTTGCCGACTGAGCCGTCCGGCCGAACCTCAAGCCGGGCCGGACGTTCCACCGGCGATTATGGCTGAGGTGCGGTCGCCTCGAAGAGCTCGCAAAGCGCGTTGTAGTACTGGACGGTCTGCCCCAGATGCGTCATTCCGATCCGGCCGCACACCTTTTGCGACGCTGTGTTGGCTGGTGCCGTGACCGCCACGACCCTCTTGAGGCCGCCGGTAAAGGCATAGTCCAGGCTGGCGGCCGCTGCTTCGGAGGCGAACCCGTGGCCCCAATGGTCGGGGTGGAAGTGCCAGCCGATCTCCGTGTCGCCGGACGGCTGCAACGGCAAGGAATCCCCGGAGGCCGGGATGGATTTCAGGAGCAGGTTCCCCGCCAGCCGGCCCGATTCCTTAAGCTCTACCGCCCAGACCGCGTGCAGCGGGTGGTCCATCTGCCGCCAGGCGCTGATCCGCTCCTCCGCCTCGGCCCGCGAAGTCATCACCCGGGGAGGGTTGCCGATGAACCGCTGCACCTCCCAGCGCGAGTACAGGTCGAAGGCGAAGCCGGCGTCCCCGGGCTCCCACGGACGCAGGACCAGCCGATCGGTCTCGAGGGTCTGCACCTGACCATTTTCCCACGGCCCATCGCTGCGGCGGAGGCAGCCGCACGGCCGCGGCGGACGCTGATACGACCCTGATGTGACCCTGCCGGGAACGTGGAGCAGAATGGAGCCCTGGTCCGTTCGTCCCCAAGGAAAGGCCCGCCCCGCCATGGCAGAACCGAGTTGGGTCCGGCACGCAGTGTGGTGGCACGTCTACCCGCTGGGCTTCGCCGGTGCGGAAAAGGACGCGCTGCCGGCCGGCGCTGCAGCCGAACACCGGCTGCAGAAGCTGATCCCGTGGCTTGACTATGTCGTGGAACTCGGGGCATCCGGCCTTGCCCTCGGCCCTGTCTTTGCCTCCGAAACGCACGGCTACGACACCACAGACTACTTCCGCATCGATCCGCGCCTGGGCGATGACGGCGACTTCGACGCGCTCATCAGCGAAGCCCACACCCGGGGCCTTCGGGTGCTCCTGGACGGCGTCTTCAACCACACAGGGCGTTCCTTCCAGCCGTTCCTTGATGCCCTTGCACACGGTCCGGCGGCTCCCACCGCTTCCTGGTTCCGGATCAACTGGCCGGAACCCGGCCAGGACCAGGAACCCGGCCAGGACCAGGGTGAACCGGATTACGAGGACTTCGAGGGCCACCACCATCTCGTGGCCCTGAACCATGATGAACCCGCGGTGGCGAAGTTCGTGGCCGGCGTCATGAAGCATTGGCTGGGACGCGGCGCGGACGGCTGGCGGCTGGACGCCGCCTACGCGGTCCCGTCAGCGTTCTGGTCCGCCGTGTTGGCCGACGTGCGGGCAGACTACCCGGAGGCGTACTTTGTGGGCGAATACATCCACGGGGACTACGCGGAGGAAGTCCGGCACGGCACCCTGGATTCCGCCACGCAATATGAGCTGTGGAAGGCGGTCTGGAGCTCACTGAACGACGCCAACTTCTACGAACTTGCCTCCTGCCTGGAACGCCACAACTCCTTCCTGGACACCTTTGTGCCATTGACGTTCGTGGGCAACCATGACGTCACACGTATCGCCAGCCAGCTCAGGGATCCCGGGCTTCTTCCGCTGGCCCTGGTGGTGCTCTTTACCGTAGGCGGCACGCCCGCCATCTACTACGGCGACGAACAGGCGTACCGCGGCGTCAAGGAAGACAGGGCAGGAGGCGACGACGACGTCCGTCCGGCGTTCCCCGCCGCACCTTCTGAGCTTGCAGAGGTAGGCCGGCACATCTACCGCCTGCACCGGGAACTGGTAGGAGTACGACGGCGGCACGCCTGGCTGCACACGGCCCGCACCAAAGTGCTCTCGCTGAGCAACGAGCACCTGGTGTACCAGGCCACCGGGGAAGGCGGGCCGGACGGCGAAGGCCCCTCGATCGTGGTCGCTTTCAACCAGGCGGGACAGCCCGCTGACCTGGACGTGCCGCCGTCGGCCGCCGTGCTGCTTGAAGGGAACGGCAGCCTGCTGGCGGGCAACCGCCTCGCTTTGCCTGCCCGTGGCTGGGCAATCCTGGCGGCGGGCGAAGGCTAGGGTTTTTTGGTCGCAGGAGCGGGCGTCGGCGACGGCGTGGGGGACACCATGGAAGCAGGCGGCGGCGGAAAAGGATTCGCCGGATAGAGCGGCGCCACCGCCAGCATGTAGTTGACCCATTGCGGGCCGGCGATCATGTAGCCGTCGAGGCGTGGGTAGAAGACGCCGTTGATGGTCACGTTCTGCCCGGGGCGATTTTGGCCTTCCAGAGCGTCGCCGAAGAAGGACGCGGTAACCAGGCCCGAGGTGTAGCCCACCACCCACGTGGAACCGTTGTTGTTGGAGGTGCCGGTCTTTGCTGCAACAGGCATCAGGGTATGGATCTTGGGGTTTATCCACACGCCGGAGCCCACCTTCAGGACGTCCTGGAGCACGGAGTTGACGCCCCGGGCCACCTCAGGCTTGACGGCATTGCGGCACTCGGTGGCTTGTGCCGGCAGCCGGGCACCGGTTACATCGGTCACCTCGAGCAGCGCCACGGGTACGCAGTAGCGGCCATCGTTGGCGAACGTGGCGAAGGCATTGGCTAGATGGACCGGAGCGACGCCGATGGCACCGAGCAGGTTGCCCAGCTGGTGCATGTTGATCTGGGCGCCGTCCAGCCCGCTGTGCAGGCCAACTGCGTCAACCATCTTCTGGATTCCGCAGAAGTCCAGCTGTGCGGCTTCGGCGAACGTCGCAGTGTTGATGGAATTGTAGAGCCCGTAGTTGGCCGGCATGGGGCGGTAGTAGCCCTCGTCGGCGTTCTGCAGGTCATCGGCTGCGCCCAGTTCAGGGTTGTTCTGCGCCGTGCTGTAGGCACCCAGGACCTTGCCGCAGCTGGACCGCCACGGGAAACCCAGAGGATACACGCGGCGGGAAGCGTCCACCATTGCAGTCATGGATTTGCCTTCGTTGAGCCACTCAGCGAACGTGAACGGCTTCATGGTGGATCCCGGCTGGAATCCGCCCGCACCGTTCAGGTCGTTGCCCTCGGCATCACGCGAATCCACGTTGAAGTTCAGCTGGGTGTCGAACTTGCCCGCCTCCGGGAGGAACACCGTGTTCTGGGCCATGGCCAGGATTTTGCCGGTTCCGGGCTGGACGGTCACCAGGGATGCGCCCCACCGGTCCGGATTTGCACCGGCGGTGCTGTCAACCTGCGCCTGTGCCGCGGTCTGCAGCCTGGGGTCCAGGGTGGTCTTGATGGTCAGGCCACCGCGGTAAAGCCTCCGTTCCCGATCCGCCAGGCTGGCACCATAGGCCGGATTGTTGAGGATGAGGTGGGAAATGTAGTCGCAGAAGTAGGGTGCCATGGTGGCGTTGGCACAGCCCTGCCTCCCGGGGTTCAGTTTCAGCTCGATGGGCGTGGCCACCGCCGCGTCATGGTCGGCCTGGGTGATTTTGCCCTGGGCAAGCATCTCGGACAGCACCTGGTTGCGCCGAACGATTGATTTGTCCGGGTTGACCGCAGGGTTGTAGTAACTGGGGCTGTTCACCAGCCCCGCCAGCAGTGCGGCCTGTGGCAGTGTGAGGTCTTTGGCCGAGGTGCTGAAGAAGAACTGTGAGGCAGCCTCGACACCGTAGGCGTCCCGGTTGAAGAACACAATGTTCAGGTAGCCCTCGAGGATCTGCTCCTTGGTGAAGCGCTTCTCCAGGGCAATGGCAAGCTTCATCTCACGGAGCTTGTCACCGACGCTTTTCTGGCCGCTCAGGACCACCTCGTCCGTCTTGTCCTGGGACAGGTATGCCTCGTTGATCACATTGGTCACGTACTGCTGGGTGATGGTGGATGCACCCTGCCGGCCCCCGCTGGTCATGTTTGAGATCGCTGCCCGCAGGATCCCCTGCGGGTCGATACCGGCGTGTTCGTAGTAGCGGCTGTCCTCGATGGCTACGATGGCGTCGCGGATATAGGGGGACATCTGGTCAAGCGGGACCTTGATCCGGTTCTCGGCATAAAACGTGGCGATCAGCTGCCCGTCGGAGGCCAGGACCTTGGTGGACTGCGACGGCGGCCCGACGACGAGTTCCTCGGGCAGGTGGTCGAAGAAACTGATGGAGCTGCTGACGCCGAAGCCTGCGGCCGCCACCGCCGGGACCACCAGGCTCGCGGCAAGGACTCCGCACAGGGCGCTCGCAGTGAAGAACCCGATGACCCTTCCCAGGGTCGCGGCCAGACGGTGCCCGCGTTTCTTCTTCTTCGCCATGTTCAGCTCTCAGGCTAGCGACGTGACTTCAGGATACGCCGCCCGCCTGTGGATCCTCCAGAGCTGTTATCACATAGAAACTGATGCTTATTGGGCTGCCGCGGAGTCGCAACGCAATGGACGCGGCATCAGGCGAAGCTGTCTTCCTTGGCCCGCCGGGAGACGGATTCCGGGGTTGCCGGCTGTGCGGCAGCGAGGTGGCCGGAGGGGTTGAAGCGGCTCCCCAGCTCCCCGAAGGAGTATGCACTTTCGGCGTGCTCGGCGAGGTCTACGCCCACGGTCTCGGCTTCGTGGCTTACCCGGAACCCGATGGCCTTGTTGATGGCCCGCCCGATCACCAGCGTCATGCCGCCGGAGAGGACCACTGTGACCACCACTGCGGCGGTCTGGGCAATCAGCTGCTGGACGCCGCCGCCGTAGAACAGCCCGCCGCCCACACCGTCCACGGGAAGGGCGATGAAGCCCAGGGCCAGCGTGCCGATTAGGCCCGCGCCGAGGTGGACCCCCACCACGTCGAGGGAGTCGTCCAGGCCGAAGCGGTATTTCAGGTCCACAAACCAGCAGCAGGCTGCGCCGGCCACCAGGCCCAGGCCGATGGCGGCCACCGGGCTGATGTTGGCACAGGACGGGGTGATGGCCACCAGGCCCGCCACCACGCCGGAGGCAGCGCCGAGGGAGGTGGGGTGGCCGTGCCGGATTTTCTCGACCACCAGCCAGCTGAGCATGGCCGCAGCCGGGGTGACCAAGGTATTGACCCAGATGAGGCCGGCCTGTTCCGCTGTGGTTGCGGCGCCGCCGTTGAAGCCGAACCAGCCGAACCAGAGGATGGCCGCACCGAGCATGATGAAGGGGACGTTGTGCGGGCGGTGGTTGGGATCCTTGGCGAAGCCGTGCCGCTGGCCGACGATCAGGGCCAGGACCAGGGCAGCCGTGCCGGAGCTGATTTCCACGACGGCGCCGCCGGCGAAGTCGATGACCTGGCCAAAGATTGCGGTCAGGGCGCCGCCCGCGCTCAGGAGTCCGCCGCCCCAGATCATGTAGGCGAGCGGGCAGTACACCAGGGTGATCCACACCGGAACGAACACGGCCCAGGCGCTGAACCGGGCACGGTCCGCGATGGCGCCGCTGATGAGGGCCACGGTGATGATGGCGAAGGTGGCGCTGTAGCCTGCCTTGATGAGGTCCGGCGAACCCATGAGGTTCTGCAGGCCGAAGTTGGCGAACGGGTTGCCGAAGAGGCCCAGGATGCCGTCGCCGGTGGTCATGGAGTAGCCCCAGAGGACCCAGACCACACCAACGATGCCTGCGGAGATGAAGCTCATCAGGATCATGTTGAGGGCAGCCTTGGCCCGGGTCATGCCGCCGTAGAAGAGGCCAAGCCCCGGGGTCATGAACAGTACCATTGCCGCTGAAATCATCAGCCAGACGTGTTGCGCAGTGATTTCCACCTGCGGGTCCCTTCGCGTTGAGCCTGCAATACGGGACTCTCCAGTTCGGCCCTCGCATTCCCCCTGGTCAATATTTGCCGCCGCGTGTTTCCGTTTGTGCTTCGCTAAGTTGCAGGCACGTTACGCAAACGCGCCCAACGTGAAGATCGCGTGACCGTTATGTTTCAGGAATGTAAACAGGACCTGTTTGGCTGGAAGGACAAGGGCGTGCCTGCCGCCCGGATGCCACCAACGGCGGGCAGCGGTGCCCGCTAATGGTGAGGTCCCGCCGTCGGACGCTGAAAACGCAAAGGTTTCATGGAAATGAACGGCGGCTCACCGCGCCCGGGTGCACCCGCCTGGACTGCTTCGGGCCGTGGGTGGCTGCGCTCAGGCGATTTCTGCTTCCCTGACCGCAGCCACCTTTGATGCGGCGCTAGAAGGTGCGGGCGTTCGCCAGCACGGGCAGTTTGCCGCGGACCTCGGCGACGGTGGACGGGTCAATGTCGACGACGGCGAGTTCCGGTTCGCCGCCCAGCGCCACCAGGGCAGACCCCATGGGTGAGATGACGGCGCTGTGGCCGATGCCGGTGGGTGCGTTGCCGGCGGTGGTGATGCCGACGCTCGCCGGATCGCCTTGACCGCAGGCCACCACGAAGGTGGTGCTGTCCAGGGCGCGGGCCCGGACCAGGAGGTCCCATTGCTCCGCCTTGCCCTCCCCGGCACCCCACGAGGCACAGATGATGTTGACCTGCGCACCGGCGTTGGCGTTGGCCGAAAACAGCGCCGGGAAGCGGACGTCGTAGCAGGTGGCAAGACCGAAGGTGGTGCCGTTCACCTCGAAAGTCACGGGGGCGGTCCCGGCGTCCACGGTGTCGGACTCGGCGAAACCAAAGGCGTCGAAGAGGTGGATCTTGTCGTAGGAGGTTTCAACGCCCGGTCCGGTGACCAGCAGCGTGTTGCGGACCCGCCCGTCCCGGCCGGGGGTGAACATGCCCGCCACCACCGTGATGTCCAGCTCCTTGGCGATGCTGCGGACGCTGCCCGCCCAGGCGCCGTCGAGCGGTTCGGCGATATCCGTCAGGCGGTGGCCGAAGGCGCGCATGGCGGCTTCCGGGAACACCACAAGCTCCGCTCCGGAATCCTTGGCACGGGTGGCGTATTCTCGGATCAGTTCCAGGTTGGCGGCCAGATCGGCTCCGGTGATGATTTGGGCCACTGCTAAACGCATGAAATTACTCCATTCTGTTGTATACATAATGTATGCGAAAAATGTCGGGAACAGCGGCGTCCGGCCGGGAAAAAGCGTACGCATATTTGCGTGAGAACATCCTGACCGATCCGGACGTGCAGGGCCGGTTCCTGAACGAACAGGAGCTGGCCGCAGAGATCGGGGTGTCCCGGACCCCCGTCCGCGAGGCGCTGCTGCTGCTGGTCTCCGACGGGCTGGTGGAACTGATCCCGCAACGCGGTGCCTATGTGCCGCCGGTGACCGGCCGGGAGATGTCCGAGCTGATGGAACTCCGCGGTGTCCTGGAAAGCCATGCTGCCCGGCTTGTCATTGAACAGGGCGCGGTGCCGGCCCGGACCATGCAGGACACCCTGGACCAGCAGGCCAGGCTTCCCGATGACCTCAATCCCGAAGCAGCGCGGGAGTTCATCCGGCTGGATACCCTCTTCCACCAGCAGCTGATCGACGCTGCGGGCAACGAGCTGATCTCCCGCACCTACAGCAAGCTGCATGTCCGGCAGATCCTGGTGGGCGTCTCCGCGCTGTTCCGCACCGGCGGCCGGCGCGGGCAGGTATGCGCCGAACACCAGGACATCCTCGATGCCCTGGTGTCCGGCGATTCCGCGAAGGCCCAGAAGGCCATCGACCATCACCTGGCCGTCACGCGGGATATCCTGCTCCGCAACTGACCCGGGCCGTCAGCGTCTGTGGGATTCGGCGACGGCGGATGGCTGCGGTGCGGCCCCGGTTCCTTCCAGCAGGAGCCGGTAGTCCTCGTCCTCCACGGTGTTCGAATCCCGGCCCAGGGCCAGTCCCACCACGGTGACCGCGCCGGCCACGGCCACGTAGATTGCCACCGGAATCCAGGTGCCGAACTGGGACAGCAGCAGGGTGAACATCAGCGGTGCGATGGCGCCGCCGATCACGCCGGCGAACGTGTAGGCCAGGGAGCTGCCGGTGGAGCGGAGCCGTGGCGAGAACTGCTCCACGATGAAGGCCGCCTGCGGGCCGTACATGAAGGAGTGCGCCATCAGGCCCAGCACGATGCCGACGATAAGCATCGGCTGGTTGTTGCCGCCCAGGATCCCGAAGAAGACGAACGTCCACAGGCCTCCCAGGACCGCGGCGGTGCCGTAGACAACGCGGCGGTTGAAGCGGTCGGACACGGCGCCGGCCAGCGGGATCATGAACAGCTGGAATGCTGAACCGATGAGGACGGCGGTGAGGACCTGGTTGCGCTCGTAGCCGAGGGTCTGGATGCCGTAGGTCAGTGTGAACACGGTGAAGAGGGCGTAGAGGACATCCGGTCCCACACGGCACAGGATGGCGGCAACCAGCGGCCGGAGCTCCTTGCTGAAGACTTCGCGGACCGGGGCGCTGGGCTGTTCGCCGTGCGCCTCGATCGCCTTGAAGATGGGGGTGTCCTCCAGCTTGAGGCGGATCCAGAGCCCGAAGCCCACGAGAACCGCGGAGACCAGGAACGCGATGCGCCAGCCGAAGCTGAGGAACTGTTCCTCGGTCAGGGCCAGGGTCAGGATGGCCAGCGCGCCGTTGGCCAGCAGGTTGCCTGCGGGCGGGCCCACCTGTGCTGCCGAGGCCCAGAAGCCGCGTCGGTGCGGGTCGCCGTATTCGCTGGAGAGCAGCACGGCACCGCCCCATTCGCCGCCCACGCCCACGCCCTGGGCGAACCGGAGCAGGACCAGGATGATGGGGGCGGTGATGCCGATGCTGCCGTAGCCGGGCAGTACGCCGATGAGGACAGTGGCCACACCGATGATCATCAGCGTGGTCACCAGCACCTTCTTCCGGCCGATCCGGTCACCGAGCCTGCCGAAGATGATGCCGCCCACGGGACGGGACACGTAGCCCACCGCATAGGTGGAGAACGCCAGGATGGTGCCCGTCAGCGGATCCGAGGACGGGAAGAACACCACGGGGAATACGACGGCGGCCGCGGCTGAGTAGACGGCGAAGTCGTACCACTCGAGTGCGGTGCCGGTGAGGCTGGCGGCGAAAGCCTTGTACAGGCCTTTGGGATGAATCGGCTTGGCCTGGCGCGACGCTGCGCCGGAGACCGGAACTGGGACTTTAGCCATGGTGTTTGTCCTCCACGAGTATTTTGAGAGTGACGCCTGTCACGCTGGCGTTAAATGTATACATTACGCATACTGGATGTACATAGGCGGCTGTTTCCGGTTTCCGGTGTGTAAAATTTTCCGCCGTACACGCAAAGGATGAATCCACCATGACGGTTCTCAGCTTCGAACTTCCCGACGGCAGTTCCCGGGACGTACAGGTCTTGCACCTCCTCAACGCAGGCTACGCAGGGCGCGAGCAGGAGGAAGTGCAGGCCCACATCGCCGAACTGGCAGAGCTTGGCGTGCCGGGACCTGCAACAACTCCGGCCCTCTACCCAGTGTCCCCCTACCTGGCCCAGCAGGTCACGGAAGTCCAGGTCCAGCACGCCAGAACTTCCGGGGAAGCCGAGTGGGCGCTGGTCATCACGGACGACGGCGTGCTGCTGACTGTCGCCTGCGACCACACCGACCGCGATCTTGAGGTCCATGGTGTCGCCTGGAGCAAGAACGCCAGCCCGGATGTCCTGGGCCGTAAGGCATGGCGCCTGGAGGACGTGCGCGGCCACCTGGACCAGATCACGCTCAGGGGCTGGGTGGGGGAGGGCAACACCCCGGACACGCTGATCCAGGACAGTTCCCTGGAAGCGCTGCTGACGCCGGACTACTGGCTGGAGGTACTCTCCGGTCGCGGCCTGAACCAGCCGGGAACGGTGCTCATTTCGGGTACGGTCGCCATGACCGGCGGCGTCAACCAGTTCGCCCGCAGCTGGAAAGTGGAAATGTCGGATCCGGTGACCGGAACCTCCGTGGATGCCCAGTATGTCGTGGAGCAGATGGCGGAACCCATCGGCTGATCCTGGTACTCCAA
>DATFAE010000020.1:0-2696 GCA_035254945.1 Arthrobacter sp. | reverse complement strand
GGCCGGACCAACAGACACCGGCTGCGCGTCAAGCTCGTCAACCGCATTCGCCAGGCCGTCGACCATCATGTCCAGCCGGGCGCAATAGAGGTGCTGGTGGTACGGCGCGCCGAGGCCCGGGGCGATCTCGCTGGCGTACGGGCTGCCAGGAACGTAAGCCGAGGTGAAGACCACCCCGGTGGCCTTGACCTCTAGCTGGATGGTGCCGTCGAGGTACAGGTACCAGTAGAAGCCGTAGTCGTAATTGCCGATCGTTGTGAAGAAGGAGATCACCAGGCGCCGGTTCCGGCGTGTGTAGTTGATGCCGGACCAGAGATCGCTGTGCTTGGAGAGGATGCCCCAGTCCTCCTCGTGCATGCAGATTCGGTTGCGGATCTCGCGCGGGTTTCCGAAGGCGTCGCTGATGACCGGGCTGAGGTAGGTGATGTCGCCCAGGCAGTCGCAGCCGAGTTCCAGGGAGTTGGCGTACTGGCCCACGAGGTATTCGCCGGTGTCAAAGTAGTTCTGCCAGGACCGGACCGGCGAGGGATCGCCGTACGGGACCACCATCTCGGCGATCGAAGCACGGTTGATAATGGGCCGCACCCGCTCCCCGTCCCGGAAGCCGAGGTTATGCAGCACCACGCCTTCGCGGACATCGAAGCCGACGTCCAGGCTCCATTTTTCCCACTCCACATGGTTGCCGCCGGTGACTCTGAAGCTGGGACCTTCCGGCTGGGTAATACTGATGGGCTTCTGGGTGGTCCGCAACGGCCCGGTCAGCTCCGGGTCAGTGTAGTTGCCATGCTCGGACGGGACGGGCATGGCACCGAGGTCCAGGACCTGGGTGACTTCCTTGCTGACTACATCCACGTAGGCCACGAGGCCGTCCACGGGATGTGCCCAGGCGCTGTCCTCCGGGAAGTCCTGGACGAAGGCCAGGCCGCGGAGGATCCGGCGGCCCTTCTCTTCCGGGTACTCGAAGACACCGGCCGAGAGCGGGGCGACCCTTACTTTGCTGACGTCCAGGCCGCGATCGGCCAGCGCCTTGAGCCAGCGTTCATCCGCGGCCAGCAGCGACTCCACCACTTCAAATTCCTCTTCGAGGACGGGCAGCTCACCGGTAACGGCGGTATCCAGCTCGACGGCGGACACCACCTCCTGCCGGGTCACGGAAACCACCGCGTCGATGGGCGCACCGCCGGCAATGTCGTGGATAAAGATGCGGAACCGCCGGTCCTCCGCGGCAGGTGCGAACGCGCCGGTCGCGCCGGTGGCGGCAGCACCGGCGTCGGAATTCCCGACGGCGGCACTCCCCTGACTTGAGGCGGCGGCAGTCCCGCGGGCGGGATCCAGCAGGCCCGAGTACGCGATGCGCTTTTCCGGACCCAGGTGGCCGGCGGCGCGCAGGATGGACTGGACCTCGGTGATCTCATCGCCTGATGCCAGGCGGTACGGGGTAGCTGTGTGGGCTGGTGCAAGCGTCATGGGTGACCTTTGTCCGGGACCGTGGCGGGTCGGGAATTTTTATTTTCTATAGTTGTAGAGAATAAGCGTCCGTAAGATGGCTCACAAGAGTCTGAGCGAAAATATTTTCTGGGGAGCGGCGGCCGTGCCAAAGATTGTTGACCATGACGAGCGCCGCCTGGAGCTGGTGGATGCCACCTGGCGGATCATTGCCCGGCTGGGTATTGAAGGCGCCACCATGCGGGAGATTGCCCTGGAGGCAGGCTTCGCGAACGGGGCGCTCAAGCCTTATTTCCCCACGAAGGACACCCTCCTGGAGTTTGCGTTCAGCCACGTGTTCAACCGGACAAACCAGCGCGTCGCCAAGGTCACCCAAGGCCAATCCGGGCTCGCGGCACTGCGGGCTTTCTGCCTTGAGGTGCTCCCCCTGGATGAAGAGCGGGTCAACGAAGCGCGGATCGTCATCCCCTTCTGGCAGAAGGCGATCAACGATCCACAGAAGGCCGAGATCCACCGGCAGTCCATGGAAGAGTGGCTTGCTGCCATCCGGCAATATCTCGCAGAAGCGCGCGAAGCCGGAGACGTCAGCGCCGCCGTCGACGATGACACCCTCGCAGGCCAGCTCCTGAACATGCTGCTGGGCGCCCAGATCGGCGCTGCCCTGGCCACCGGCCCCGGCACCGGTCCCGGCCTGACCGGCCAGCTCGAAGGTTTCCTCGCCCTGCTGGCCGGCGGAGAACCCCGGCCATGACCATTCCCCGTGAGATCGACACTCCGGACATCATGATCGACCTCGACATCCTCGAGCGGAACATCGACAGGATGGCAGCGGCTGTCCGGGACAAGGGCCTTGCCCTCCGCCCCCACGCCAAAACCCATAAGATCCTCGAGATCGCCGCACGCCAGATGGCCGCCGGAGCAGCAGGGCTGACCGTGGCAACCATTGGCGAGGCCGAAGTGTTCGCCGAGGCAGGAATCGGGGACATCTTCATCGCCTACCCCCTCTGGATGTCGCCGCAAAAGGCCGAACGGCTGCGCCGATTGGCGGCAACCGCAAAAATCTCCGTGGGCGTGGACTCCGCAGCGGGAGCCACCATGCTGGGAGCCGGCCTTGGGCAAACGGCCGGGAGTGTCAGCGTGCTCGTCGAGATCGACAGCGGACATCATCGCAGCGGCGTGAGGCCAGCGGCTGCGGCGGCAGTCGCTGAAGCTGCCTCGCGCGCGGGGCTGCAGGTCGCGGGGGTCTTCAC
>DATFAE010000019.1:0-25228 GCA_035254945.1 Arthrobacter sp. | reverse complement strand
AGCGCACCGGGAAGCTGCCCTCCTCCCGGAGCAGGCACACGGTCTCCGCCGCCCGCCGGATGGAAAAGAAGGCACTCTCCCCGGTTTCCTCCGCCAGCCTGCGCAGGCTGGGCCGGGCGATCTCCTCCAGCGGGAAGCGCGCGGTCGCCACGGATCCCATCAGCAGGACTTCCGGCCCCAGGACCCAGTTGCCGGTCCTGGCGTCATGGTCCAGCAGCCCTTCCGCCGCCAGCGAGGTCAGCAGCCGGTGGACAGTGGGCCTGGTGAGGCCTGATTCCTTCACCAGCTCCACCAGCGGGCTGCCCTCGGGTTTGCGGCCGGCGATGCGCAGCAGCCCGGCGATGCGGCTGACAACCTGCGCGCCCTGCACTGGATTCTGGTTCACTTCGGCCTCACGATCGTCTATTCATCCATATTGTGGACTCCATCTACAGTACCGTCCACACTGTAAAACCGCCAGAACATGCCCCAGATCAACTCCTTGACAGTGCCGGATTCACACCCGTACGCTTCGAAACCAGAGCACCTGTCCATAAAGTGGAACACGTTGATGGACCCGACTCTCAATGAGGAGAAAAGCATGTCCAAACTCAAACCAAGCGCCGCCGACGCCCTCTACGACGCCCTGCGGGACGGAATCACTTTGGCCGTGGGCGGCTTCGGCCTGAGCGGCATCCCGGCAGACCTGATCGAAGCTGTCCGGGCCTCGGGCGTCCGGGACCTGACCGTGGTGTCCAACAACATGGGCGTGGACGGCAAGGGCCTGGGGGTCCTGATCGAAGCGGGCCAGGTCCGCAAGGTCATCGCCTCCTACGTGGGTGAGAACAAGCTGTTCGCCGAGCAGTACCTCGCCGGCCTGCTCGAGGTGGAGTTCACCCCGCAGGGCACGCTGGCCGAGCGCCTCCGCGCCGGCGGCGCCGGCATCCCCGCTTTCTACACCAGGACCGGCGTCGGAACGCTCGTGGCGGAGGGCAAGCCGCTGGCAGAGTTCGACGGCGAAACGTACGTGCAGGAGCGCGCCATCCGCGCCGACGTCGCACTGGTCCACGCACACACCGCGGACACGGACGGGAACCTGATGTACCGCTACACCGCCCGGAACTTCAACCCGGTGGTGGCCACGGCCGGTGCGGTCACCATCGCGGAAGCGGAAGTCATCGTGGAACCCGGCGCGCTGGATCCCAACCATATTGTCACCCCCGGCGTCTACGTCCAGCGGCTGGTCCAGGCGTCCGCACGGGTGAAGGACGTTGAACAGCGCACGGTGCGCCCCCGCGCCACCGAGCCTGTCCCCGCCTGACACCCCCGGCCGGCATCACAGCGCGAACGAACAATTAAGCCCCAAAGACTTCAAGACCCAAGGAGAACCCCATGGCGTGGACCAGGGATGAAATGGCTGCCATCGCGGCCGAAGAACTGAACGACGGCGACTACGTGAACCTCGGGATCGGCATTCCCACGCTGGTGGCCAACAACCTGCCCGACGGCGTCCGCGTGGTCCTGCAAAGCGAAAACGGCCTGCTGGGCATGGGTCCGTTCCCCTACGAGGGCGAGGAAGATGCGGACCTCATCAACGCCGGCAAGCAGACAGTCACGGTCCTCCCCGGCGGCAGCATCTTCGACTCCGCCACGTCCTTCGGCATGATCCGCGGGGGGCATGTGAAAGTCGCCATCCTCGGCGCCATGCAGGTCTCCGGCGCCGGCGACCTCGCCAACTGGACCATCCCCGGCAAGATGGTCAAGGGCATGGGCGGCGCCATGGACCTCGTGGCCGGCACCCCGCGCGTCGTCGTCCTCACCGAACACAACGCCAAGGACGGCACCGCCAAGATCGTGAAGGAATGCTCCCTGCCGCTCACGGGGCTGAGCTGCGTGGACCGGATCATCAGCGATCTCGCCGTTTTTGACCTTGTGAAGAATGAGCACGAAACAGGCGAGGGCCGCCGGCAGCTCACGCTGACCCGCCTCGCCCCCGGCGTCACCGTTGAGGAAGTCCGTGGGAAGACCGAAGCCGCCTTCGACGTCGCCGCTTCCCTCGACTCAACCCCCACCTTAGAAGGAGCCACAGCATGAGCCTGAAAGAACAATTTGGCAAAGACGTCCTGCTCACCGGGTGGGGCCACAGCCGTTTCGGCAAGCTCACGGACGAGACCCTCGAGTCCCTGATCGTGCAGGTGGCCACGGAGGCGATCGCCAACGCCGGGATCGAGCCGGGCCAGATCAATGAAATCTACCTGGGCCAGTTCAACTCCGGCATGATGCCGCTGGCGTTCCCGTCCTCGCTGGCATTGCAGGTCTCACCTGACCTGGCCAACGTCCCGGCCACCCGCGTGGAGAACGCCTGCGCCTCCGGTTCGGCCGCGTTCCAGCAGGGAACGAAATCACTGCTGGCCGGCACCGCGAAAACCGTCCTGGTGATCGGCGCCGAGAAAATGACCCACGCCGGTGCCGACGTTGTAGGAGCCGCCCTGCTGGGCGCCGACTACGACATGGCCGGGCAGACCTCCACCACCGGCTTCACCGGGCTTTTCGCCGACGTCGCCAAACACTACGACAAGCGGTATGGACGCGGCGACGGAAAGCTGGGCGACGTGCTGGGCGCCATCGCGGCGAAGAACCACCGCAACGGTGTGGACAACCCCTATGCCCAGCTCCGCAAGGACCTCGGCGAGGAGTTCTGCCGCACCGTCTCGGACAAAAACCCCATGGTGGCCGATCCCCTGCGCCGCACCGACTGCTCCCCGGTGTCCGACGGTGCCGCCGCCGTCGTTCTCTCAACGTCGCCAACCGGCGGGACCACTGCTCCGGTGCGCCTGGCGGGGTTCGGTCAGGCCAATGACTTCTTTCCGGCCGAACGCCGCGACCCCACCGCTTTCACAGCGACGCGCGTGTCCTGGCAGCGTGCACTGGCGATGGCCGGCGTCGGGCTGGAGGACCTGGACTTCGCCGAAGTCCACGACTGTTTCACCATCGCCGAACTGCTGATGTACGAGGCCATGGGACTGACCGAACCCGGCGAGGGAGCCCGTGCCCTGGAAGAGGGCTGGGTCTTCAAGGACGGCAAGCTGCCCATCAACGTCTCCGGCGGTTTGAAGGCCAAAGGCCACCCCGTGGGTGCCACCGGCGTGTCCCAGCACGTCATCGCAGCGATGCAGCTCACCGGCACGGCCGGCGACATGCAGCTGGCGAATCCGCGCCGGGCCGCAGTGCAGAACATGGGCGGCGTGGGCATTGCCAATTACGTCAGCGTCCTCGAGGCCGCCTAGGAAAACAACGCGGGGTCAGATACGGCCGCTCCGGGGCGGATTATAGGGCCGTATCTGACCCCGCGTTGGAAGTGACCGGCAGCGCCAGCGACCCGGATCAGATTGGCGATTTCCACAAAGCCCAGCCGTTCGGCATTTTGAAGGGCGGTCCGCCCCTGGGGATCCCGGATGCTGGAGACCCGCGCCGCAGCGATCGCCACAGCCATCCGCCGGGAAGGCATGCGCTAGCGCCCGGGGCTAGACTCGGTTATCCCTTTCGTCCATGCCCGACAGGAGCAGTCATGCGCGCCACCATCATCCACGGCCCCGGCGACATCCGGGTCGAAGACCGCGACTACCCTGCGGTCCAGCTGCCCACCGACGTAGTGGTCAAGGTGACGGCGTCGTGCGTCTGCGGCTCGGACCTCTGGCCTTACCGCGGCGTCAAACCCACCCGCCGTCCCACCGCCATCGGCCACGAGTTCATCGGCGTTGTGGAAAGCACCGGCGCAGACGTCACGGAACTAAAATCCGGCGATTTCGTCATCGCACCGTTTGTCATCAGCTGCGGCGAATGCCCGCAGTGCCGCAACGGCGTCACCGTGGCATGTGACCGGCTGGCCGGCTGGGGCGGACGCGACAGCTCCGGCGTGAAGGTCGACGGCGGCCAGGGCGAGGCAGTCCGCGTGCCGCTCGCCGAGTCCACCCTGGTCAAGGTGCCGCTCAGCGGGGAACCGGACGACGCACTCACCAAGAATCTGCTTACCCTGTCCGACGTCATGGCCACGGGCCACCACGCTGCCCTCTCTGCCCAGGTCTCCCCTGGCAGGACAGTTGTGGTGGTGGGCGACGGCGCCGTGGGACTCTGCGGCGTGCTGGCCGCCAAGCGACTGGGCGCCGAACGGATCATCGCCATGTCCCGGCACGCCGACCGGCAGGCCATCGCCCGCGGGTTCGGCGCCACGGACATCGTGGAAGAACGCGGGGACGACGGCGTGGCGAAGGTCCGCGAACTGCTGGGCGGTGTGCTCGCCGACTCAGTCCTCGAATGCGTGGGTACCAAGGAATCCATGGACCAGGCCTTGCACTCGGTCCGGCCCGGCGGTGCACTGGGGTTCGTGGGAGTGCCCACGGGAGGCGCCGAGATACCGCTGCGGTACCTGTTCGACAAGAACATCACGGTGTCCGGCGGCATGGCACCTGCCCGCACCTACATCCCTGAATTGCTCGCAGACGTCCTGGCCGGCCGCATCAATCCCGGCCGGGTGTTCGACGTCGAAATGCCGCTTGAGGAGGCGGCAGAAGCCTACAAAGCGATGGACGAACGCCGGGCCATCAAGGTGCTTCTGAAGCCGTAAGTCCATTTCCGGCAGGTTACAGCTTGAATAGTTGATGACGACAGCTATTGCACGCCCACCCTCCGCCCCCTAGGTTTGAGACAGCGGGGGATAATCTCCGCCATCTGCCTGCCGTTGGAGCAGGACCAGAAAAGGGTTACAAAGGAAGTAGCAATAGCAATGGCAACAGGCACAGTTAAATGGTTCAACGCCGAAAAAGGCTTTGGCTTCATCGCTCCGGATGACGGATCCGCTGACGTTTTCGCACACTACTCGGCAATTGCCAGCAGCGGCTACCGCTCCCTGGACGAGAACCAGAAAGTCGAATTCGATGTGACCCAGGGCCCCAAGGGCCCGCAGGCAGAGAACATCCGCCCGCTGTAACGTCCCAAGGGAACTCCCCCATTGGTGCTTTTTGCGCTGACGGGGGAGTTTTCGCGTCTGCGGCTAAACGAAGGCGGACATTCCGGTGACGCCGCGGCCCACAATCAGCGAGTTGATCTCGTAGCTGCCCTCGTAGGTGTAGAGGATTTCAGCATCCCCAAAAAGCTTTCCCATCTCGAAATCCGTGCTGATCCCGTTGCCGCCCAGGATGGACCTCCCCATCGCCACCGACGCGCGGGCCAGCCTGGTGCAGGTGGACTTGGCCATGGCTGCCTGCACCATTTCCAGTCTGCCGTCCTCCTGGATCCTGGCCAGCTGTGCCATCAGCGCCAGCGCTGCCGAGGCGTTGCCCAGGATTTCGGCCAGCTGCTGCTGGACCAGCTGGAAGCGTGCCAACTCCTTGCCGAACTGCTTCCGGTGCACCGCGTAGGAACGGGCGACGTCGAAGGCCGCCAACTGGATGCCGGCACCTTGCCAGCCCACCCAGGCGCGTGAATCCCGCAGCAGGTCGTTGGCCTTGGAGAAGTCGGTGGCGCCCGGCAGCATATTGGACCGCGGGATGCGCACGTTGTCCAGGACGATGTCCGCATTCTGCATGATCCGCAGGCCGATCTTGTTGGAGATCTTGGTGGCCGAGTACCCGGGCCGGTCCGTTTCCACAATGAATCCCTTGATCTGCCCGTCCGCGTCGTCGCGGGCCCAGACCAGCGCAAAGTCCGCGATGGTTCCGGCCCCGATCCAGCGTTTCGCGCCGTTGATCACCCACTCGCCGTCCTCAAGGCGCGCAGATGTTGCCAGGCCGCCCGCAATATCCGAGCCGTGATCAGGTTCGGTCAGCGCGAAGGCGCCCAGCTGGGCAAATGACGCCAGGCCGGGAAGCCAGCGGTCCTTCTGCTCCTGGGAGCCGAGTTCGTGGATCATCCCCACGATGAGCTCGTTGTGGATGCCCACCAATGCCGAAAGGGACACATCGGCGCGGGCCACTTCCACGTACATGAGGCCCTTGAACAACTTGGAGCTGCCATCGGTCTGAAGTCCGCCCAGTCCATGCTTGCCCATCTCCGCGAGGAGGCCGAACGGGAATTCCTCGCGGTTCCAATAGTCGATGGAGGCCTGCCGGACGGAGCCCTGCAGGAACTGCCGGATCTGAAGGTAGCGTTCCTTCTCCGGTTCAGGCAGCAGTTCCACGATGTACATCAAGTCCGCATCCGGAAACGGGAGGGTGGCTGTTGGCGCCGCCACCGGGGCTGCGGATAAGGCGGCTTCATCACGTCGTTGTGGCGGCACGGGCATACGTCCCTTCGCTCTTCCAAACCCTTGGATGTCCTAGTATATTGCACAGAGTTGGATATCCAGTGATGCACATCACTTGCTGAGAGGCGCCACCATGACAGTCACCGACGACTTCCGCGCAGCACGCGACCGCCTGCTGGCCCTTCGTTCCGACTACGGCCAGGCCAGGAAAGAGTTCCAATGGCCACGCTTTGAGGAATTCAACTTCGCCCTCGACTGGTTCGACCAGATCGCAGCCGACCCCGCCCGGGGAACCAACCCGGCCCTCGTGATCGTCGAACAGGACGGTTCAGCAACCCGCCGGAGCTTCGCGGACCTGGCCGCCCGCTCCAACCAGGTGGCCAACTGGCTTCGCAGCCAGGGCGTCCGCCGCGGTGACCGCATGATCATCATGCTGGGCAACCAGGTGGAGCTGTGGGAGCTGATGCTCGCCGGCATCAAACTGGGGATTGTCCTGATTCCCACCACCACGCTCATGGGTCCGGCGGACCTGGCGGACCGCGTGGAGCGCGGCGAGGCGGGCTGGGCCGCCGTCGGCAGTTCCAACATCGGCAAGTTTGCCGGCGTTCCCGGTGATTACCGGCTCATTGAAATCGCCGACGGCGGCACTTCCGACATTCCTGCAGCCACCGCCCCGGAGGCCCTGCAGTACAAAGAATCAACGACGGCGGCAGACACTTTTACCGCCGACGCCCCCACTGCGGCGGATGAGACGCTGCTCCTGTATTTCACCTCCGGCACCACGTCCAAAGCCAAACTCGTGGAGCACACCCACACGTCCTACCCCATAGGCCATCTTTCCACGATGTTCTGGATCGGGCTGGAGCCAGGGGATGTGCACCTGAATGTGGCCTCACCCGGCTGGGCCAAGCACGCCTGGTCCAACGTGTTCACACCGTGGATCGCCGAGGCCTGCGTCTTCATCTACAACTACCAGCGCTTCGACGCCCGCGCCCTGATGGAGCAGATGGACCGCGAAGGCGTCACCAGCTTCTGCGCCCCGCCCACGGTCTGGCGCATGCTCATCCAGGCCGACCTGACACTCCTCAAGAACCCGCCCACCAAGGTGGTCTCGGCCGGCGAGCCGCTGAACGCCGAGGTGATCGGGCAGGTGCAGCGCGCCTGGGGCCAGACGATCCGCGACGGCTTCGGCCAGACCGAAACCACGCTCCAGGTGGCCAACACCCCCGGCCAGCCGGTCACGATCGGCGCGATGGGGAAGCCGCTGCCCGGCTACGACGTGGTGCTGGTGGATCCGAACACCGGGGAAGAGACAGACGACGGCGAGCTGTGCCTCCGCCTCGATCCCCGCCCCGTGGGGCTGATGAAGTCCTACTACGGGGATGCGGACAGGACCGCCGAGGCGTTCCGCGGCGGCTACTACCACACGGGGGACATGGCCATCCGGGACGGGCAGGGCATCATCACCTATGTGGGGCGGGACGATGACGTCTTCAAATCCTCCGACTACCGGCTCTCACCCTTCGAACTGGAGAGTGTCCTGATCGAGCATCCGGCCGTCGCTGAAGCGGCGGTGGTGCCGTCACCGGACGCGCTGAAGCTGTCCATCCCCAAGGCATACGTGGTGCTGGCGGACGGCTACGACGCCAGTCCGGAACTGGCCGAGGACATCCTCCGCTATTGCCGCGACCACCTGGCGCCGTTCAAGCGCATCAGACGGCTGGAATTCGCAGCCCTGCCGAAAACCATCTCGGGCAAGATCCGCCGGGTGGAGCTGCGGCACAGCGAGGAAATACGTCACAGCGGAGACCTGCAGCGTGGGGTGGCAACGCTCCCCGAAGGGGCCGGCACCGAATACTCCGAAGCCGATTTTCCCGGGCTGAAAGGCTAGGGGATGGGCGCCCCGCTGCCCCGCGATCCCATCGCCGACGCCCAGCGCAACTGGGAAGAACACGGCTGGGCGGACGTCGCCGCGCCCATGGCGGCCATCACGGCCATCATGCGGACCCAGCAGATCCTGCTGGCCCGGATCGAGGGCGCCCTGAAACCGTTCGGCCTCACGTTCGCACGCTACGAACTGCTCGCCCTGCTCAGCTTCGCCCGCAGCGGGGCGCTGCCCATGAACAAGGCAAGCGCCCTGCTCCAGGTCCATCCCACCTCGGTAACCAACGCCGTCGACCGCCTCGAGGGCGCCGGACTGGTGGCCCGCTCGCCGCATCCCACGGACGGCCGCACCACGCTGATCGAGCTCACCGCGGAGGGCCGCACCGTGGCTAAAAGCGCGACGGCGGTGCTCAACACCGAGGTGTTTGGCCAGTCGGGATTCGCCCGGGACGACGTGGACCAGCTCATCCGGATCCTGGGCAGCTTCCGCCGGAGCGCCGGGGACTTCACGGACAGGGCCTAGCGTTTGGCAGCCGTGCTGGGCCGGGCACTCCTGCCGTGGCGGCGTGGGAGGAGCTGCGGCGTCAGCGGAACAACCGGCGTCAGCGGTGGCTGAAGTCGGGCTGGCGCTTCTCCGTGAACGCCGCCATGCCCTCCTTCTGGTCCTCGCTGGCAAACAGCGAGTGGAAGATCCGGCGTTCGAACAGGACCCCCTGGGCCAGGCCCGTCTCAAACGCGGCGTTCACGGCTTCCTTGGCCAGCATTGCAACCGGCTTGGACTTGGACGCAATGATTTCTGCGGCTTTCAGGGCCTCCTCCACCACGGTCTCGGCCGGCACCACGCGCGAGACGAGCCCGGAGCGCTCGGCCTCTTCGGCCCCGATGAACCGTCCGGTCAGGATCAGGTCCATCGCCTTCGCCTTGCCCACGGCGCGGGTGAGCCGCTGCGAGCCGCCCATGCCCGGCAGCACACCGAGGTTGATTTCCGGCTGGCCAAACTTGGCGTTGTCACCGGCAATGATGAGGTCGCACATCATGGCCAGTTCGCAGCCGCCGCCCAGCGCGAAGCCGGACACGGCCGCAATAGTGGGGATACGCAGCCGGGTAAAGTCCTCCCAGCCACGGAACCAGTCGGCCGCGTACATGTCCATGTACCCCTGCGCTGCCATTTCCTTGATGTCCGCGCCGGCAGCGAACGCCTTGCCGGACCCGGTAATCACCACCGCCCCGACGCCCGGGTCGGCGTCCATGGCAGTGGCTGCTGCCACGAGCTGCTCCATGGTGGCTTTGTCCAGGGCGTTCAGTGCTTCCGGCCTGTTGAGCGTGACCAGGCCTACGCGGCCGCGCTGTTCCACCAGGATGTTCGTGTACTCCGTCATGCCTGACTCCCGTCGTGTTGCGACTTCTCCCGGATGTCCGTGATGATCCCGGAGAAGTCCCGGCCTGCTCCGCCTTCAGCGGCAAACGTATCGTAGATTTCCGAGGCGAGCGGGCCCAGCCGGGCCGCCACGCCCGTGCTTTGCAGGGCGTTCAGCGCCAGCTTGAGGTCCTTCGCCATCAACGCCCCGGCGAACCCCGGCTGGTAGTCGCGGTTGGCAGGACTGGTGGGAACCGGGCCCGGGACCGGGCAGTTGGTGGTCAGCGCCCAGCACTGCCCTGAGGCTGCGGAGGCGACGTCGAACAGCGCCTGGTGTGACAGGCCCAGCTTCTCCCCCAGCACAAAGGCCTCGCTCACCGCGATCATGGAGACCCCCAGGATGAGGTTGTTGCAGATCTTCGCCGCCTGCCCGCCGCCGTGTCCGCCGCAATGGACCACGCGTTTGCCCATGACCTCGAGCAGCGGCCGTACGGCCTCGAAGTCTTCCGCTTCGCCGCCCACCATGAACGTGAGGGTGCCGCCCTCGGCGCCCACCACGCCGCCGGAGACAGGGGCGTCCACTGACCGGTGGCCCGCCGCGACGGCCAGCGAGGCGGCTTCACGCGCCTCGTCCACGTTGATCGTGGAACAGTCCAGGAACATGGTGCCCGGTTTGGCTGCCGCCAGCAGTCCGGGCCTTCCGTCCACCCCACGGTAGGCGTCCAGGACGTGCTGGCCGCTGGGGAACATGGTCAGGACGACGCCGGCGCCCGCCACGGCGTCCAAAGGTCCAGGCACGGTGGGGACGCCATGGACGGCTGCGGCCTCCAGCGCCGCGGGCACCACGTCGTAGCCGGCCACTGGGTACCCGGCTTTGACCAGGTTCAGCGCCATCGGCCCGCCCATGTGGCCCAGGCCCAGGAAAGCAATGACAGGGTTCTCAGACATGGTCCGTCTCCTTTGGCTGAAGGTTGAGCTCCAGGTCTCCCAGCGGCGCGAAGAACCGCCCGACGTCGGCCGCACTCACCTCCGACAGTGTTGCAGGCTTCCACCGCGGGTCACGGTCCTTGTCCACCACCTGGGCCCGGATCCCCTCACGGAAATCTGGGCCGGCCAGGCAGCGAAGCCCCACCCGGTATTCCTGCGCCAGGGCCTCGTCCAGCGTGAGGCCCTTGGCCCGGCGGAGGGACTCCAGGGTCACCTTTACGGCGGTGGGCGACTTCGCTTCGAGGGTCTTTGCTGCCCCGGCCGCATCTCCCGCGCTGCCGCCGTCCACGATGAGCAGCCGCCGAAGGATCTCCTCGGCGTCGTCGCCGGTGTAGCAAGCGTCGATCCAGCCGCGCTGCGCCGCCAGTTCCGAGGGCGGGGCCTGTTCACTGAAGCGCACGACGGCGGCTTCCGCACTTTCGGTTTCAAGCGCCACTGCCAGCCGGGGCAGTTTCTCCGACGGGATGTAGTGATCCGCCAGGCCCAGATACAGGGCATCCGCGCCACTGAGATGGGCCCCCGTCAGTGCGGCATGGGTTCCGGCCTCCCCTGGCGACTTCGCGAGCAACCAGGTCCCGCCGACGTCGGGCACAAACCCGATAGTGGTTTCCGGCATCCCGGTCCGGGTCCGTTCGGTGACCACCCGGAGGGAGCCGTGGGCCGAGATCCCCACACCGCCGCCCAGCACCAGCCCGTCCATAAAGGCCACATAGGGTTTCGGGTAGCCGGCGATGAGGGCGTTCAGCCGGTACTCGTCCTGCCAGAACGCGGCAGTCTGCCGGCCCCCGGCGAGCATGTCACGGTAGATCGCCACAATGTCACCGCCGGCGCAGAGGCCCCGCTCTCCGGCGCCGTGCACCAGGACGGTGGCCACGCCGTCGTCGTCAATCCACGCGGTGAGCTGTTCCAGCATGGCGGCCACCATGCCGGCGTTGAGCGCGTTGACGGCCCGGGGCCGGTTGAGCGTGATCACGCCCAGATGGCCGCGCCGCTCAAACAGGACCTCTTTCCCGGGTCCCTGCTCAGCTCCTGGCAAACCGGCCATCAGCTTCCTTCCGGCATCACGAAGCTGGCACCCTGGCGGATTCCGGAGGGCCAGCGCGTGGTGATGGTCTTGGTTTTGGTGTAGAAGCGGAAGGCATCGGCGCCGTGCTGGTTCAAGTCGCCGAAGCCTGAGGCCTTCCAGCCGCCGAACGTGTAGTAGGCGATCGGGACCGGGATGGGGACGTTGATGCCCACCATGCCCACTTCCACGCGGCTGGCGAAGTCGCGGGCGGCATCGCCGTCGCGGGTGAAGATGGCCACGCCGTTGCCGAATTCGTGTTCGCTGCAGAGGCGGAGTGCCTCGTCGTAGTCGGTGGCACGCAGAACGCTGAGGACGGGGCCAAAGATCTCCTCCCGGTAGATCAACATGTCCTTGGTGACATGGTCAAAGAGCGTGGGACCCAGCCAGAAGCCGTCCCCGTAGCCTTCCACGGTGAGGCCGCGCCCGTCGGCCAGCAGGGTGGCGCCTTCCTCGACTCCGGACTGGATGTAACCCTCGATCCGCTCCTTGGCGCCCGCCGCCACGACGGGGCCGAAGTCCGAGTCCTTGGCCAGGCTGTGGCCCACCTTGAGGCCTTTGATCCGGTCCTGGAGCTTGCCCACCAGCCGGTTGGCGGTTTCCTCGCCGACCGGGACGGCCACGGAGATGGCCATGCAGCGCTCGCCGGCCGAGCCGTAGCCGGCTCCGATCAGGGCGTCGGCGGCCATGTCCAGGTCCGCGTCGGGCATGATCACCATGTGGTTCTTGGCCCCGCCGAAGCACTGGGCCCGCTTCCCGTGGGCGGCGGCGGTGGCGTAGATGTACTGGGCAATGGGCGTTGAGCCCACAAAGCCGATGGCCTTGACCCGAGGATCCTCCAGCAGCGCGTCCACTGCTTCCTTGTCCCCGTTGATGACATTGAACACTCCGTCCGGGACGCCCGCCTCGGAGTACAGCTCAGCCAGGCGCAGGGGCACGGAGGGGTCCCGCTCGGAGGGTTTCAGGATGAACGCGTTGCCGGCGGCGAGGGCCGGGCCGGACTTCCACAGCGGGATCATGGCCGGGAAGTTGAAGGGCGTGATGCCCGCCACCACGCCGAGCGGCTGGCGCAGTGAGTGGACGTCGATGTCTCCGCCAGCCTCGGAGAATTCGCCCTTCATCAGGTGCGGGGCACCGGCCGCGAACTCCACCACTTCGATGCCGCGCTGGATGTCGCCCTTGGAGTCGGCGAAGGTTTTGCCGTGTTCGGAGGAGAGCAGGGTGGCCAGTTCATCCATGTTCTGGTTCACCAGGTCCACGAATTTCAGCAGGATCCGGCCGCGGCGCTGCGGGTTCATGGCGCCCCACTCCGGCTGGGCCTTCTCCGCCGCGGCCACCGCGTTCTGCACTTCGTCCCGGCTGGCCAGCGGCACGCGGGACTGGACTTTGCCCTCGCAGGGATCAAAAACGTCGCTGTAACGGCCTGATGTTCCGTCGGTTCTCCGGCCGGATACGTAGTGGGATAGTTCGTGCACCATGGCTGAATGCTCCTTCGCATTGTGATCCAGGTCATTTCTGCAAGCGAATATACTCGGACTTCCTACTAAATTCCAGAGCGCTGGATCCGGCGCCGGGAGCGGCTGCGGCACCGCCGTCGTGGGGCGCTTTGCCCTGCATCCGGGCCTCCCAGGCACTTTTCGACGGCGTGTCCGCGCCATAGTGCCCCGTTTCTGCAGGCACCGATCCTCGCTGGGCGCCCAAGTTCGGTAAGTTAGGAGCGTGAAGATTGCTACCTGGAACGTAAACTCCCTTCGTGCCCGCGCCGACCGCGTGGAGGCGTGGCTGCAGCGCAGCGACTGTGACGTCCTGGCCATCCAGGAAACCAAGTGCAAGGACGAAAATTTTCCCTGGGAACTCTTCGAGCGCATGGGCTACGAGGTGGCCCACTTCGGCGTGAACCAGTGGAACGGCGTGGCCATCGCCTCCCGGGTAGGCCTGGAGGATGTGGAGCGGACGTTCCTGGACCAGCCTGCGTTCGGCAAGGCCGGCAAGGACCCGGTGCAGGAGGCACGCGCCATGGCTGCAACGTGCGGCGGCGTGCGGGTCTGGAGCCTGTATATCCCGAACGGCCGGTCCCTCGACGACGAGCACATGCCGTACAAGCTGAAGTGGCTGGAAAGTTTGAAGACCCACGCGCAGGGCCTCGTCGCAGAAGACCCGCAGGCCCAGGTTGCCCTGATGGGTGACTGGAACATCGCGCCGCTGGATGAGGACGTCTGGGACATCGACCTGTTCGTCGCGAACCGCTACACCCACGTCAGCCCGCCGGAACGCGCGGCCTTCCACGCCTTTGAAGACGCCGGCTTCACCGACGTTGTGCGCCCGTTCACCCCCGGCCCCGGCGTCTACACCTACTGGGACTACACCCAGCTGCGCTTCCCCAAGAAGGAAGGCATGCGGATCGACTTCATCCTGGCCTCCCCCGCGCTGGCCGCGAGGGTGACCGGCGCATCGATCGACCGCGAGGAACGCAAAGGCAAAGGCGCCTCGGACCACGCCCCGGTGCTGGTGGATCTGTCAGACTGATGCTGCCTTGGATAGCCGAAAGGAGGAAACGATGACCGGAAACCTCTACCGTGGCCAGGCCGGCCTGCCGTTTTCCTCCACCCTGCGGGTCTACGAACCCCTGGACGCCTTTCCCGAGGACCAGCGCGAAGCCATCCGGGCTGCAGGTGCCCGCACCGCCTCCCGGGCGGCCGTGGAAAACGCCGAACTGCTCGCCTCCCTTGGCCGGATCACCCGGGCCGGCGGCGACCCGTTTCCCACCGGCCGCACCGACCTGGTCCGCGTGACCACCGCCCCCGGCGTGCCGGGACCGGCATTGCCGGCAGATGCCCCTGCAGCAGGAACGCCCGACGGCGGCGCTGACGCCGGCAAGGCTGCGGACCCGGTGCTGCTGTACTGCCCCAGCCAACTGGTGTTGCGGGCCGGGCTGGCAGCCAACGCGCTGATGGAAGGCATCCACGGCCCCCTCGCTGAAATGCTGATCCCCGAAGAACAGCGGGACAAGCACCAGGAACGCATTGACCTCGTCAAGGCCCGGGACGGATCAATCCGAGTGCATACCCGGGCCTCCACGTGGGGCATTCCGTTCAGCTGGTTTTCGCTGTTTGCCGAGTCCGACCACAAGGACGTCGTGGAATCGGGCGGACGGATCCTCACTGTCCGCGTCTGGACCCCCATCACCGAGGCCATGGAACGGGCACGCTACGCCGTGGCCAACCTGGCCCTGGCGGCCCCGGACCTGGACATGCTGGACGACCTTGCACAGCTTACGGAGTGGCTGGAGCTGTTCCATGTCAACTCCATGGTGGAGCTGGACTACGGCGCCGTGGCGGACAAGGTGTACCCGGACGAGTCACCCATGGACATCAGGCTGGGCATTGAGTGCCTCGCCGAGGGCGACATGACCGGCGCGGCGGCGGCGTACCGGCGGCTGGCCTCCCGCTGGATTCCCATCAGGCAACTGGCCAGGGCATCTTAGGCCCGTGGTGGCGCCGTCGTTCTCCGGACGATCAGTTCATGGGGCGCAACTGCTGAGCGCACCGCCCCGGCAACGCCGTCGAGTTCATCCAGCAGCATT
Organism: Arthrobacter sp.; assembly: GCA_035254945.1. Taxonomy (GTDB): domain Bacteria; phylum Actinomycetota; class Actinomycetes; order Actinomycetales; family Micrococcaceae; genus Arthrobacter. The sequence goes on along the minus strand of DATFAE010000019.1, from coordinate 10,134 downwards.
TTCGTGGCGAGCTCGGCCTGTTCATCCGGTCGCTGGCCTACCGTGGTCAGGCCCATCGCGTCGGCGAAATCGTGGTTGTCGATTCCCACCACGGAGAGTTCCTCAGGAACCCGGACCCCCAGCCTCGTTGCCTCAAAAATGACTCCCATGGCCATCTCGTCCGAGGCGCAGAAAATGGCTGTGGGTTTGTCGCCGGGGCGGGCCCACAGGCGGCGGAACGCCTCCTGCCCGCTCCGGACCGTGAAGTCGCCCCATTCATCCCATTCGGGACGGGTGGGCAGGCCGGCACCCTGCATTACGTCCTTAAAGGCCAGGATGCGGACCCGGGGAACGTCGAAGTTCAGGTCGGTTTCGTCGTCTCCGTGGACCAGGGCAATGTCGCGGTGCCCCAGGTCGATCAGGTGCCGGACAGCGGTGGAGGCAGCAGCGTAATCATCGATGCCGATGTAGGCGCACTCCTCGACGTGGCCGCCCACCACCACCAGCGGGATGTCGATCTTCTGCAAATGGTCCAGTTCGTCATGGGTGAGGGCCATACACAACACCAGCAGCGCATCGATCTGCTTGTAGACCATGGTCTTGCTGAAGAGACGCTCCCGGTTGCTGCCGTGGCCGCCGAGGTTGAACAGCGAGAGGTTGTAGTTGCGGGCGTGGAGCTCCCGGTCGGCCCCCTCGATGGCCTTGGAGAAGAACCACCGGCTCACGAAGGGCGCCAGCACCCCTATGGTCTTGGTGCGTCCGGTGGCCAGGCCTGACGCGGAAGATGATGCCACGTAGCCGAGTTCCCCGGCCACTTCGAGGATTTTTTCCCGGGTGGCAGGTGACACCCGCGGCAGTCCCCGCACCGCCCTCGATACAGTGGCTGTTGATACTCCGGCGGCGGCCGCCACATCCTCAATGCTGACGCCGCTGTGGCCGCCCCGTTGGGACCTTTCAGTTGTGCGTGCCACGGTGTCCCCTCATGTACTCCCTGCAGGCGTCACGCCTTGCCTTGTGCGATTCCCCCACGCCATAGTATTTTGACCAGCGCCCCACTTCGCAGTGTTACCTGGGCGGCGGGACAGCCGACGGCGGAATCACGGAGAGCCCTACCTCCGGTCCGGCAGCCGCCGGCGCAGCCGCAGCATCCCGTAGATCGCCAGGAGCGTGGCCAGCAGCCCAAGCGCCCACCACAGCGCGGGCTGTCCGGTCACCTCCATCCAGACCGTGACCACAAGCAGGACCACGGCCCAGAAACCCAGGAAACCGATGATGATGTCAAAATCCTCGCCGGAGCGGGCCAACCGGCGTTCGTTCCCCGCCCCCTTGGACTTCGGGGGGCGGGAAACGCCTTCCGTCACTTGACCGCACCAGCCGTCAGGCCGGCAACGATCTTGCGCTGGAAGACCAGCACCAGGATCACCAGCGGAATGGTGACGATGGTGCCGGCAGCCATGATGGCCGTGTAGGGAATCTGGTTCGGCTGGGCGCCGGCGAAGTTGGCGATGGCCACAGTGACCGGCTGCGTCGCGTCACTGGACAGCTGGCTGGCGATCAGGAATTCATTCCACGAGGAGATGAACGCCAGGATCGCCGTGGTGAAGATCGCCGGAGCGGCCAAAGGCATGATGACCTTACGGAACGCCTGTCCCTGCGTGCAGCCGTCCACGCGTGCGGATTCCTCAAGCTCCCACGGCATTTCGCGGAAGAAGGACGTCAGCGTGTAAACGGTCAGCGGAAGCACAAACGAGATGCTCGGGATAATCAGCGCCTGGTAGGTGCCCATCCAGCCGATGTTGGTAAACAGCTGGAAGAGCGGGGTGATCAGGGCAACACCCGGGAACATCGACGCGCCGAGGATAAAGCCCAGCACCAGGAACTTGAACCGGAAATTCAACCGGGCCAGGGCGTACGCGGCGAAGACGCCGATCAGCAGGGACACCGCCGTCACCACGACGCCAATGAAAATGCTGTTCAGCAGAGCCTGGCCGAACCTGTTGCCGAACGACGTATCGAAGGCGGTGATGAAGTTGTCCATCGTGACGTGGCTGGGAAGGATCGACGTGTCGTAGGTGAAGCCCACCTCGCGGAAGGCCACCACCACCATCCAGTACGCGGGGGCGAGGCACCAGATCAGGATGACCGCGGCGCTGATATAGGTTCGCCCCTGGGCCCACTTCTCCCTGTTCTGGGCAGTCTTGCGGCCTTTGTCCTGCCTTGCGCGCAGATCCGTGGCGGCTGTGGTCGTGGTCATTTCTTCCCCTTACCGCTGGCGCCGCTTTGCTCCACAACATTTGCGCCCAGGAAGCGGACGAAGATGAAAGCGACCAAGAAGATGATGATGAACGTGATGGTGGACAGGGCCGCTGCTGCGTTGAAGCCCTGCCTGATCTGGTTGATCACCAGGATGGACAGCGTGGTGGTGTTGTTAGCGCCCTGCGTCAGGATGTACGGCAGGTCGAACATGCGCAACGCGTCCAGGGTGCGGAACAGGATGGCCACCATCAGCGCCGGCTTGACCAGCGGCAGGGTGATCATGCGGAACCGCTGCCAGGCGCTAGCCCCGTCCACCTTGGCCGCTTCGTAGACTTCAGCGGGAATCATCTGCAGGCCGGCAAGGATCAGCAACGCCATGAACGGCGTGGTCTTCCAAGTGTCGGCAATGATGACTGCCCATTTTGCGGGCCATTCACTGCCTGTCCAGAGGATGCTGACATTAAAGATCTTGTTGGCGATGCCGTTGAAATCGAAGATGAAGAGCCAAAGCTGGGCGGTCACAGCGGTGGGGATGGCCCACGGCACCAGGACAGCGGCCCGGACGAGGCTGCGGCCCCTGAAAGTGCGTGCCATGATCATGGCCATCCAGAAGCCGAGGATGGTCTCGAAGGTCACCGTGATGACCGTAAAGATGAAGGTGGTGCCCGTGGCTGTCCAGAACTGGCCGCCCAGCGTACCGGGAGGGCAGGCTACAGTGCCGCCGCCAGGGGCGGCACACTGCTGGCCGAGCCAGTTGACGTAGTTCTGGATGCCTGCGGGGCCACCGGCGGTAAAGAGGCCGGTGGCCGGATCGAGCCCGGCGTCCTTCTGGAAGGACATTACGATGGCGCTGATGATCGGGTAGATGATCACAATGCCCAGTGCGATGACCGTTGGTGCCAGGAGCCAGGACGCCCATTTGCCCTGGCTCAGTATCTTGTTGTCCTCCCCCACGCCCTTGGGCGCGTGGTGGACCGGGGTCCCGCCCGACGCCGGCTTTGTTGCCGGCGTCGGGCCCAATTCGGTTGCCATGATTAAGCTACGATCCTGCGCCAGCAGATTCGATGGACTTCTGCATGTCGGACAAGGCCGTTTCGACCGGCTTCTCACCCTTCAGTGCGGCGTAGGCGTTCTCTTGGATTGCCTTGGTGACGGCGGGGTAGAAGGGCGTCACCGGGCGCGGAACCGCGTTCTTAATCGAGGTCTGGAGAACAGACAGATAGGGAAGCTTGGCCACGAGCTCCTTGTCTTCGTACAGTGACGTCAGGATCGGAGCCAACGAGGCCTGGTTCGCAAAGAACTTCTGGTTTTCCTCGGTCTCGATGAACTTAATGAAGTCCAGAGCCGTGGCCTTGTTCTTGGAATACACGCTGATCGCTGCGTTATGCCCGCCGAGGGAGGAAGCACCGGGGCCGTCCTTGCCCGGAAGCGCCGCCATGCCGAACTTGTCCTTCACGACCGAGGACCCCTCAGTGGTGATCAGGCTGTAGATGTACGGCCAGTTGCGGTGGAAAAGCAGGTTGCCGGACTGGAACGCGCGCCGGCTTTCCTCTTCCTGGTAGGTGATGGCTTCCTGCGGGATGTTGCCGTCCTTGTAGGCCTTGACCAGGTTCTCGAGCCCGGCTTTTGCCTCTGGGGTGTTCAGGCTGGGTTTGCCCTGGTCATCCAGGATCGATCCGCCGGCCGAGTTGATGGCCTCGGCAGCATTGACGGTCAGGCCTTCGTACTGCTTGAACTGGCCGGAGTAGCAGCCGATGTTGTTGGCCTTGGCGATGGAGCACATGCTCATCATTTCATCCCACGTCTTGGGCGGCGTGGGGACAAGGTCCTTGCGGTAATACAGGATGCCGCCGTCTGAATCCTTCGGTCCGGCGTACAAAGTGCCCTTGTAGGAGGCTGCTTCAACCGGGGCCTTCAACATCTTGGAGGTGTCGATCGCCATCTTGTCCTTGAGCGGCTGGAGCCAGCCCTTGGCCGCGAATTCGGCGGTCCAGATAACGTCAACACTGACGACGTCGTAGTCGGACTGCTTCGCCTGGAAGTGCTGGACGAGGTCATCGTGCTGCTGGTCGGCTTTGTCGGTCTGTTCCTTGAACGTGACCTTCTCATCCGGGTGTGCAGCGTTCCACTTCTCAATAAAAGGCCGGACCACGTTGTTGTTGTCCTTGCCCTGGACGTAAGTGATGGGGCCCCGGCCGTCGAGGTTGGCTTCGGCATCAGTGCCGCCACCCCCTGTGGTGCCCCCGCCGCCGCCGCCACCACAGGCGGAGAGCGTCAGGGCCAGGATGCCGGCAGTTGCTGCCGGGAGTAAGAATTTACGGGATTTCATTGCTTGAGGCTCCTCGCTGAGTGACAAGTAAGTCGACAGTGCGGTTGATGTGGTGACTGTCACACTAGTAACGTTGCCGGAAGAAATGCAAGCGTTTACATCAAAAAGTTACCTGAGAGGAACCAAATGCACCACTCACCCGTTCCCGTTCCCGGTTCCGACCTCAAAACCTGGTGGGCCAGCGCCGCCGTCTACCAGATCTATCCACGCTCCTTCGCGGACGCCAACGGCGATGGAATGGGGGATCTGCGCGGGATTACGGCCCGGCTGCCCTACCTGAAACGGCTGGGCGTGGACGCTGTGTGGCTGTCGCCGTTCTACAAATCACCACAGGCGGACGGCGGTTACGACGTCGCTGACTACCGGCAGGTGGACCCGCTCTTCGGCACGTTGGCGGATTTCGACGAAATGTTACAAATTGCTCACGGCCTGGGCCTCAAGGTCATCGTCGACCTTGTTCCCAACCACACCTCGGACGAGCATGCCTGGTTCCAGGAGGCCCTGGCCGCCGCCCCCGGATCTCCCGAGCGGGACCGATACATCTTCCGGTCGGGCAAGGACCAGGTTCCGGGCTCCGGCGATGGGAACCTGGCCCCGAACAACTGGCGCTCGATCTTCGGCGGACCCGCCTGGAGCAGGGTCACCGAAGCCGACGGCAGCCCCGGCGAATGGTATCTTCACCTTTTTGATACCAAACAGCCTGACCTGAACTGGGAGAACGCCGAGGTCCACGAGGAGATGCGTTCCGTGATGCGGTTCTGGCTGGACCGGGGAGCGGACGGCTTCCGCGTGGACGTTGCCCACGGCATGGTCAAGGAAGCAGGCCTGCCGGACTGGGACGGCGTGGCGGCCATGGTGGAGGGCACCGTCGAAGAGGCGCCCGCCGCGCATCACCTCCCGCCCGGGGATGCTCCGGGTTCCCATACCGACGCGCAGGAGCCTCACCGCGCGGTATCGCCGCTGTATCCGCCGTCGCCGTTTTTTGACCAGGACGGCGTACATGACATTTACCGCGACTGGAACCGCTTGCTTGCCGCGTACGACGGCGACCGGATGATGGTGGCCGAGGCCTGGGTGGAGCCGGCGGAACGGCTGGCCCGGTATGTCCGCAAAGACGAAATGCAGCAGGCATTCAACTTTGATTTCCTCCTGGCCGGCTGGGATGCGGAGCGCATGGCGGAAGCCATCGAAGCTTCGCTCCTGGCTGCGGCGTCCGTGGAGGCGCCGTCCACGTGGGTGCTGAGCAACCATGACACGGTGCGCCACTCCACACGGTTCGGGTTGAAGGATCCCACCACGTTCCCCAAGGGCATCGGGGCGCGGGATGAACAGCCGGACGCTGCCCTGGGGCTGCAGCGGGCGCGCGCTGCCGCGCTGATCTCGTTCGCGCTGCCGGGCTCCGTGTACATCTATCAGGGCGAGGAACTGGGGCTTCCCGAGCACACCACCCTCCCGGATGAAGCCCGGCAGGATCCGACGTTCTTCCGTACCGAAGGTGTGGAGCTCGGCCGTGACGGCTGCAGGGTACCCCTGCCGTGGAAAGCGGATGAGCCCGGCTATGGTTTTGCCGAGGCGTTCACCGGGGGCAGCACACCTGGTGATAACGCAACGCCCGACGCCGGCACTGGAGGCCCGGTGCCCGCGTCCCCGTGGCTGCCCCAGCCGGAGTCCTTCCGGGACTTGGCCGCGGACCGGCAGGACGGCGTCGGGGGTTCCACGCTGGAGCTCTACCGTTCGGCGCTTGCGTTCCGTTCCGATCACGGGCTTGGCTCCGGATCCTTCCAGTGGGCGGACGCCCATCAGCCGGCGGACGGTGTCCTGGCTTTCCACAACGGTGCCGCCCTGGTCCTGTGCAATCTGGGGCCGGCCGCAGTGCCGGTACCCGCCGGGTTCACGGTGTCGCTGGCGAGCGCAACGCCGGCGGATGGTGCCATGGCAGACGTCCCGCCAAACTGCACTGTATATCTGACCCGCTGAGTGTCAGCGGACGCGCTCGGCCCGGCTGAACCGCGTCCGCGCACCGGCGCCAATATGGATCAGCACCGGGGTGCGTTTGCCCACCACCGTGTCCAGGGCCTCCACCAGGGTTGCCACTTCGGCCGCCAGCAGGTGCGGGGCGACGCCTTGGCGCGGGAGGAGCCGGACCTTCAAGGCCGGGCTGCCGTTGACCTCGTAGGTGGCAACTGTGGCCCCGGCCAGGTCCGGCCGTTCCGCGAGGGCATGTTTGAGGGCGTGTTCTGCCACGCCTCCCCCGATCCGGACTCCTCCGGCGACCTCCCCGGCGTCGTCCTCTGAAACAAGCAGGTTGGTGCGCCCCTTGCCCTGCTGGGCCACCCAGGCAACCATCAACCCGATCAGCAGCAGGGTCACCAGGACCATCAGGATCCAGAGCCAGCTCTCCGGCCGGCCCGGAAACCGTGTGTCGTTGAAAGCCTGGCTAAGCCCCCGCCAGGCGTCCGCCGACCACGAATGCCACCATGTGGAGATGGCCGGAACAGTGGCCAGCAGGACAAGGAAAAGCCCGACAACGAGCAGCTTGAAGCCCAGGATCCCCACCAGGATACGGTTAAGCAGGGCAGGTGTGCCGGTCATGCGCCGATCACCCCCGACGATGCCAGGTTGATCCGGACCTCGGGAGCCGGGACGAGCGCCATTTCGCCGAGTTCGCCTTCCACCGCCGCAAGGACAGCTGCGTCATCGACCGGGACACCGGACGTGGGACGGAGATTAACCACGATCTGGCGCCGGGACACGACCACCATGACCTGTTCCGGTGTGACGTTGGCGGCGAGCCGGGCCCTTCGCGCCACGGAAGATGCGATGACTTCGTCGTCCACCACCACCGCGGGACTGTTCCAGTCATTCCCGTGGCCGTTGAGCACGTGCCGCGCGCGCCGGCCTGGGAGAACCGCGTTCAGCAGGAAAAACAGCCCGATCATTGCCAGCACCGCGCCCAGGGCGCCGAGCAGCAGCGGCGATATTCCCGAAGGCAGCGCCACAATACGCTCCGCCGCAGTCTGGGGCTCGATGAGCCATGCTGGCTGGCCGATGGCGTGGACGGCTGATTCCAGGAGACCGTAGGCGCAGAGCACAACCACAAGGACCGCGGCCAGAGTTGCCACCACAGCCCGGGACGAGTGGGTCTCCCGATAAAGGATTCTTTGCTTGTCCGGTTGGCTCATTTCACCCGTCCTCCTTCAGTGATCCGGGCCCCGCTGATCCGGATGTCAACGCGGCTGAGCCGGGCACCGCTCAGCGCCGTAACAGTGGCCAGGATCCGGGCTTTCGCGGCGACGGTCCGGTCCCAGATGGACCCTCCGAAAGCAGCCACCCTGCCGGCGTCGGCAGCAACTGCTTTGAGCGGCGGAATATTGATCGGCGCCACGAGGGACAGTGCCAGCAGGCCGTCGTCGTCGGACCAGTCGGCACGGACTTCCTGGGCAGGCACGTCCAGCGCCTCTGCTGCCGCGGCCTTGGCCAGGCTGGTCAGCGCCTGGGTGCTGATGCGGTTGTGGCCGGCTAATACCTGCCCCTGAAGGGCCGGTGCGGGCGAACTCATGACGAGGAGCGCCGGCCGATGATGGCATCCAGGACGCCGCGCAGGTCCAGTTTCCCTTCCGCGGCGCGGCCCAGCAGGGCTCCAATTCCCATAAACAGCAGAGACACCAGGAAGCCCCACAGCCCAAACTGGAAGGACATAAACGCCACAAAGGCACCCATTCCGATTCCCACAACGGTCAGGTTCACAGGACGGCCTCCCTTTCGGCGGTGGCCTGGCCTGCCGGTTTGACAGGCGGGGCCACATAGACATCCGTGATTTCGACGTTTACTTCAATGACTTGCAGGCCAACCAGCTCTTCAACGGCCCGGTACACGGAAGCCCGGACCTGGTCTGCCAGGGAATGGAGCGGAGCTCCGTAGGTGGCCACGAGGCTGATGTCCACGGCCACCTGGGTCTCGCCAACCTCGGCGTGCACTCCGGCTGCGTGGTCCGAACTGCCGACGGCGTCCCGGATGGCCCCGAGGGCGCGGGACGGCCCGGAGCCCAGGGAATAGACGCCCGGGACCGCGCGGGCCGCGATGCCGGCAACCTTGGCAACGGCAGTTTCAGAGATGACGGTGCGGCCGTGGCCGGGCACGAGGTTTCCGGCGCTGTGTGTTTGGATGCCCGCATCGGGTTGTGGGTTCTGGTATTCCATCAGGCACTCCCCCTTCTGTTGATCCCAACCCTATCCCCTGCCTGTGCCTTAACGGCAGGAGGCGGGGACGCCCGGCCATGCCGGACATCCCCGCCCCTGCTTGCGGAAGACCTTAGATCAGCCTCCGCTGCGTACGGGTCACTTGTAGTGGCCCTCGCCGCCGACGCGGATGTTGGTGGGCAGGTAGCCGAACGGGCCGAGGCCGTCCTGGCCGAAGCTGCGGTCCACCTGGGAAATGCCGTTCTTGAAGTTGATCTTCACCGTCGGCGAGAGGGATCCGCCGCGGACGCCGTTGACGTTGTCGATGAAGGACTGGACCAGGCCGCCGGGCTGCACGTAGTGCGAGTAGGCCTGGAACTGGCGGCCGTTCTGGCTGGGCGTGGGCGCCTCCGGGGACTCTGACGGCAGGTTCAGGTCCGTCGGCGACCCCAGTGCCAGGCCGCTGTTGTTCATCGGCTGGTAGTCGGAACGGACGCCGTCGCCGACGAAGCCGTACACACCGTCAGGGCCGCGCATGCCCGCCGCGTAGGTGAACTGGTGGCTGATGGTGAACAGGTAGTACTTGTTCTTGCCGCCTTCATTCTGGATGAAGATCTGCGGACGCTCAGTCTGGTCGTTGACGCAGTTCGCGGACAGGATCGGCGGCAGGAAGGACCACTTGGTCAGGTCCTTGTTGTCCGCCACGGCCAGGCCCACGTTTGCGGTCTGGTAGTAGGCGCCGGAGCTGTTGACCTCGTTGAGGTTCTCGGCGTTGGGGTCTCCCGGCTGGTAGCCAAGGTCTTCCTGCTTGCACTCGTACTCTCCACGGGTGCCGCCGGTGTTGCCTTCGAAGACCATGAAGGTCTTGCCCGGATGTGCCGGGTCCGCGAACGTGTAGGGGTCGCGGAAGGCGAATCCGGGGTTCTGCGCCTTGGTCTGGTACATCTGCCCGTCCGGCTCAAGCAGCTTGGTGTGCTCGAAGCCATCGAACGTGACACCGTTCTCGTCCGCGTGGATCTTGCCCAGCGCCTTGGCGATGGCCGCATCCGGGGCGATGCCGCCGCCGCCCGCGTTCCGCTCGGCCACGTCGTAGAACGTGGTGGCCGTGTAGAACACGTTGACCTGGTTGCCCTGCATCAGGCGGGTGGAACCGGACCACTCGGTGTTGCCGATCGAGGTGTCGTCCAGGAACAAGTGTCCGCCGTAGTTCCACTTGTCCTTCGCCGGATCGGCGTTGGTCTTGCGGAAGAAGTAGCCGATTCGGGCATTCCAGTGGCGCTGGTCGAAGCCGTACCCGGCGTGGCGGTCAGCCACGAGGGAGAAGATGACGTCGTAGCCCTTGTAGCTGATCTGGTTCGCGTTTTCGTCAGTCAGGGACCAGGTGTCCCAGAC
>DATFAE010000018.1:0-1597 GCA_035254945.1 Arthrobacter sp. | reverse complement strand
ACCAGCAGGAGCCTGCGGCCGTCCACCTCATAGTCGCGCAGCGAATGCGTCGGTTCCTCGGCCGAGAGGTACATTCCCGGTGGCGGCGTCAGCCCCGCCGGGAGCGATAACGCTGCGGCGTAGGAACGGAGCGGCTTCAGCTTGGCGAAGTAGAGGCCGCGGTCCAGTACAGGAATACCGGTGGCGAGCACCACATGGTTGGCGGTGACATTGCCCCGGTCTGTCCGGACAGTCAAGGTGCCGCTCCCGGAGACGTCCCGCAGCCGCACGCCGCCCACTACCGTTCCGCCGCGGCTGCGGAGGTCCGCCAGCAGGGCATCCAGGACGTCCATGGGATTGGTCTGGGCCTGGTCAGCCAGCCTCAAGGCGCCCTGTACGTGGAAGGGGAGCCCGGGTTCACCCACGAAATCGATGTCCAGGCCCGCCGTGGCTGCCGCGGTAAGTTCCTCGCGGAGACGTTCCGATCCCTGGGCCGTGACGGCGTAGGTGTAGGCGTCCCGCCGCTGGAAGGGGACGCCCTGCTCCTGGAGGTATCGCAGCAGCCAGGCCTGTCCCTCCTGGTTGGCCTCCACATAGGCCCGGACCTGCTTCGCCGGGTACTGCCGGGCCAGCGCGGACAACACTGTTCCCTGCAGGAGGCTGACCTTGGCCGTGGTGTTTCCGGTAGTCACCGCGCCGGGGTACCGGGCCTCCAGCACGAGGACCTGCTGCCCCGACCTTGCGAGCAGCAATGCGGTGACGAGCCCTGTCAGGCCGGCGCCGGCCACCACGGTGTCGTACCCGCTCCCCGGCAGGAAGGGGTCAGAGGTGAACGATTCCCTGCGGTCCAACCAAATCGACGTCATGCGGGCGCACCCTGCCTCCGGTCTGCTGGCCGCTCACCGCAGCCATTGACGGGACCGGCAACGGATTTGACGGATCCCCGACAATCATAAGTGTACTTATGATGCGGGGAATTGGCGTCCTTTAGGCAGCCTGGAAGGCGCTGATGGTCAGCAAACCGACCGCCGCGTTGCTGCAGGCCTGCGTGGGCTGTGCCAGGAACAGCGATGCGGTGTCCTCCGGCGGATAGATGCGGTATCCGGCTGCCGGCACGATGGTGCAGTCCGGGAAGTTGCCCGCCTGCGTGTAGCGCAGCACGGCCGCGCCGGCCTGGCCGGGGGCAAGCAGCACGTCCGCCACCGGGGTGGCCTCGTCGCGTTTCGCGGGCGCCCCGATGGGGGCACCGTTGGCGTCGGCCGTGAGGGAGACGCCGGGGAATCCCTTCAGAAGGCACGGCTCACCCCCGGTATTGGTCAGGGTGAGCGTCATGTAGACGCTGCCGGCAGCTCCGCCTCCCGTGGAATCGGTGGCGGCGGAGAGGGTGGCAGCCTTGCACAGTGCCGGCCCTGCCGCCGTCGGCGTTGGCGTGGCGGACGACGGCGGCGGCGCAGTTGTGGTGGGCGGCGCTGAGGATGTGCCGGGTTCCGTGGTTCCCTGCGTCTGCGGCTGGCTTGGACCGCAGGCCGTGAGCAGCAGTGCCGCAGCGGCAGCCGCCGTCGTGATGACAAACCCCTGTGACAAAAGTTGTGACCTCATGGCTCAACCATTGTGGCTG
>DATFAE010000017.1:0-19800 GCA_035254945.1 Arthrobacter sp. | reverse complement strand
CCGCTTCAATGACGAGATCGACGACGTCATCGCCGCCCTCGCCGACGGCACCCTGCAGATCGACCCGGTCATCACGCACGAATTCCCGGTGAGCCAGGCCCTCGAAGCCTTCGACGTGGCCCGCAACTCCGCCGAATCCGGGAAAGTGCTCCTGAGCTTCGGCGAGGAAACGGCATGATCACGCAGTGGCCGCCGCTGGTGGTCATGGGCGTGTCAGGCTGCGGGAAGTCAACCGTCGGATCCCTGCTGGGGGAGCGGCTGGGCGTTCCGTTCTTCGACGGCGACGACTTCCACCCGCCCGCGAACAAGGCAAAGATGGCTGGAGGGACGCCGCTGGACGACAACGACCGGGCACCGTGGCTCGCCGAAATCGGTGCCGCGCTGGCAACTCCGGCGCCCGGAGCCGGCTCCCGGATCATCGCCTGCTCGGCGCTCAAACGCAGGTACCGCGACGTGCTGCGCAGCTTCGCGCCGGACCTGGTGTTCATCCATTTGTCCGGCGAGGCAGCGACCATTTCCGGCAGGCTGAGCGGGAGGGAACACGAGTACATGCCCAGCAGCCTCCTCGCCTCCCAGCTGGCCACGCTGGAACCGCTTGGCCCTGATGAGGCCCACATCGTGGCGGATATTCTCGACGATCCGGCATCTCTGGTGGACGGACTGGTCCGGCAGTTGGAAGGGCGCAGTCCGGGCTAGACTCTCCGAGTCAGAAGTCAGTCGGTGGAACGCGGAGGAACAGAAAACCAATGCGCAGTTTCACGCCCGTCGAGCAGCGCATCGACGAGCGCGCCCACCGTTACCTGGACAACGCCCGCGCCGGCGGATTCCGGTCGAGGCTCACCGAGTTTGCAGTCTTTGGCCTCAAGCAGGCCTGGGCGTGCATCTTCGGAGCAGCCCTCCTCGCCGTGCTGATGGCAGCCCGGCTCTGGTACCCGGAGGATGCCGCACTGGCCAGGAACGACTTCCTGACGATTGCCGCCGTCGTGATCCAGGTCCTGATGGTGGCGGCCCGGCTGGAAACGCTCCGCGAACTGCGGGTGATTGTGCTCTTTCACCTGGTGGGCACGGTGATGGAGCTGTTCAAGACCGACGTCGGCTCCTGGTCCTACGAGGCCGAAGGTTTCCTTCGCATCGGGGCGGTTCCGCTGTTCAGCGGCTTTATGTATGCCGCCGTCGGCTCGTACATGGTGCGTGTCTACCGGCTTTTTGACCTGCGCTTCGCCAGCTATCCGCGCCGGTGGATCACCGCGATCGTGGCCGTTGGCATCTACGCGAACTTCTTCACCCACCACTACATCTGGGACGCCCGCTGGGTGCTGCTGGCCGCCGTCGTGATCATCTTTGGACGGTGCGTGATGCACTTCCGGGTATTCCGCAGGAAGTTCCGGATGCCGCTGGTCCTGGCTTTCCTGCTGGTGGCGCTGTTCATCTGGATTGCCGAAAACATCGCCACATGGTCCGGCGCCTGGCTGTACCCGAGCCAGCTGAACGGCTGGCACATGGTGCCGCTCGACAAGCTGGTGGCGTGGTTCCTGCTGATGATCATCTCCGTGGTGCTGGTGGCCTGGGTCTACAAACCTGAGCCGCCGGAAGAGGCTGCCGGTGCTTCGGAGGCCCTTCCGGCAGCGGCCGCGGAAGCGTCCTCGCGCGACTGACGAACCGGCACGTCGGAATCGACGGCACCTATGCGCCGCCGCGGTCGGGTCCGTCGGGCGGGCAGGGTCAGGACGAACAGGCTGCCGGCGATGAGCGCGGCTCCGGCCCAGGCGAGTGCGGGCAGGCGTTCACCCACCACGATCACGGCGAGGACGGCCGCCACGACTGTCTCCGCGAGGGAGAGGGTGGTGGCCGTGCTGGCGCGGACGCGTGCCAGGCCCCAGCCGAAGAGGACATAGCCGGCGAACATGGGGACGGCCGCCATGTACGCGCCGACGGAGAAGTTCTGCCAGGACGCAAGGAACGGCGCTCCGGTCGCTGCGACCACGGGCATGAGCAGCAGGCCGCCGATCCCGAAGACGGCGCCCATCACCGCCCGTGACGGCACGCCGGTGTTGATGAGGCGGTGGGCGGCCCAGGAATACAGCGCGTAGGTCAATCCGGCCAGCAGCCCCAGGAAGAGGCCCGCCGCCGTCGACCATTCCGCTCCCGCTGCTGGATCAGGGTGACCTGCCTCCGCAACGCACAGCAGCACGGCTCCCGAGACACCGAGAACCGCGCCAACGGCCCACCGGCGCGTGAACGGCCGCTTGTCCACCACGCGTTCGACGACGGCAGAGGCCAGGGGTGCCGATCCGATGGAGGCGACCGTCCCCACCGCCACGCCGGCCAGATGCATGGAGGAATAGAAAGCGAGCGGGTACATCGCTACGGCGAGTGAGCCCAGGATCACCGTGCGCCATTGCCGCCGCAGGGACCTGCCGAACGCCAGCATCGGGCGGGCTGCAATCGCCGCCTGCAGCAGGCCGCCACATCCCATGGCCACCGCGCCGATCGCCAACGGGCTCACGCCCGGCGCGAAAGTGGCCGCCGTTCCGGTGGTTCCCCACAGGACAGACGCGGCGAGCACAAACAACGCACCCCATGTGGCTCCCTGGAATCCTGCGGCCTTCACAGGCTGCCGATCAGCGTCGCTGCGATCCGGCGGGCTTTCCGGACACAGTTGTCGTTGCCTTCGAGGCCGGCGCGGACCATGGAGCCTTCAAGGAGGAACGCCAGGTGCTTTGCCACGGGTCCGCATAGGCATCAAAGACCGCCAGGACGCGGTCTTTGGGGTGCGCTGCTTTTTCCAGCCGCGCCCGGTACAGCCCCAGCCATTCCTCGTGGCGGGCATACAGGTACGCCGTCACCAGGTCAGTCTTAGAGGCGAAGTTGGTGTAGAGGCTCTTCTTGGCCACGCCTGCCTCGGCGGTGATGCTGTCGATGCCCGTCCCCGTCAGGCCAAAGGCGTAGAACCGCTTGGCGGCCGCCTCCAGGAGCGCGTGGCGGGCGGGCCGCCGGGGCGGGGCGGTTCGGGGAGCTGTCTGTTTCTCGGTCACGGGCGGTCCTCAGCTCTGGGCAAGAGTAGGTAGACCAGTCTACCTACTGGCAGTTCATCGCAACTGCCTGGGGCGGGCCAGCGAAGCTCGCGGGCGATCCCCGTGCGCAACCGTCAGGACCCGACTGTCGCTGGCCGGCCTGGTGAAGGACGTCACCGACGGCCTGAGCCTGGGTCTGCGGGAAGAGATCCTGCCGGAACGGGGCTGGGCCTGGCCACGCGCGCCAGGATCGCGGCAGCCCACGGCGGGCGCCTGGAGATCTCCGCCAACCCCAGCGGCGGGACAACCGTCAGTATCCACCTCGGGGCGCCCTGACACTTGGGCTAAGCAAGCCGTTCCGTGAGGCCACGTCTGAGAAAGTCGATGGCTTCGCTGACGCGGCGCGGAGTGTGGACCGCGGCTGGGTGGACGGCGTGGATGTCAGCCGCCGGTGTCGGCACATCCGCCAGGACCTGCTGCAAAAGGCCTTGCCGCAGCAACGGGCTGACGTGCCAGCTGGAGCGCATCATCAGCCCGAGGCCCTGAAGGCACCATCCGGTGACTACTTCGCCGTCGTCGCTGACCATACTGCCGTTCACCCGCACGAGTTGTTCCCGTCCTTCGGCCCCGAATCGCCACAGCGCGTAGTCGCTGCTGTCCTGCCGGAGGATAAGGCAGTTGTGCCGGTCAAGTTCGGAGACTGTGCCGGGTGCGCCAACGGCGTTGAGGTATTGCGGGGCGGCGCACACCACCCGGCGGCTTTCCGCGAGGCGCTTTGACTTCAGCCTCGAGTCCTCCAGGGTGCCTACCCTGATGCCGATGTCAAAGCTTGTCCCGGCAATGTTCAGCGGCAATGCCGACAGTTCCAGGTCGATGGAGACCCGGGGGTGTGCTTTCACGAATTCGCCGAGCAGCGGGGCGATGTGGATCCGGCCCAGGCCGATGGTCGAATGCACCACAATCCGGCCCTGCAGCTCGCCGTACTTCTGCGACACCCCTTCCTCAAGATCCGCCTTCTGCTGAATGATCGACAAAGCTCCGGCAGCGTACTGTTCGCCTTCGGGTGTGAGGGTCAGTTTCCGGGTGCTCCGCCGGACCAGCTGCACGCCGAGCCGGGACTCCAGCTGGGTTAGCCGTTTGCTGACCGAGGGCAGGGACTTTCCCCAGCTTCTGGCGGCATCGGTCAGGCTTCTCGAGCGGGATATCTGCTCAAAGAACTCCAGGTCATCGACGCTGCTCAAATCCACTGCCGGGTCTTCTTTCTTTACAAGAAACAATGCGTTGCCTGGAACCACTGATCGGTTCAGTTCTTAATCCATACACTCGGATAGGACATAGCACAACGCATCACTCACACAAGGAGGTCTTCCCATGACAAAGACGCACAGGATCGCCGTGATCGCCGGTGACGGAATCGGGCAGGAAGTAGTGCCGGAGGGGATCCGGGCATTGGAGGCCGTCGCGGAGGTTTTTGACTTCAAGCTGCAGACTACGGACTTTGACTATGCCAACGGGGATTACTACCTCAAGCACGGGAAGATGCTGCCCGACAACTGGTTCGACCAGCTCAGCGGCTTCGACGCCATCTTCTTCGGAGCCGTTGGCTCCCCGGAAACCGTCCCTGACCACATCTCCCTGTGGGGCAGCCTCCTGCAGTTCCGCCGCCACTTCGACCAGTACGTCAACCTGCGGCCCGTGAAGCTGCTGGCCGGGGTCAAAAGTCCTTTGGCGGACCGGCTTCCGGGCGAGATTGACTTCTACGTGGTCCGAGAGAACACCGAGGGTGAATACTCCAGCATCGGAGGCCGGATGTTCGAAGGGACGGACAGGGAGACGGTCATCCAGGAGACGGTGATGACCAGGACGGGCGTGGACCGAATCCTCAGGTATGCGTTCGAGCTTGCTGACAGCCGCCCGAAGAAGCACCTCACGTCAGCAACCAAGAGCAACGGCATCTCGATCACCATGCCGTACTGGGACGAGCGGGTCGAGGCCATGGCGCAGAACTTCGACGGCGTCAGGACCGATAGCTATCACATCGACATCCTGACGGCGAACTTCGTCCTGCACCCGGAGAGGTTCGACGTGGTGGTGGCCAGCAACCTCTTCGGGGATATCCTGTCCGACCTGGGACCGGCGTGCACCGGGACGATCGGCATCGCGCCCAGCGGCAATATCAACCCCGAACGCCGGTTCCCCAGCCTCTTTGAGCCGGTCCATGGGTCCGCACCGGACATCGCCGGAAAGGGCATCGCCAACCCCATCGGCCAGATCTGGAGCGCCGCCATGATGCTGCAGCATCTCGGCGAAGATGCCGCGGCGGCCGCGGTAGTGCAGGCTTTCGAGAACGTCCTGGCCAGGGGAGACCGGTCGCTCACGCCAGACCTCGGCGGCAGCGGCACCACCGAGCTTCTGGGGAAGACCATCGCGGACGAAATCCGCACGGCGGGTTCCCGGTGACTGCCCGGGAACAGGGCGGCTGACTACTGGGAAACATTCTCCTCACGGGACCCATCCAACGGCCTGCACGCTACGAACTGCCAGGGAACCGTTCGTTAGGAGGGTCAAATGGACAGCGCAGACCAGCAGGCCATCACGTGTGGTGTCATTCAAGAGCTCGGCCTCGAGTTCGGGGCGCTGTGGCTGGCACACATGGCACTTGGCGGAGACGCCAGCGAAGAACAATTGGTGAATTATTGCCGCGGCACCGGCTACCTCCCGGCCCACAACCGTGACGCCGTTTCCCAGGCGGTTAACGAGTGGGATTCGGGCCAAGCGGTAGTGCTGCGCGCACCCTACAGTTTCTCCCCAATGACACTGTGAACGCCCAGGACAAGAGCCCATTACGCTCGGATTCCAGCAGTTATCCGGCAGCTCAGGGGGACAATCCAACAAAAGGATTGTGGGCCGTTCGTGTAAATTCGGGATATGGCCACCCTGAATCCGAATGCTGAACACGACTCCTTCCGCGGACTGCCCGGCGGAGCATCCAGGCTGCGGGTGGCAGTCCCGTCCGTCGCCACGCGTGTGGCTGCCGAGCTGCGGCTGCAGATCGCGGAGGGTGATCTCCAGCCCGGAGCGAAACTCAAGGAAGAGGCCCTGTCCGAAGAACTCGGCGTCTCAAGGAACACCGTCCGTGAGGCCTTTGCTGAACTGGTCAGTGAGCGCCTCCTTGTCCGGGAACCCAACCGTGGCGTCTTCGTTGCCAGCCTCGGCGCCCGGGACATCCATGACGTCTACACCGTCAGGCGCGCCATCGAAGTGAGTGCTGTCCGCGGCGGCGGCACCCCCGAACGCATCGCCGCGGTTCGGGCAGCCGTGGAAGAAGGAAAGAGGGCGGCCGCGGCCGGGGACAATGAGGGCCTCGGCAGTGCGAACCAGCATTTCCACGGAGCCCTTGTGGCCCTGGCGGACAGTGAGCGGCTGAACACCATCATGTCCCAGGTGCTCGCCGAGATGCGCCTCTTCTTCCATAAGGCGTCGGTTGACAGCGCCTTCTACCAGCAGTGGCTGGCGGACAACGACCAGATCTGCCAGGCCCTTGAATCCGGCGACACGCACCTCGCTGCCGAGCGCCTGGCCGACTATCTTAACCGGTCCGAAGAGCACCAAGCCGCAGTGCACGCGGCCGGGTCTGTGGCTTCGAAGTAGCCCGCAGCAACCGCTCCGCAACGCTGAAGCATAAGGAGCCTCCCTTCGGGGGGCTCCTTTGCTCTACCCGGAAACGGGCCGTGCCAAATCCCCGCGGCCTAAATCAACCCTTGACGGTGTGACCTACGTCGCGTAAATTGTTCAACAAGGGGATTGTTCAACAATCCAACGATCATCGCAGTTACGAATTCCGCACCACCTCACGGCAGCCGCCTACCAGCTCCTTTGCCCCGGTTTGCGACGCCGCAAGCCTGAATGCACGGGGCACCCAGCACGTCCGCCCAGCGGATGACATCCACTCTCTTCATGGAGGATACAAATGGCCACTCCCCAAGCAATGGCCCCCGTCGACCCGACGCCCCCGGTGGGGCGCAAGGACATGTACAAGGCATTCGCGGCCAGCCTGACCGGAACCGCGCTGGAGTTCTACGACTTCGCCGTCTACTCGGCCGCGGCTGCGATCGTTTTCCCGCTGATCTTCTTCCCGGCCTCCGACCCGGTCACCGGAACCCTGCTGGCGTTCTCCACCTACGCAGTCGGCTACATCTCCCGCCCTGTAGGCGGCATCATCTTCGGCCGGCTCGGTGACGAGATCGGCCGCAAGAAGATCCTGGTCATCACGCTGATGCTCATCGGCGTTGCCACCTTCCTCATCGGCCTGCTGCCCACATACGGCAACATCGGCGTCATCGCCCCCGCCATCCTGGTGTTCCTCCGCTTCGCCCAGGGCGTGGGCGTCGGCGGCGAATGGGGCGGTGCGGTCCTGCTCTCCAGTGAATTCGGTGACCCGAACCGTCGCGGATTCTGGGCCTCCGCCGCGCAGATCGGTCCGCCCGCCGGCAACCTTATGGCCAACGGTGCCCTCGCCATCCTGACCCTGATGCTGTCCGAGGAAGCTTTCCTGGACTATGGCTGGCGCATTGCCTTCCTGATCTCCGCACTGCTTGTGGCCTTCGGTCTCTGGATCCGCCTCAAGCTTGAGGACACCCCCATCTTCAGGGCCATGGAAGCCCGGGGGGACAAGCCCAAGGCCCCCATCCGCGAAGTCCTCGCCACCCAGCGCCGGCCCCTCATCGCCGCCATGCTCAGCCGCATCGGCCCGGACGTTCTCTACGCGATGTGCACCGTCTTCACCCTGACCTACGGCATCCAGGAGCTCGGCTTCGACCGCGGCCAGGTGCTCGTCGCCGTTTTGATTGGCTCAGCCCTTCAGCTCTTCACCATGCCGCTCGCCGGAGCTATCTCGGACCGCATCAACCGCCGGCTGGTCTACGGGATCGCCGCAGTTGCCGCCGCCGTCTGGGCCTTCCTGTTCTTCATCGTCCTCGAAGGACGGTCGCCGGTCATGCTGATCGTGGGCATCGTGCTGGGCCTGCTCTGCCACTCGTTTATGTACGGACCGCAGGCGGCGTTCGTCGTCGAGCAGTTCTCGCCGCGGCTGCGCTCCACCGGCAGCTCGCTGGCCTACACGTTCGCCGGAATCATCGGCGGCGCCATCGCACCATTCATGTTCACCCTCCTGCTGAGCACCTACGACAGCTGGGTCCCGGTGGCCATCTACCTCAGCGTCGCCTGCTTCCTGACCCTGGTGGGCCTTGCCCTGGGCCGCGACTCCAACGTGGCCGAGGACGAGGAGTACCTCCAGTCCTCAGCCGACCTTGTGGAGTCCAAGTGAGCCAGCCTTACGCCCTCTTAGCGCCCGCCGACGCCCGCCTGAAGTTCCGGGGCGGCCTGGTCACCCCCACCTCCGGTTGGAGCGACGGCTACACGCAGGCCAACCTGATAGGGGTCACGGCAGACTACGCGGACGAAGTCATCGAGTTCTGCCGGCTCAATGCCAAGGCCTGCCCGATCATCGACATCATCCCGGCCGGACAGTACGAAAGCTCCTTGGCCGCTGGCTCGGACATCCGCACCGATATCCCCGCTTACCGGGTGTGGGTGGACGGCGAACTGGCTGAGGAGGTCACCGACGTCGCGTCTGTTTGGCGCGACGACATGGTGGGCGTACTGATTGGCTGCAGCTTCACCTTCGAAGCGGCCTTGGCCAGTGCGGGGATCCCGCTGCGGCACACCGAAGCCGGCCGCAACGTGCCCATGTACCGCACCACGGTTGAGTGCACCCCCGCTGGCCGGATCCACGGCCCCATGGTGGTCTCCATGCGGCCGATGCTGCCCGAACTGGTGGACACGGCCATCCGGGTGACGTCGGAGGTGCCCAAGGTGCACGGCAGCCCGGTCCACGTCGGGTCACCTGAGGAGCTCGGTATTGCCGACATCAACCGCCCCGACTTTGGTGACGCCGTGGAGATCAAGGCAGGGGAACTGCCGGTTTTCTGGGCCTGCGGCGTGACGCCGCAGAGCGCAGTGATGGCCTCCAGGCCCGCATTCGCCATCAGCCACGCCCCCGGGCACATGTTCATCACCGATGTTCCCGAAAGCAAGTACCGGGAACCGGCGGGAGCGGCATCGTGAAGCGGAGGCTGCCTGTGGCCGAGAAGCGGGCCCGCAGGGTCATCAACCTGTCGGTGCCGCGGCAGCAGGGCACCGGCGCGCACTGTGAGCTCACCGGCGTGTGGAGGAGCCCGGCGGGATCGGCCATCTTCCTGTCCGAAGGCCAGCTCCTTCCCAGCGATTCCGGACGGCCGTGCCTCTGGACCTACGCCGGGCCTCCGGCAAGCAAAGCCAATGCCCGGGACGCCCGGTGGGCAGTCCCGGAGCACCATAGACTGTAGGGGCATAATACGGAAGCGGACGACGACGGGACCTCCCGCCGTCGTCCGCTTCCGTTTGGCGTGGGGCCGGGACGGCGGCTCAGCCCCCGGCTGCCGGCAGCCGCAGGATCTCCGTCGCAGCCACGAGGTACGGCACCGGATCCGGGTCCGTGCCCACGGCCCACTGGATCCACGCCTCGAACGTCGCCGCAATCAGCGCGGCGCAGAGGTAGCGGGCGGTCTGTTCGGGCACTCCGCGCAGCGTGAGGTAGGACAGTGCCCGCTCGCGCTGGGCGCCCAGGGACTCGTAGCTCCGGCTCATCAGCTCCGGGTGTTCGGCGATCAGCCGCAGCCTCCCGCGCGTCACAGCCAGGTCCGGGAGGACCGCAACCCCTGCAATGACGGCAGCACGCACGCCGGCCAGGACGTCGCCGTCGGCCGTGTCTTGGGAGAGCGGCGACGCCAGCACATGCTCCGACGCCTCGATCACCGGCCCGGTGCCGCCCCAGACGAGGTCCGCCTTGCTGGCAAAATGGCGGTACAGGCTCTTGCGTCCGATCCCGGCCTCGCGGGCGATGTCCTCCATGGAGGTCTGTTCGTACCCGCGCTCGGCGAAAAGCCGCAGGGCAACGGAGGCCACGGAGTCGGGATCTATGCTCACGGGCCGGCCGGCAGGGCGCGTTGCGGTCTTGAGGTCATCCGATGGCATCCAATCAGTATTCACTCTTACATAATGACACAGAGTGTCATAAGCTGGTGGGTATCATCCCTCAACGTCTGGAAGGACATCATGGGCAACGAAGCCACATGGCAGGAAGCCACCACCAGCGGCCGCTTCGCAGGCAAGACCGTCATCGTCACTGGCGCGGGGTCGGGCATCGGCAGGGCCACCGCGCTGCGCGTGGCGAAAGAGGGCGGAAAAGTCATCGCCGCGGACATCAGCAAGGAGCGCCTGGACGCGCTGGTTCAAGAGAATGCCGGGCTGGAGCTGGTCCCCGTTGCCGGCGATATTTCCACCGAGGAGACCGTCGCCGCCGTCGTTGCTGCCGCCGGGGGACGGGTGGACGCCCTGGCCAACGTTGCGGGCATCATGGACAGCTTCGCGCCCATCCATGAGGTGGACGATGACACCTGGGACCGCGTCTTCCGGATCAACGTCACCGCCCTCATGCGTCTTACCCGCGCCGTAGTGCCGCTGATGCTCGACGCCGGTGCCGGGTCCGTGGTCAACATTTCCTCCGAGGCGGGGCTGCGCGGCTCGGCCGCCGGGGTCGCCTACACCGCGTCCAAGCACGCCGTCGTGGGCATGACCAAGAACTCGGCCGTGATGTACGGGCCCAGGGGCCTGCGCTTCAACGCCGTGGCACCGGGCGCCACCATCACCAATATCGTGGCCAACTGGGGATCGCAGCTGGCTGCCGAGCGCCTGGGCCCGCTGATGCAGGCCAACATCCCTGTACCTGCCACGGCCGAGCAATTGGCGGCGTCCATCACGTTCCTGCTCAGCGACGACGGCACCAACGTCAACGGGGCCATCCTCGCGTCCGACGGCGGCTGGTCGGCGCTGTAGGGGAGCGTCACCGCCGCCCGGCGACGGAAACTATTCGCCGGCGGGTTGGAACAGCTCCACGACGTTCCCGGAGGGATCCACCAACAGGATCTGCCGGCCACCCGGGCCGGTGACTATTTCGTTCCGGAACGTGAGGCCGGCGGCACGGAGCCGTTCCACCTCGGCCGCGATATCGCTGACGATGAAGTGGACCCGGTTCCATCCGCCCGGTCCGGGCACAGTGCCGTCAGGCATGGGCCGGCCCGCCGAGCTGCCTGGCCCGCTCAGGAGAAGCCGCAGCCGGCCGCGGGCGACTTCGGCGAACGCCGGTGCGGCGCTCATCCTGAGTGTGAACCCGAGGTGGTTGGTATAGAAATCGACAGCCGCACCGACGTCGTCCACCATGTACCGGACATTGACCATGTCCGCAGGATCGTTGGGCATTTTCCGGCTCCTTTCCGAACTCTTTGAATGATGCTCCGGCACGCCCGCGCCGCGCTAAGGCAGACGGGAAGGGCGCAGCAGCGTGGGGGCGCCCGCGCGTCCGGGGTCCAGCGGCACGGGACTGATCAGCACGGCGGGCCCGCGGTGCAGGACGCCGTCACTGAGTACCTGGCAGCGGATGCCGCCGCGTCCGCGCATGGCCTTGTGGGCGCCCGGCGCAAGCATCTGGTCCATCCACGCACAGGGGTGCGCGGGCCGGCCGGCCTTGAAACGAGCCACGTGGCCGTTTGATTCGAGGGCGAAGTCGCCGCCGAGCAGGGGAGGAAGGTCCGCTCCCCGAAGGATTACGTTGCGCCGCGTCAGGAGCGGGTCAAAGGGCGCCGCGCCCAGTTCCGCGGCCATGGATTCCAGCGCTTCCACGGCCAACACGGTGACGGCGGCGTCCATGTGCGCCGCCTTGCCGAAGAACCTGTCACCCACGATGCCCTTGCCTGCCACCAGCTCCACCCGGTCCGCGTCCGTGGTGGGGACGTCGGCCGCGCCCTCGCGGGCCCGGCCGAAGTAGGCGTGCGCCGGGGAGACGAGCAAGTGCAGGACCTCGACGTCGTACCGGTAGATTGCCGTCATTCTCCAAAGCTATCGTGCGCGGGAATGCGCGGCCAGAGACGCGGACGACGGCGGGAGGCGGTCGCCGTCGTCCGCTGGGTAAGGGATTACTGAAGGTAGCTTTTGACGCTCGCCCGTAAGGCTTCGGTGTGCTCGTAGATTTCCTCGAGCGAGGTGATGGGGACCCGGGTTTCTTCCTTGTTGTCGTCGAAGATCCCGATGTACTTCTGTGTCCGGTTGAAGTGCAGGCGCGCGATCGGTTTGCGGTTGTTGTCGTCCAGCAGTACGGCGAAGTAAGACTTAGCGTCCCGCTGCACAACACGGGCTGGCTTGACCTCGCTACAGACGATTGCGCGGACGATCTGGTAGCCCTCGATTTCCTCCAACGTTGTTTCGAGGCCGTCAGCTTCGGCAAGATCGGCCTCGGCAACAGGGGCGCTGGTGACCGCGGCAGCGACTGTGATGTCTTCGTTTTGCGGGAAACTCGGAGCGCCCAGTGCTTTCTTCAGCCGTTCATTTACTTGGTCATTCAGGAACTGCTTGGACGCCTTTGTCACCAGTGCTGTGAACTGCTCACGCACTTTCTGCGTATACGCACCCTGATAAACGCGGCCTGTCAGGAATTTGATCCATTCATCCTCCGGCTCTTTGAACTGAGCCGCGAGAGTCCGCTTCAGTTCCCCGATGTACTTCAGTTCGCCGGCCGCATTGATGATTGATTCAAGATCGAAGACGTCCTTCGACAATTTCTGCAGCTCCGGGATGAGAGTCTCGTCGATGTCGTTGAGATCCAGGACCAGGAACGGTTTGGCGTCCATGCGATTGGGTGCATCGAGGTCGGTAAAGAATTGATAGATCTCACCGTTAGTGAGGATGGCGATTCGGGCGTTTGTTACGGCGAAGTAGCGGAACAGCTGAGAAGCATGCTCGATCTTCACCGGCTCGGTGGATTTCTTGCACTCGATCAGGATCTGTACCTCACCGTCTTTGACGATGGCGTAGTCGATCTTTTCGCCCTTTTTGAGTCCAACGTCAGCTATGAACTCCGGCACAACCTCCATCGGATTGAACACGTCGTAGCCGAGGATTGTAGAAATGAAAGGCATCACAAAGGCATTCTTGGTTGCCTCTTCGGTTTGGATCGCACCTCGCTGCTGGCGGACCTTTGCTGCCAACGCGGAGAGTTTTTCTGCAAATTCCATTCTTCCCCCTTGAAGAATTGATGGTGCAGCTAACCGTAGCGCAGCACAAAGACAATTCTTAGGAAGGCCACAAGTGTACGTTCGCGCGGTCTAATCACCTGCCATAGGTGTGCCCCGATCAACTATGCGCGGGACTCAAAACCTTCACGGGTTAGGAACACCAGCTGGGCTTCCTTCTCTGCCAGCTGCACCCAGGCGCCGGCCGCGAATCCGAAGGTCATGAGGCGTCCGATCGCCTTGGTGTTGCGGGCGTCCGGCTCCGCGACGACGCGGTCCTTGGCGGGATCGGCCCGCAGGAAGCGGATCAGGCCCCCGAGCAGGGTGGAGGTGAAGTTCCGGACCGGTCGGGCAGCCGGTGCCAGGAGCAGGTGCATCCCCGTGTCCTCGGGGGGGCCGGGTAGGCGTCAGCCAGATCCCAGACGTAGCGCTCCACCGGTCCGCCGAACGACCTCTCCGTGATGCCGGGCAGGCTCTCCGCGGACAGGACGCAGTTCGTGTCGCGGGACAAACCGGTGGCGGCAACGGATGGCGCCAAGCCGCCGGGACCGCCATTGTCCAAGGCATCCAGCGGCAGGACGGTATAGCGGGATGACGGCGGAACGGGCCGCCGTCGTCCGCTTCCGTAGTGCTCGCTGTTGGCTGTCTCCGGTAGATTTGGGGGCATGGTTCCCCGAGTTGCCGACATTGGCGCAGAAGGCATTCTGCTCGCCGGGGCGGGCCGCGCCATTCTGCTGCAGATCGCGAACCCGGCTGTTGGCCACGGGGTGGCCGAACACAGCCAATTCACGGAGCGGCCGCTCGACCGCCTGCGCGGAACCCTCACCTATGTCTATGCCATCGTCTACGGCACCGACGGGCAGGTGGCAGCCGTCCGCCGCCGGGTGAACCGGGCCCATGCACCGGTCCGCCGGGCTCCGGATGGAAGCTCCAAGGGGTACAACGCCTTTGACGCGGAGTCGCAGCTGTGGGTGGTGGCAACACTCTATGACACGGCCGTCACCGTTTTCGAGCGTGTCTATGGACCGCTCGACGCGGAGACAGCCGACCTGATGTACCGCGACTACGCGAAGCTCGGAACAGCCCTCCAGCTCCCGGCCGAGCTGTGGCCGGAGGACCGCGCGGCGTTCCGCGCTTATTGGAACAGTCGCATACAGTCCCTCACCGCCGACGACGCCGCCGTGCGGATCGCCCACGGCCTGCTCCATCCGCGGACCGGCCCGTTCTGGTACCGCGCCGTCATGCCGTTTGCCCGGTTCGTCACCGCAGGCTTTCTCCCGGACCACCTCCGCGACGGGTTTGGATTGCCGTGGAGCGCAGGCCACGGGCGGCGGTTCGACTTCACCATGCGGTGCACCGCGGTGGTTTATCCCCGGCTCCCACAGCGGATCCGGCACTGGTTCAAGAACTACTGCCTGGGCCAGCTCGACGCCGCGTAGCTGCGGCGGCCGGTGCCACGCCCGCGGTTAAGCGCGAACGTACACTTGCGGCCCTTGGAATTGGGGCCTCAAGTGTACGTTCGCGCCAAATGCTTCTTAATTCATCAGCCAGCAGCTCGGCGCGGTCCATGCCCATGATGCCCAGCGCAATTCCGTCCTGGTCGAGACGCTGAGGGTCTGGCTGGATTCCGGCTGCAACACCGCGCAGGCCGCGCGTTGTGTAGGTGCGACGCTTGAACGCAACTACGTCGCTTGTGGCGCAACTTTCTCAATCCCCCTATCTCCGCAGGTCAGGCCCGAATGGGACTATCCAGTGTCCGTTCAGGCGTAATCCATAACCAAACATCCATTGACTGTGTCGCATGTCACGTCTAGTCTGTTGCAACAGCGTTGCTTTGATTGCAACCCCGATAAATTTGGCGGATACATGAGCAGTGAAACATCTTCCCCCGCCCATGCGGGAAGCTTGACCCCGGAACCGGACGGGACGCAGGCTAGCGCCGTGAGCAAGGAGACGCGCCGCAGAGTGGTCGCGGCCAGCTTCATCGGCAACTTCGTTGAATGGTTCGACTACGCCGTCTACGGCTACTTGGCCGTCACGATCGCGTCAGTCTTTTTTCCCGAGTCCGAGCCGCAGACCGGACTTCTGCTGACCTTCGCGCTTTTCGCGATTTCATTCCTGGTCCGCCCGCTCGGCGGGTTCGTCTGGGGCCATATCGGCGACAAAGTGGGACGTCGCACCGCACTTTCCCTCTCCATCCTGATCATGTCCGGGGCGACTTTCTGCATCGCGCTGATCCCGGGCTACGACACGATCGGCATCTGGGCTCCCATCCTGCTGTTGATTGTCAGGGTGGCGCAGGGATTTTCTGCCTCGGGGGAGTATGCCGGAGCTTCGGCCTTCCTCGTGGAGTACGCCCCCGCCAACAAGCGCGGTCTTTACGCCGCGGTGGTTCCGGCCAGCACCGCAGCGGGCCTGCTCCTTGGTTCCCTTATCGCAGGCTTGCTGACGGTCCTTCTCAGCTCCGACGCCATGCACAGCTGGGGCTGGCGCCTGCCTTTCCTGCTGGCGGCCCCCATGGGACTGATCGGCCGCTACATCAGGACGAAGCTCGAAGACACGCCGGTGTTCCGCGAACTGGCGGCGGAAGACGAGGCCGTCAAGGCGCCCGTGTCCAGCCTGTTCCGTAACCACTGGCGGCAGCTGCTGCTGGCCGTCGGAGCCGTCCTGCTCAACGCCGTCGGCTTCTACGTCATCCTCAGTTACATGCCCACCTACCTGTCCTCGGAACTGGGCCTCGGCGCCACCGAATCCTTCCTTGCGACGACGATTGCGCTGGTTACGTACATCGGCTTCATCTTCCTGACCGGGATGCTTTCGGACCGTTACGGACGCAAGAAAGTGCTGATCAGTGCTTCCATCGCCTTCATTGTCCTGACCGTGCCCGCCTTCGCACTTCTGGGGACGGGATCCTTCCTGGTCATCGTCCTGGTCCAGATTCTGTTGGGGGCGATGCTGACGCTCAACGATGGAACGCTGCCCAGTTTCCTGGCCGAAATGTTCCCCACCCGTGTGCGCTACAGCGGCTTCGCGGTGAGCTTCAACCTCTCCAACGCCCTGTTCGGAGGCACCGCCCCGTTCATGGCAACGCTCCTGATCGCAGCCACGGCGAGCGATCTGGCACCGGCCTGGTACCTCGTGGCTGCCGCAGTCATCTCCCTGATCGCCGTTGCGCTGTCCAGGGAAACCTGCAAAGAACCGCTGCGCCACGAATAGCCAACCTCTTTCAACCACTTCGCCCTCAAGCAACTGCATCAACGAAAGGCATCGCCACAATGACCATCACAACATCCGAGAATGCATCATCCATCGCCGAGCTGGAGCACCTGAAGGTACTGAAGAACGGCGAAAAGGTCAGCCTGACGTTCTCCGACGCCGAGTTTGAGCGCAGGCTTGCCGGCCTGCGCCGGATCATGGCCGAGATGGACCTGGACGCCGTCGTCCTGACCAGCTACCACTCCATCAAGTACTACTCCGACTTCCTGTTCACCACCTTCGGCCGCTCCTACGGCATGGTGGTCACCAAGGATGACACCGTCACGGTTACTGCCAATATCGACGCCGGGATGCCGTGGCGCCGCAGCTACGGCGACAACATCGTCTACACGGACTGGCGCCGGGACAACTACATCTTCGCCATCCGAGAAGTCCTGCGGACCCGGGGCATCAACCCGCGCCGCCTGGGCGTCGAGGACGATTCGCTGCCGCTTGATAACCGCAACAAGATCCAGGCCGCCTTCGCCGGAGCCACCCTGGTGGACGTTGCACAGGCGGCGATGCGCCAGCGCATGATCAAGTCAGCGGAGGAAATCGAGGTCATCAAGCACGGTGCCCGCATCGGCGACCTCGGCGGCGAGGCCATCCGCAACGCCATCACGGCTGGCATCACCGAGTACGAAGTTGCGCTGATCGGTACCGAGGCGATGGTCCACGAGATCGCCCGGACATTCCCCGACTCGGAAATCCGGGACACCTGGGTCTGGTTCCAGTCCGGGATCAACACGGACGGTGCCCACAACTGGGCCACCACCCGCAAGATCCAGGAACACGACATCCTGTCGCTGAACTGCTTCCCCATGACGTCCGGCTACTACACGGCACTGGAACGGACGCTGTTCTACGGCGAACCCGACGCCCGCTCCCTCGAGCTGTGGAACATCAACGTGGAGGTCCACAGGCGCGGCCTGGAACTCATCAAGCCCGGTGCCGTCTGCAAGGACATCGCCGCCGAGCTGAACGAGATCTACGTCGGCCACGGCCTCCTCGCCAACCGCACCTTCGGCTACGGACACTCCTTCGGCGTCCTGAGCCACTACTACGGACGCGAGGCAGGGCTGGAACTCCGCGAAGACATCGACACCGTCCTGGAGCCGGGCATGGTGGTCTCCATGGAACCCATGATCACGGTCCTTGACGGCCAGCCGGGCGCCGGCGGCTACCGCGAACACGACATCCTGGTGGTGGGCGACGACGGAGCCGAGAACATCACCAAATTCCCCTTCGGACCGGAATACAACATCATCGGAGGCTGATACTCCTCGCTGAGGGAAGCGGCGCCACACTCTGTGCGGCGCCGCTTTTCTGTGCTCACCCGGAGTGCCGCGGAGTATGGTTCATTTCATGGACGTCAACCCGGTGCCACGTTGCCGGCGCGTCCCGGCCTGACCGTGGACAAGGACCGCTTCCTCCGGCGCTGGATTGTCTGCGTGACGCTCGCGGAGGCGGCGGGTTTTGCCATTCCCGCAGTCGCGGGTGGCATCCTGAGCCTCCTCGCCGCGCCGGCGGGCGTGGTTTATCCGGCAATGGTCGTTGCCGGCGCATGTGAAGGCGCCGTGCTCGGATTCGGCCAGTCCCTCGGCTTCCGAAGCGCCGTTCCCCGGTCACGGTGGATGCTGGCGACGGCGGCGGGAGCGGCCGTCGCGTGGTCTATAGGGATGCTCCCCAGCAGCTTGGGCGGGATCGACTTTGCCTCACCCTGGGCGATTGTCCTCACGGCTGTGCTCGGCTGTCTGCTTTTGCTTTCGATTCCAACACTCCAGTGGTCCGTCCTCCGCCGCCACGGCCTGCGGACCGCGTTCTGGATTCCCGTCAATGCGGGCGCCTGGGCTGCGGGTATTCTGTGGACGCTGGCCCCGTCGCCGTTCATTGACGAAACCACCCCGGCTCCGGCTCTCTTCGGTGTCTACCTGCTGGCCGGGCTGCTGATGGCGGCCACAGTGGCCGTGTTGACCGGATTCGCCGCACGGCGCATTGCTTCCGACACCGCCGGTTCGCGATCACCAGCGGGCGTGTCACCTAAATAAGGCGCTCCCC
Organism: Arthrobacter sp.; assembly: GCA_035254945.1. GTDB lineage: Bacteria > Actinomycetota > Actinomycetes > Actinomycetales > Micrococcaceae > Arthrobacter. The sequence continues at coordinate 1,310 of DATFAE010000017.1, read as the reverse complement.
GGTGACAAGGACGAGGTAATTCAGCAGCGCATCCTGAAAAGCCAGGTCGTAAACCGCGTCATGGGCTTGCCTCCGGTGCTGGTGATACCAGTAGCCGCCGCTGGTCAGTGCCTCGGGGTCATCACTGGTGGCGAGCCATTCCTGCGTGAGATGACCGAGCCTCAGGTCGTCGGGAGCGCCAGGGCCGCCCATCCGGGTAGGCACCCATCCGGGATCAACAGCATTGCTGAGAACATCAGGCCACAACCGGGCTACGGCCGCCATTAGGGCAGTCACGTAGAGCTTGCTGTCCGAGTAGGAGACCTTCTGTACCGGCTCGCTCCGGTCATTGCCGACAAGTGCGGCCCGGCCCCCGCGGTGCATGCCGCTGCTGAGATAGATCAGCCGGCGAGGGCGGTGGATGAGCGCTGTGAGGAGATAAGGCGCCACGACGTTGACCTGGAAGATATGCGGCCCGGTGAGCACTCCTGCGTTGTGGATCACTGCGTCGACAGGACCGTTGCGGTTCACCTGGCCGGCGACGTCACGCACCTGTTCCATGTCAGAAAGATCGCCCACCATGCCAGCCGCGCCGCGGTCCACAAGACCCTGCAGACCGGCCAGGCGTTCGAGGCTGCGTGCATGCACAAGGACCTGATGGCCGTTGTCGAGGAGGGACTCTGCAGCAGCCCGTCCCAGTCCGTCGACGGAGCCGGTGATGAAAATGCGCGCCATAAGTCTTCCGTCAGTCGTTGAGCAGCCGACCCTTGCCATACTAATGGTGCCCGCCCCCATGCCCGAGGTCACCACCCGGGGTACTGGAGCGATGCGTATGTGATTCCAAGCATGGTAATCATGCCAAGAACTCCTACTGTCCACCCTTCAAAGGTGTTTCGCCGCTTCCTATCGAGTCTGCTCCTGGAAACCCTAGGCATGGACGAACCGCCCCGCCGGGAAGTCAGCCCGTCCGCGTTCCGCCGGTCCAGTGTCGGCAGGGTCCGCACCTTTGGGCGCCCGCCCCCAGGACCGGATCACCAGGTCATGCCCGAACGGCTTCTCGATCACCACACGACGCCACTTCTCACCATCAGCCTGCGCCAGGCCGTGCTTGGACAACTGCCGGCAGACCTGCTCAAACGCCTTCGGCGGGATCGAGAGATAAAACGCGTGATTACCCCGCGTTCCACGCTCCTCATCCAACAACGCAATCGTGTCACCCAAACGCTCAAACGCGTCATCGTCGTCGAACTCGCCCTGCACAAAACGGACACCCTCCGACAACTGGTTCCACACCGCCTCATCAAAAGGCGTACGCGCATAAGCCTGCACCG
>DATFAE010000016.1:0-26718 GCA_035254945.1 Arthrobacter sp. | reverse complement strand
GCTTCCGGCTCAGCGATGACGACGACGGCGTGCGGCTCCTGGCAGCGGACGGCACCGCGGCGCTGCTGCAGCCGCCCTGGCCTCCGGACGGCCGCCCCGGGCGGGGCGCCGATCCTTTGGAGCGGCTGGCGTCCGTAGCGTCCCAGCCGCGCCGTCTCGGACTGCTCATCGCCCGGCGTGGAGGCTACGGGGTAGCGGTGGCCAGCGACGGAGTCATCGTTGTGTCCAAGGTGGGCTCCAGGTACGTGCAGTCCAGGACCGCTGCCGGAGGCCAGTCGCAGCAGAGGTTTGCCCGCCGCCGCTCCAACCAGGCCGATGAGCTGGTCCAGGCCGTCGCCGTGCAGGCCCGGCAGGTGTTCAGCGGGCAGTCCTTCGAATACGTCGTTCCCGGTGGTGACCGCACCCTGGTTGACCTGGTGCTGGAGGAACCTGGTCTGAAGGACTACGCCAGGCTGCCCCGGCTGGCCTACCTCGACGTGCCCGACCCCCGCGCCGCCGTCCTGAAGAAAGCAGCAGCGGATGCCTGTGCGGTCCGGATCCAGGTGACCGACCCGCCGTCGTAGGCCAGTTTCCGCCGCCGATTCGACGGTTCCCTGCCGGTTCGACGGTTCGCAGCATCGAGTGCGCAGGGAACCGTCGAATCGGTGAACGCTAGCAGCCGGTCAGGTGCCGTTTGGGCCTTTCCTGCCGGTAGAGGTAGCGGCCGGCCTCCCGGAAACCGGCCTTGGCGTAGAGTTCCTGTGCCCCGCGGTTCGCGGCGGTGACCAGCAGCCAGTAGCCATCCAGCCCCTGCGCCCCGCCGGCCCGAAGCATGGCCTGGAGCACCCGGGTGCCGTAGCCGCGGCGCCGCGCATCAGGGCGGGTGGCCATGCAGTACAGGCCGCCCCAGCCGGCTGGCCCGCCTGGCCGCCCGGAAGGAATGGCGAGGCGTCCGACGGCGGCAGGGACGCCGTCGTCGTCCCTCACCATGGCGTACAGCGCCGGGCAGCCCTCAAGAATGGTGCGGGCGGTGGCTAGGGCTTCATCGCCGCCCCTGCCGTCCACGCTCCACCAGAGACTCAGCCATTCAGCGGAAGGGCCGGCCGAGATTTCGACGCCGGCATCGGGCACTGGCTCATCACCGGAATCCCGCACCATGATCACAGTTTCGGACTGCCGCGTGAAGCCTTCGGCGTCGAGGAAAGCATTCAGCGCACCGTTGTGTGCGTTGTCAAAGACCTGGAAAATCACCGGCAGCCGCCGGCTGCGGTACCAGGCGCGGGCCTCCCGGAGCAGTGCCGGACTGTCGTGAGGGCTTCCGGGCGCGGTGCGCGGCCAAATCGAGTTGGCCCGTTGGGTCACACCGTCCGCGGCACGAAGAATCCACCCGCCGGTTTCGTCCCGGTCGGGCGCAGGCCAGGCGGCGTCCATGACACATTCAAGGTCCGGCAGGTCGGTGCGGGCCACGGTTCTCCTCGTCAACAGCAGGAGGCTCCCCGGTTGCACGGGGAGCCTCCTGTTAATGCTTGTGCCTATTTGGTGTCCGGATCGGACTTCCGGGCCTCTTCGGCCTTGGCCTGGGGCTTGAAGTCGACCCCGGCCTCCTTGCGCTGCTGCGGCGTAATCGGCGCGGGAGCCTGGGTCAGCGGGTCGTAGCCGTTGCCGGTCTTTGGGAAGGCGATGACGTCGCGGATGGACTCAACACCTGCCAGCAGTGCCACCACGCGGTCCCAGCCGAAGGCGATGCCGCCATGCGGAGGGGCACCGAACTTGAAACCCTCCAGCAGGAACCCGAACTTGGTCTGGGCGTCCGCCTTGTCCAGGCCCATGAGTTCGAAGACCCGTTCCTGGACGTCGCGCTCGTGGATACGGATGGAACCGCCGCCAATTTCGTTACCGTTGCAGACGATGTCGTAGGCGTAGGAAAGAGCGGATTCCGGGTCCTGGTCGAACGTGTCCAGGAACTCGGGCTTGGGCGAGGTGAAGGCGTGGTGGACAGCGGTCCACTTGCCGGCTCCGACGGCGACGTCCCCGGATGCCACGGCTGCGGCGGCCGGTTCGAACATCGGTGCGTCCACTACCCAGCAGAAGGCCCAGGCGGTGGGGTCGATCAGCCCGGTGCGGTGGCCGATCTCCACGCGGGCAGCACCCAGGAGGGCGCGGGCAGCGGACTTCTCGCCGGCGGCGAAGAAGATGCAGTCGCCCGGCTTGGCACCCACCGCGTCGGCCAGGCCAACACGCTCGGTGTCGGTCAGGTTCTTGGCCACGGGACCGGCCAGTTCGCCGTCTTCCTTATAGAGGACATAGGCCAGGCCCTTGTGCCCGCGCTGCTTGGCGAATTCCTGCCAGCCGTCCAGGGTACGGCGTGGCTGGGAGGCGCCGCCGGGCATGACAACGGCACCCACGTACGGGGCCTTGAAGACGCCGAAGTTGGTGTCCTTAAAGAACTCGGTGAGCTCGGTCAGTTCCACTCCGAAACGAAGGTCCGGCTTGTCGGAGCCGTACCGCGCCATCGCGTCCGCATAGGTGATGCGCTTGATGGGCGTGGGGATCTCGACGTCGATCAGCTTCCACAGTGCCTTGACGATGTTTTCGCCCAGCGAAATGATGTCGTCCTGGTCCACGAAGCTGGCCTCGATGTCCAGCTGGGTGAATTCCGGCTGGCGGTCCGCGCGGAAGTCCTCGTCGCGGTAGCAGCGGGCGATCTGGTAGTACTTCTCGAAGCCGCCAACCTGCAGGAGCTGTTTGAAAAGCTGCGGGGACTGCGGCAGGGCGTACCAGGAACCCGGCGCGAGGCGGGCGGGGACCACAAAGTCACGGGCGCCTTCCGGCGTCGAACGTGTCAGCGTGGGCGTCTCGATCTCGACGTAACCGTCCTGGTGGAGCAGTTCGCGGGCCACCCGGTTGGCTTCGGACCGCAGGCGCAGGTTGCGGGCCGGGCCGGGGCGGCGCAGGTCAAGGTAGCGGTGCTTCAGGCGGGCTTCCTCGCCCACCTCGACGTGCTCATCGATCTGGAACGGCAACGGTTCGGACGTGTTAAGGATGACCACCTTGTCCGCCATGACCTCGATCTCGCCGGTCGCCAGCGCCGGGTTTTCATTGCCTTCGGGGCGCTTGGAGACGGTGCCGGTGACCTGGAGGACGTACTCGTTGCGCAGACCGTGGAAGACCTCTTCCTCACGGACCACAACCTGGGCCACACCGGAGGCATCGCGCAGGTCCACGAATGCGACACCACCGTGGTCACGACGGCGGCCCACCCAGCCGGCCAGGGTTACGGTTTGTCCAATGTGCTCGGAGCGAAGGGATCCGAGGTCATGTGTGCGCAGCACAGCACGCCTTTCTGAAAGAGACAGCAGGAACTTAAGGAAGTTGCATAGGATCGTTCCGGGAACAATCCCGTACGAGTTTACCCGTTTGAAAGGCACCACCTCCCCCATGACCGGCCACCAGCAACTTCAGCGCAGGCTCGGCGTGTTCGACGCCACCTCGATCGGCCTCGGCTCGATGCTCGGCGCCGGCGTCTTTGTGGCCTTCGCGCCTGCCGCCGGATTTGCCGGAAGTTTCCTCGTCCTCTCAGTCCTGATCGCGGGCGCCGTGGCGTACTGCAATGCGGTTGCCTCGGCGGAACTGGCGGCCAGGTACCCGGCCAGTGGCGGTACCTACGTTTACGGCCGGAAGCGGCTGGGAGAGTGGCCTGGCTTTGTGGCGGGCTGGGGTTTCGTCACCGGGAAGACCGCGTCGTGCGCGGCCATGGCCCTGACATTCGGGAACTACGTGGCGCCGCAGTACGCCGTTCCGGTCGCCGTTGCCGCGGTGGTGGCGCTGACGGGCGTGAACCTGCTGGGCATTACCCGCACGGCCCTTCTGACCAGGATCCTGCTGGCTGTTGTGCTGGCCACGCTGGTATTTGTCGCCGTCGCAAGCATCGTGGGTCCACACCCCGGCGTTCCCTCCCCCGGGGACGCTCCCGACGGCGGAGCTGCCGCGGGCAGTGTTCCCGGCAACCTCGGCGGCATCCTGCCGGCCGCGGGGCTGATGTTCTTCGCCTTTGCCGGCTACGCCCGCATCGCCACCCTGGGTGAGGAAGTCAAGGACCCTGCCCGGACCATCCCCCGGGCCATCCTTGCCGCCCTCGCCGCCGCCTTTGGAATCTACTTTGTCCTGGCGCTGCTGCTGCTGAACCACCTGTCCCCGGCCGGTCTCGCCGCAACGGCCACGCCGCTGCTGGAGGCAGTGCGCAGCTCGGCGCTCGGCGCCGGCGCGCCGCTTGTGCAGGCCGGGGCGGCTGCCGCCTGCCTTGGCGCGCTCCTGGCGCTGATCACCGGCGTGGGCCGGACCACCCTGGCAATGGCCCGGGAACGGGACCTGCCCGGGCCGCTGGCACGAGTCGGCGGGCACTCGGTGCCGTACGTGGCCGAACTGGCGGTGGCCGCCGTCGTTATTGTCCTGCTCCTCACCACCGACGTCATGACAGTGGTGGGATTCTCCAGCTTTGGCGTCCTGATCTATTACGCGGTTGCCAACGCGGCCGCCTACACCCTGGCAGAGCACCCCGCTTATGCCCCCCGGTGGCTGAATGTGGCGGGGTTCCTCAGCTGCCTGCTGCTGGCGTTCACCCTGCCGGCCGCCTCGGTGCTGGGCATGGTTGGCGTCCTCGCCGCCGGGGTGGCAGGGCGGTTCCTGGTGCTCCGGCGGCGACGCTAGCGCCGCCGCAGGCACGAAACGTCACTCCGTCATGGGGCACTTTGGCGGCGCCCGGCCGCAGAAACGGGCCTGGCGTGCGGCGTGTCCGTGTCGAAGTGCCCCGTTTAGGCGGGCTGGGCCGCCGGCGTCCGCACCTGGACGGACAGGTCTTCGTCGGCTGGTGACCAGCTGGCCGGGTCGGCGTCCACTTGGACGCCGGAGCGGATGTCCTTGACCTGGTGCCTGCCGTGTTCGTCGGTGAACCATACAAAAGGAATCCCGCGGCGGTCCGCGAACTTGATCTGCTTGCCGAACTTTTCGGCTTTCGCTGCCACCTCAGTGGCGATCCCCCGGCCCCGCAGCTGGGCCGCGACGTCCTGCGCTGCGCCCCAGCTGTCATCGTCGGTGAGCGCAACCAGTACCGCTGTGGGGACCGAACGGGAAGCCTTGGCCAGGTCCTGGCTGAGGATGCGTGAGACCAGGCGCGTCACCCCGATGGACAGGCCGACGCCGGGAAACTTGCGGTTGCCTTTGCTGGCCAGGGCGTCGTAGCGGCCGCCGGAGCAGATGGAGCCGAGCTGCTCATGGCCCACCAGGACGGTCTCCACCACGGTGCCGGTGTAGTAGTCCAGGCCGCGGGCGATGCTGAGGTCCGCAACCACCTTGCCCGGGGCACGCTGCACGGCGGCTTCGATGACCTGCTCCAGCTCGTTCAGGCCTTCCTCCAGGAGCTCGTTGCCCACGCCGAGGGCGCGGACCCGCGCCACGAACGACGTGTCTTCCGTGCGGATAGCGGCGAGCTGGAGAGCGGCCTGGGCCTGCCCGTCCGAGGCGCCGAGCTCGGTCTTGAGCAGCTCCGCAACCTTGGCCGGGCCGATCTTTTCCAGCTTGTCGATGCTGCGCAGGACGCCTGCGGTGTCATCCAGGCCAATGCCGCGGTAGAAGCCCTCGGCCAGCTTGCGGTTGTTGATGCGCAGGCGGAAATCCGGGATGGGCAGGGCGCTGAGGGCTTCGGCAATGACCAGGGCGATCTCCACGTCATAGCGGAACGGCAGTTCGCCGTCGCCCACCACATCAATATCCGCCTGGGTGAATTCGCGGGCTCGGCCTTCCTGCGGACGCTCGCCGCGCCACACCTTCTGGATCTGGTAGCGCCGGAAGGGGAAGGCGAGGTAGCCGGCATTCTCCACCACATAGCGGGCGAAGGGCACGGTCAGGTCGAAATGCAGGGCGAGGGCGTGCGGATCATGCCTGGCGGCCGTGGCCTCCTCATCATCCTGGAGGCGGCTGAGCCCGTACACCTCCTTGTCGATCTCACCCTTGCGCAGCAGTTGGCCGACAGTTTCCACTGCACGGGTCTCGATCGACGCGAAACCATGAAGCTCAAAAACCTTGCGGAGGGTGTCCAGCACATGGAGCTCCACCAGCCGCTCCTCGGGAAGCCACTCGGGGAATCCGGACAGGGAGGCGGTGCGTGCCATGGTGGAATATCTCCTCTTGATGAAGGGCGCCTGGGACTTTGCCCGGCTTTCCGCCCGAAACGGGGCAGGAACGGCAGCTGTCCGGCAACTCGTGCATAAACTATGTGCGGCAGTCAGTTTATGCGCCATCCGCCTGCATCTCTAATGTGCGGCAGCGGGTGCGAAGTGCTGTCAGGGAATTGCAGGCGCACCGGAACCACCAAGCACGCCTGCGGCGGCGACTATCAGGAGGACCATTGGCGGCCAGTTCACGCAGTGCCCGCGAGGCGAAACGGCGCATCCAGCAGATGGAAGCCAAGCGCGAGCTGCGGCGGGAGCAGGAGCAAAGGCGCAAACGGGACAATATTATTGCCGCCGGCGCCGGAGCCGCCGCCGTCATCCTCGCCGTCGTGCTCCAATTGACTGCCTTTTCCGGGAACCCCACCGAGGAGGAATATGCTGCAGCCCAGGCCGGGCTCAGCAGCCCGTCCGCCTCCCCTTCTGCCCCGGCCACCAACGGACCCAACATTCCGGCGGCGGACACGGCCGCCGGAAAGGTGTTCACCGGCGAAATGACACTCAACGGCAATGTTCTCGGCCTTGAGATCGACGGCACCAAGGCACCCCAGGCTGCCGCGGTCTTCAAGGCGCTGACTGACGAGGGCTTTTACAACGGCAGCGCCTGCCACCGCCTGACCGCCGCTGAATCCTTCAGTCTCCTGCAGTGCGGCGGCGCCTCCGCCTCGGCCGACCCGGACTACACCTGGGGACCGCTCGAGAACACGCCGGCGGACAACACCTATCCTGCCGGGACGATTGCCGTGGCCAGGTCCGGCGACAACGCGTACGGAAACGGCAAGCAGTTCTTTGTGGTCTACAAAGACACCGTAATTCCCGCTGACTCCGCCGGGGGCTATACGGTGGTGGGCAAGGTGACCTCCGGGCTGGAAGCTGTAACCGCCATTGCCGCCGCGGGAATCACCCCCGGCTCAAGTGCAACGGACGGCGCACCTGTGCAACCAGTCACGATAGACTCGGTTTCTCTGAAGTAGGAAGCCAGGCCTTCACGGCCGCGGTGCAGTACGTGAGTATTTCCCTCCAAGCGAAAGACTTTTAGCGGTGACAGACAGTCAGAAATCCGACGAAACAGCAGCAGACCTGATCGAGGAAACGGCCCCCGTGGCCGGCCCGGCAGTGGCTGGCGAAGCCATTGCCGAGGAATCCCCGGCCCTGGAGCCCAGCACCGGGGTGGCACCGGTGGAAGATGCGCCGGCCGCCGATGCCGGTGCGGCAGAGGAGGCGCGGGCGGCTGCCGAGGTTTCCCCGGCGGCCGAACCTGCCGCCGAGACCGCCACTGAGACGGCAACGGAGGGCGACACCCCCGCTGCCGCCGAGGCCGAAGCCCCTTCTGCTGCCCCTGAGGCTGAGGCTGAGGCCCCTGCCGGTTCGGCTCCTGAGGCTGCACCCACACCGGCCGCTGCACCCCGCCCTGCGCCGTCACCGGCCGCTTTCGCGTCACGGCCCAAACCAGCAGCCGCTGCGCCTGCCGCGGCAGCGGTACCCGTTGTACCGGCCACCTCGCTGGCCGAGGCTTCGCGCTGGGGCCGCGTTGAAGGCGACGGACACGTTTTCCTGAAAATCGACGGCGACGAGCATGCCGTCGGGCAGTACCCGGACGTCAGCAACGATGAAGCCCTTGCATACTTCGCCCGCAAGTTCGACGACATCCTGGCCCAGATCGTCCTGCTGGAGCAGCGGGTCAGTTCCAAGGCACCCAGCACCGACATGCAGAAGACCGTCACCCACCTGCGCGAACAGCTGGCCGAGCGCAACATGGTGGGCGATCTCCGCGCCGCAGAAGCCCGCCTGGATACACTCTCCGAGCAAGTCAAGGAACTCGAAAAGACCGAAAAGGCCGAGCACGACGCCGTCCGCGCCGCCGAACTGGCAGCCCGTGAGGCGATCGTTGCCGAAGCTGAAAGCATCTCCGGCCAGGATCCTTCGCAGATCCAGTGGAAGACCTCCAGCGCCCGGATGAACGAGCTGTTCGAAAGCTGGAAGACGGCCCAGAAGAGCGGTGTGCGCCTCGGCCGAAGCAATGAAGACGCCCTGTGGAAGCGTTTCCGCGCAGCCCGCACCGTTTTCGACCGCCACCGCCGGGCCTACTTCTCCCAGCTGGACAGCAACAACTCCGCCGCAAAAGCGGCCAAGGAAAAGCTCATCGCGGAAGCTGAGGCCCTGTCCAGCTCCACTGACTGGGGCTACGCAGCGGGCGAGTACCGCCGGCTGATGGACGACTGGAAGGCTTCTCCGCGCGCCAGCCGCAAGGATGACGACGCCCTGTGGGCACGCTTCCGCGCTGCCCAGGACGTGTTCTTCACGAACCGGCAGGCCGCCAACGAAGAGATCGACCAGGAGTACGCGGCCAACCTCACCGTCAAGGAAGCACTCCTCGTAGAGGCAAATGCGATCCTGCCGGTCAAGGACCTGGCCACCGCCAAGAAGGCGCTCCAGTCCGTCCGCGACCGGTGGGAAGAAGCCGGCAAGGTTCCGCGCGCCGACATGGGACGTATCGAGGCCGGCCTCCGCAAGGTGGAGGACGCCGTCCGCCACGCAGAAGAGGAAAACTGGCAGCGGTCCAACCCCGAGACCAAGGCCCGCACCAACAGCGCGCTGTCCCAGCTGGAGGCCGCGATTGCGGGCCTCCAGGACGACCTCGCCAAGGCCGAGAAAGCCGGCGACCAGCGCAAGATCAAGACCGCAAGGGAGGCTCTGGAGGCGCGCCAGGCGTGGCTGGACCAGATCCAGCGCTCAGCCAGCGAACTCTCCTAGTCACGAGCCCCCAGGGCGCCATTAACGGACACCGCACAGGTCCGGCTCCGGTTATCCACATAACCGGGGCCGGGCCTGTACTCGTCTGCGGCCAGGGCGGCAGGATGGCTGAATGGCCACTGCGTCCCCTCCCACCGGCGTTGCCGTTGCTGCCCCGGCAACTGCGGCACTCCCCCGGTTTCCTGAGCTCTACTCGCCGGGAAAGCCTTTCACCTGGCCGGAACTGCAGTCGATGGCAGGGGACGGCGTGCTCAGCCAGTTCCACCAGCATGGCTACGCCCTCCCGGACTTCGCCGCGTCGCCGCAGATGAGGGCACGTGCAGCGGCCAACGCCGTGCCGGCCGCCATCAGGCAGCGGGTGGTCGCCGGGCGGATGACGGCGGCCTGGATCTACGGATGCGCCAACGAACCTGACCGGCTTGCCCTGCTCGTTGACGCCAAACGCCGGATCTCCAGCCTGCGGAACACGCGCGGGTGTACCCTCCACGAGGTGCGGCTGGGACCCTGCGACGTCATCAGCCTGGGCGGCCTGATGGTCTCAAGCCCGCTCCGGACCGCACTGGACATAGCCCTGCACGTGGAAGCGCAGCGGGCACTCCCGGCATTGGAGGCGCTGCTGTCCAGGCCGGAGAATGATGTCCGGCTGCGCCTGCTGGTCCTGGCTATCGAGGCCACCCCGCGGGTGCCCCACAAGAGGTCTGCCCTGGAGAAGCTTGCCCGGTTAGCTCCGTCGCTTGTTTCCGGTGGTCCGGTAGACGTCGAACACGCCGTCTATCCGCCGGACGGCACTCAGGACGTGGCTCAGGTACTTGGGGTCGCCCATCTCGAAGGCAAACCGTGAGATGGCCACACGGTCCGTGGAAGTGTGGACACTCGCGGCCAGGATGTTTACGTGGTTCTCGGAAAGGACCCGGGTCACATCGGACAGCAGCGATTTGCGGTCCAATGCTTCCACCTGGATCTCCACCAGGAACACGCTGGACTGCGTTGGTGCCCAGTCGACGTCCACGATCCTGTCCGGCTGGTCCTTCAGGTCAGAGATGTTGGTGCAGTCAGTGCGGTGCACCGACACACCCGAGCCGCGGGTGACGAACCCGAGGATGGGGTCCGGGGGCACCGGTGTGCAGCAGCGGGCCAGCTTCACCCAGACGTCGCCAACGCCGCGCACCACTACGCCGGAATCGGAGAAGCGGGTTTTGGCCACCTGGGTGGGAATGCTGACTTCGGTGATGTCGTCGTCGGTGCTTTCGCTCCCGCCGAGGCTCTCCACGAGCTTTTCCATCACCGACTGCGCTGACGTGTGGCCGTCTCCGACGCCGGCGTAGAGGCCGGAGATATCAACGTACTTGAAATCCTCTGCCACCGCGGCCAACGCCTCGTGGGTCATCAGGCGCTGCAGCGGCAGGTTCTGCTTGCGCATGGCGCGCGTCAGGAGTTCCTTGCCGCGGTCGATCGCCTCTTCGCGGCGCTCCTTGCTGAACCACTGGCGGATCTTGTTCCGCGCCCGGGCGCTCTTGACGAAGTGCTGCCAGTCCTGGCTGGGGCCGGCACCTTCCGCTTTGGAGGTGAAGATCTCCACCCAGTCGCCGTGGTTCAGTTCACTGTTCAGCGGTACCAGCTTGCCGTTGACGCGCGCGCCGATGGTCCGGTGTCCCACCTCGGTGTGGACGGCGTAGGCAAAGTCAACCGGAGTGGACCCGGCCGGAAGGGCCATGACCTCGCCCTTCGGCGTAAAGACAAACACTTCACGGGCGTTGATTTCGAACCGGAGCGAATCCAGGAATTCCCCGGGATCAGAGGTTTCCTGCTGCCAGTCCACCAGCGACCGCAGCCAGCCCATGTCCCCATCGCGGGGGCTGCCCGGGCCTGTTGCCGTGCGGTTGGGCTGGTCCTTGTACTTCCAGTGTGCGGCCACGCCGTATTCTGCGCGGCGGTGCATCTCGTGGGTCCGGATCTGGATTTCCACGGGTTTGCCGCCGGGCCCAATCACCGTGGTGTGCAGGGACTGGTACATGTTGAACTTCGGCATCGCAATGTAATCCTTGAAACGCCCCGGCAGCGGGTTCCAGCGCGAGTGCATGGTGCCCAGTGCCGCGTAACAGTCCCGCACGGAATCCACCAGCACGCGGACGCCCATGAGGTCATTGATGTCGTCGAAGTCTTTGTCCCGGACCACCATTTTCTGGTAGATCGAGTAGTAATGCTTGGGCCTGCCGGTGATGGTGGCCTTGATCCTGGCGGCGCGGAGGTCCTCGGTGATCTGGTCACGGATGACGCCCAGGCTCTTCTCACGCTCAGGGGTGCGGTCGCCCACCATCCGGACGATCTCCTCGTAGACCTTCGGGTAGAGCGCCGCGAAGGAGAGGTCCTCCAATTCCCACTTGATGGTGTTCATGCCGAGGCGGTGGGCCAGGGGGGCGAAGATCTCCAGGGTCTCCCGGGCTTTCCGCGCCGAGGATTCGGCGGAGACGAAGCGCCACGTGCGGGCGTTGTGGAGGCGGTCCGCCAGTTTGATCATCAGGACGCGGATGTCCTTGGCCATGGCTACAACCATCTTGCGCACGGTCTCCGACTGGGCGGCTTCGCCGAAGCTGACCTTGTCCAGCTTGGTGACGCCATCCACCAGCATGGCGACCTCGGGTCCGAAGTCCCTTTTCAGGTCCGCCAACGTGTAGGGGGTGTCCTCCACTGTGTCGTGGAGGAGCGCGGCGGCCAGGGTGGTGCCGCTGAGCCCGAGTTCGGCGAGGATGGTGGCAACGGCGACGGGGTGGGTGATGTAGGGATCACCGCTTTTGCGCTTCTGTCCGCGGTGGCTGCGTTCGGCGACGTCGAAGGCCCGCTGGATGAGGTCGAAGTCCTCTTTGGGGTTATTGGCCCGGACTGTCCGCAGCAGCGGCTCCAGGATGGGCGAATAGCTGGCCGCACCGCGGCCGGTAAGCCGTGCCAGGCGGGAACGCGTGCGTTCGCGCCGCCCCGGGAACGTCGGCCGGGCCCCCGAATTGTCCACGGGGACGGCCTGCCCTGGACGTGCGGCAGGGACCAGGCCGGTCTGCGGTCCATGGCCCGGACCGTTGTCTCCGTCTGCCGTTGGCGCCGACGCCGAACGTTCTTCCAATGAAGCACCCCTCACGACCCGTTTAATTACCCCAGTCTATTCCCCGATCAGCACACAACTGTAACCGGCGATTAAATACGAACGGGCCGCCCGGCGTCAGTCTCCTGACGCCGGGCGGCCCGCCTGCACCGGGCGTCAGGACGGGGCGGATTCGGCGGGTACGGCGGCTTTGGACGCCGCCTCGTTCCGCCGGTGTTCCACTCGTCTGGCCTGCTTGACCAGGTCGGGCTCATTCTGGCGCAGCCAGGCATACATCGGGGCTGCCACGAAAATGGTGGCGGCAGTACCAATGAGGATGCCTACGAACAGTGCCAGCGACAGGTCGCGCAACGTACCTGCCCCCAGCAGGCCGGCGCCGATGAAGAGGATGGCGCCCACGGGAAGGATGGCCACCATCATGGTGTTGATGGAACGCACCAGGGTCTGGTTCACGGCCAGGTTGACCTCCTCACCAAACGTACGGCGGGTGGAGGCATCCAGATCGGCCGTGTTTTCGCGGATCTTGTCGAAGACCACCACCGTGTCATACAGCGAGTAGCTGAGCACGGTCAGGAAGCCGATGATGGCCGAAGGTGTCACCTCGAAGTCGCTCAGGGCATATACCCCGGCGGTGATGAACATCGTCACCGCCATCCCGGCGATGGCAGAGAGGGACATTTTCCAGGTCCGGAAGTAAAGCGCCATGAGGAGCGCGGCGAGGAGCACGAAGATTACCAGGCCGATCAGCGCCTGCTTGGTGACATCGGCGCCCCACGTGGGACCCACGAAGGTGGACGTCACCTCGTTGTCAGTGACGCCGTAGGCTGCCGTCAGCCCCTCCTTGATCTTGAGGGTCTCATCGTCGGTGAGCTTATCCGTCTGGATCCGCATGGTGGTGCCGGCAACGTTGGCTACGCGCGGAATGCTCCCCGCAACGATGTCCTGAACGGCCTTTTCGCCCACGGCCGCGTCAGTGGTCTTGACGTTCGACACCGTGAATTCGGAGCCGCCGCGGAACTCGATGCCGAGGTTGAACCCGCCCTTGGCCACTGGAATAAGGATGGACAAGGCAACGGCTACGGCCGCAATGAGGAACCAGATCTTCTTGGCGCCGACGAAGTTGTACGAGCGCTTGCCGGTGTAGAGCTCGTTACCGAAAGTGGCAAAGCTGGACATTTACTTGTTCTCCTTGGCTGCGCTCTTGGAGGAGCCGGTGAGCTGCTCCTGTTTCTCCGCGAGGCGGCGTTCCGCGATGGTCATCCTGCGCTCTGCCTCTGCGGCGGCACCGGTGTTCTTGGCCCGGACCACGGCGGGCTTCGAGTCGGGGGTGCGCAGGCGTCCGGCGCCGCGGTACAGCGGCACGGCACCGAGTTGCTTCGGGTCAAGGCCGGAGAACCGGTGGCCTTCGCCGAAGAACTTCGTGCGTGCAAGCACCTGCAGCGTCGGGTGCGTGAACATGAAGACGACGATGAGGTCGGCGATGGCTGTCAGGCCGAGGGTGAACGCGAAGCCCCGGACGTTGCCCACCGCCACGAAGTACAGCACGAGGGCCGCGAGCAGGTTGACTGCCTTGGAGGCCAGGACGGTGCGCTTGGCGCGCTTCCATCCGTTTTCGACGGCGGACACCAGTCCGCGGCCTTCGCGCAGCTCGTCGCGGATGCGTTCGAAGTAGACGATGAACGAGTCCGCCGTCTGGCCGATGGCCACGATGAGGCCGGCAACACCGGCCAGGGAGAGCCGGTAGTTTTCAGTCCAGCCCAGGATGGCGATGGCCAGGTACGTCAGTGCGCCAGCCACCACCAGCGAGGCAATGGTGACGAAGCCCAGCGCCCGGTACTGGAAGAGCGAGTACACCACCACCAGAAGCAGGCCGATGATGCCGGCAAGCAGACCCATGCGGAGCTGTTCGCCACCCAGGGTTGCGGAGATCTGCTGTTCACTCTGGATCTCGAAGCTGATGGGCAGCGCGCCAAAGCGGAGCTGGTCGGAAAGTGCCTTGGCCGTCTGCTCGGTGAAGCCGCCGGTAATCTGCGGGCGGCCGTCCGTGATGACAGCCAGGGAACGCGGCGCGGAGATGACCTGGTCATCCAGCACAATCGCGAACTGCGACTTGGGGTCGGTGCCGGTCTCGCCGCCCGCTGCCACGTAGAACTGGTTCAGGCGTTCGGTGACCTCTTTGAACTTGGCCGTTCCTTCGCCGTCGAACTGGATGTTGACGGCCCATTCATTGGTCACAGCACCCTGTGCACCCTGCTGGAGCTGGAAGGAGGAAGTGACGATGTTACTGCCCTTGACCTCCACAGGACCCAGGATGTACTTGATGGCCGGCGAGGTGGCCGTTGCGGGCTCACAGGTCACGAGCGGCTTGGCGGGGTCGGAGCGTTCCTGCTTATCCTGCGACGGGTTGTCGCAGTCGAGGGTCTCGAACTGACGGTAGACCTCGGCCGTGATCCAGTTGATGTCGCTGCTGTTGGCAGGTTCGGCCGTCGGCTTCGGCAACTGGTCCTCGGGCGTCAGGGACTCGGCGGGGACCGCAGCGCCGGCTCCGTTGAGGAGGACCGGGCGGAAGTTCATGTCTGCCGAGGCCTGGATCAGGGCCCGCGTCTGGGTGGAGGGTGTGCCGGGAAGGCTGACCACCACGTTGCGGCCGGATTGGGTGCTGATTTCCGCTTCGGCAACGCCGGAGCCGTCAACGCGCTGGCGGATGATGGCCACCGCCTGGTTGAGCTGCTCCTCATTAATGTCCGAACCGCCCTCAACCTTGGGCGCCAGGATCATCTGGGTGCCGCCTTCGAGGTCCAGTGCCAGCTTGGGTGCCCAGCTGGCCTGGCCGGCGATGGTGCCGCCGGCAAGGACAGCCGTCAGCACAGCGAGGACTACGCCAAGCCAGACGAGTACCCTGAGGCCTGATTTTTTGGGGCCAGTTCGTGCCATTGTCGATCTTTCTCTTATTCACGGAAGAACCGCCGACAGGAGCTTAAAGCTCCCATCGGCGGCAACCCGCGGCCGTAGAGGTGCTGGAATGCGGGGAGCGGGACTAGCTGTCCTTCTTGCCTTCGTCGTTGAGGCGCTTCAGGGTCTCGTCCGGGGTCTCGACGGCCGTGGCGGGTGTACCGGCACTTTCGGCGTCCTGGGCAGTCAGCGATGACGCATCATTGGGGACCACCGTGGGCTCGTCCTCAACAACAGCAGCCGGCTCAACAATTTTGGTAACAGCCTGGCGGTGCACTGTCGCAAGGTTGCCGGGAGAGAGCTCCAGCACCACTTTGTTCTCTTCATCGTCCATGGAGACAATCCGGCCAAAGAGACCGAAGCTCGTCATGACCTCAACCCCAGGGGCGAACTGGGACTGCAGCGTTGCTTGCTGCTCCTTGGTCTTCTTGTTGCGGCGGAACATCATAAAGATAAAAATTCCGAGCATGGCGAACAAGACGATGTTCATGGGATCCACAGGGATGTTTCCGATCTGTACTGGCGTATTGGTTTAAGGCGCCGTCCGCTTTGAACCGGGTGGCCGGGCGGCGAACCACCTGGCATCCATCGGCAGCTGCTGGAGCCACCTGCGGGAACAAAGACGCGAACGTGCCGGGCGTCATACCCAGTCTAAAGGGAAAAGCTGAAAGGACGGCGCTACGGGCTGTTGGGTGCCCAGTTGACGGCGTCTTCGCCGCCGTCGCTGTCTGCTTCGAAGAGGTCCAGCGGTTCCTGGCTGAAGATCCCGGACGGGATGGCATAGCCGAGGTGGGTCCAGGCCGGCGCCATGGCGATGCGGCCCCTGGGCGTCCGGCCCAGGAGCCCTTCGCGGACCAGGAACGGCTCCGCCACGGTTTCGACGGTCTCCGTTTCTTCACCCACCGCGATCGCCAGGGTGGACAGGCCCACGGGCCCGCCGCCGAATTTGGTGATGAGCGCCTCGAGGACAGCACGGTCGAGCCTGTCCAGGCCCCGCTTGTCCACTTCGTACATGTCCAGCGCCGCGGAGGCGGCGCGGGCATCGATCTGTTCGATTCCGTGGACCAGCGCCCAGTCGCGCACGCGGCGCAGGAGGCGGTTGGCAATTCGCGGCGTACCCCGGGACCGTCCGGCGATTTCGCTGAAGCCGGCGGAGTTGACCTTCAGGTCCAGCAGCCCGGCGGACCTCCTGAGGACCAGTTCCAGTTCGGGCACCGAGTAGAACTCAAGGTGCCCGGTGAAACCGAACCTGTCACGCAGCGGACCGGGCAGCAGCCCGGCGCGGGTGGTGGCCCCCACCAAGGTGAAGGGCGGCAGGTCCAGCGGAATCGCGGTGGCACCGGCACCCTTGCCCACCACAATGTCCACCCGGAAGTCCTCCATGGCCATGTACAGCATTTCCTCTGCAGGCCGGGACATCCGGTGGATCTCGTCCAGGAAGAGGACCTCACCTTCGGAGAGGGAGGAAAGGATGGCCGCGAGGTCGCCGGCGTGCTGGATGGCCGGGCCGCTGCTGATGCGCAGGGGCGCGTTCATTTCGGCGGCGACAATCATGGCCAGCGTGGTCTTGCCCAGGCCGGGCGGCCCCGAGAACAGGACGTGGTCAGCGCTGCGTCCACGCATCCGGGACGCCTGCAGGACAAGCGAGAGCTGTTTGCGGACCCGGTGCTGGCCCACGAAATCATCCAGGTTCTTGGGCCGGAGTGCGGCTTCAATGGCCCGGTCCTCGGGCTCCTCGACGGCCGCCACTACCGATGCGTCAGCCACGGCTGCCTACGCGGTTTCCGGCCCGCGCGCCGTCCTGTCCCAGCCAGCGCAGCGTGGTCCGCAGGATTTCAGCCACGTTGCCGCGGAAGGAGACCTCGGGGTCGTCGGCGAGGGCCTTGTCGATGCTCGACGTGGCGTCCTTTTCCGACCAGCCAAGGCTGGTCATGGCCGCCACCACCTGCGGTTTCCAGGCGGCCTCGGCCGGGGTGGCCACGCTGGCTGCACCTGCCGTTCCGTGCGGCACCAGCTTGCCGGCTAGTTCCAGCACGATCCGGCCGGCGACTTTGGGGCCGATGCCGGGGACCTTCGTGAACGTTTTGCTGTCTCCGGTGTGCGCGGCAACGCGGATGGCTTCAGGCTCGTGCACGGCCAGGACGGCCAGCGCGAGCCGGGGACCCACGCCACTGACGCTGAGCAGGACATCGAAAACTTCGCGTTCGTCGTCGGAAGCGAATCCGAACAGGGTGAGCGAATCCTCTCGGACGATCAGGGAGGTGAAGAGCTTGCCTTCCTCGCCCATGCGGAGGCGGCTGAGGGTCTGGGGTGTGGCGTTAACGCTCATTCCCGCGCCATTGAGGTCGATCACGGCCGTGGAAAGGCCTACGTGGGCTACGGTTCCGCGGAGGAAACTGATCAAGGCCGGGCTCCTGGTGTACTGCCGGGCTCCCAAAAGCAGGACCGGCTATCCGAACATATCTACGAATACCCTAGCAAGTGCTGCGGACATTCACCGTGCGCGCCGCGCCTTCGCCTCGGCTTCCGCCCAGGCGCGCTGGGCCGGTGTCAGCGACAGGCTGCCGGGTCCGGTTGTGGCTACGGAGGCGCCGCTGCCTGCCCGCCAGGCGTGGGTAATGGCCAGCGCCAGGGCATCCGCGGCGTCGGCGGGGCGCGGCGGCGCATCAAGCCGGAGGATCTTCGTAACCAGTTTGGTCACGGCTTCCTTGTTGGAGTTTCCGCTGCCGGTGACGGCGGCTTTGACTTCCGACGGCGTGTGCAGCGCCACCGGGATGCCGCGACGGGCTGCGGCGGCGATTACCACCCCGGAGGCCTGCGCAACGCCCATGACCGTGCTGACGTTCAGCTGGGAGAAGACACGTTCGACGGCGAGGACGTGCGGTTCGTAGCGGTCCAGCCACTCGTCGATGGCCAGGGCAATGACCAGGAGCCGCTGGTCCAAGGTCTCCTCCGGGGAGGTGCCCACCACCCCGACGGCCACCATCGTGGCCCGCCGGTTCCTCTCGACGTCGACGACGCCGATGCCGCAGCGGGTGAGGCCGGGGTCAACGCCCAGTACGCGAAGCGTCACCCTGAGACAGCCGCCCTAAGCCTCAACGCGGAACGTCACTCGGATTCCAGGGCAGCCTGGACTTCGTCGCTGAGGTCGGCGTTGCTGTAGACGTTCTGGACGTCGTCGAGGTCTTCCAGGGCGTCAACGAGCTTCATGAACTTCTTGGCAGCCTCGAGGTCGAGGGGTACTTCCATGGATGGAACGAACTCGGCTTCGTCGGTGTCGTATTCGATTCCGGCTTCCTTCAGGGCGTCGCGAACAGCCTGGAGGTCCTTCGGGTCCGAGTGGATCTCGAAGGTGTCGCCGTTGTCTTTGACTTCCTCGGCGCCGGCGTCGAGGACTGCCATGAGGACGTCGTCCTCAGTGAGTTCCTTCTTGGGCAGGGACACCACGCCCTTGCGGCTGAAGAGGTAGCTGACCGAACCGGGATCGGCGATGGTTCCGCCATTCCGGGAAATGGCCAGGCGGACTTCGGACGCGGCGCGGTTCTTGTTGTCTGTCAGGCACTCGATGAGCAGGGCCGAGCCCTGCGGACCGCGGCATTCGTACATGATCTCGGTGTAGTCAACCACTTCACCGGTGAGGCCGGCGCCGCGCTTGATGGCGCGGTCGATGTTGTCGGCGGGAACGGAGGTTTTCTTGGCCTTGGTGACAGCGAGTTCGAGGCTCGGGTTGCCGGCGAGGTCCGGGCCGCCCATGCGTGCAGCGACTTCGATGTTCTTGATCAGCTTGGCGAACGATTTTGCGCGGCGGCTATCGAGGATGGCCTTCTTGTGCTTGGTCGTTGCCCATTTGGAGTGGCCTGACATGCTTTACGCTTCTCCTCTGATCATGCGGATAAAAAGTTCGTGTACGCGTTTCTCCCCAGTCACTTCCGGGTGGAAGGAGGTGGCCAGCAGGTGGCCTGAACGCACTGCAACAATTCTAGCCGTCCCCGGCAGGCTTGCCGCGTGGGACGCGTGTTCAGGGTCTGCGGGCTCCACCTGGGCCAGGACCTCCACGTCGGCACCGACGCGTTCCACCCAGGGGCCGCGGATGAACACGGCGTGCACCGGGGCTACGCCGGTTTCCGTGGCACTGAAGTCCAGGCCCTTGAAGTCCAGGTCCGTTTCGAAGGACTCGCGCTGCCGCCCGAAGGCGTTGCGCCGCACGGTAATGTCCAGGCCGCCGAAGGTCTGCTGCGGGTTGCCGGCCAGGTCAGTGGCGGGGTCGGCGATCTCATCGGCCAGGAGGATCATGCCGGCACATGAACCGTAGACCGGCAGGCCTTCGCGGATGCGTTCCTTCAGCGGGCCGTCCAGTTCAAAAGCCCGGGCCAGCTTGTCGATGGCCGTGGATTCGCCGCCTGGAATGATGAGTCCGTCCAAGTCGTCCAGTTCCTTGGGCCGGCGGATTCCAACACCTATGGCGCCTGCGGCCTCGACGGCCACGAGGTGTTCGCGGAAGTCGCCCTGGAGCGCCAGGACGCCGATCCGCAGGCCCGTGCCCACGCGTGCAGAAGCGGCCGAAAGGGGGGTAGTCATCCATTCAGCATAATGCGAGAACTGCCCCGGCCCTCGCCGGGGGCCCTTCCGGGGCGGGGTTCCATGCCGTTGCTGGGATATATTACAGAGCATGCTTTACATCAGTGTTCCGCTCGGCAAGCTGGTCCGCCGGGTGTCCCGGCTCAGGGGCGGCGGGTCCGCCCTGCCCGGGCTGGTGGTCGAGAAAATCGACCCCGGCTTTATGCAGCGGACACTCGCCACCCTCCCCCACGGCGTGGCCGTGGTCAGTGGCACCAACGGCAAAACCACCACCACCAAAATGGTGGTTGAACTGCTGGAAAGCCAGGGACTGAAGGTCTTCACCAACCGCACCGGCAGCAACTTCACCCGTGGCGTGGCAGCAGCGCTGCTGGGGGAGGTGGACTGGCGCGGCAGGCTGACAGCCGACGTCGCCGTCCTGGAACTCGACGAAGCCCACGCGGTGCATTTCGTGAACCGCGTCCCGCCCCGCTACAGCCTCCTTCTGAACGTGCTGCGGGATCAGCTGGACCGGTTCGGCGAGATCGACAAAACGGCACAGCTGCTGCAGCACATCGCCGCGAAGACCACCGGCACGGTGGTCCTCAACCGCGAAGACCCGCGGGTCGCCCGGATCGCGGACACCCTCACCGGCCAGGACGTCCAGTACTTCGGCCTGGACGATTCCCTGCTCAGCACGTTCCCCAACGACGACGACATGCGGGCAGCGCCCGGCAGCCCGGCCCCTGCCGCCCTCCCCGAAAAGCCGCCGGCCGACGTCGTACTCCGCAAAGTGGGGCCGGACACCGCGGACTTTGAGTACGACGGCGTCACGGTCACCACCGCGATGAAGCTCCGGGGTGTCTACAACATCTTTAATGCCGCGGCCGCGTTGGTGCTGGCCCGCGCGATTTGCGGCGGCGGCGCGGCGACGGCCGATCACGGCACGCTGCTCACCGCACTGTCGCAGGTGGAGCCGGCCTTTGGCCGCGGCGAAAGCCTCACGGTGGACGGCCAACCCCTGGACCTGGTGCTGGTCAAGAACCCCAGCGGTTTCCGGCTGGGCCTGAAGTCCTTCCCTGCAGGCGGCTACGCCACCATGATCGCGATCAACGACAACTATGCCGATGGCCGGGACATGTCCTGGCTGTGGGACGTCGAATTCGATTCGCTGCGCGATGAGGGCGTGGACCAGCTGACGGGGTCCCGGGCCTACGACATGGCGCTGCGCCTGCAGTACGACGACGTCCGGATCGGTGCGGTCCAGACTGACATCCCGGCTGCCCTCACCGCGTTCATCCGTGAGGCCGAGGGCAAGCCGAAGAGGATCTTCTGCACGTACACAGCCATGATGGCCATCCGCCGCGAGCTGTCCAAAATCACCACAGTCGAGGTAGTCTCGTGAGCCCGGACACCCAGGACCCGCAGGGAAGCAAGGGAAGCCTCCGCGTGCTGCAGCTCTATCCGCGGGACATGAATATTTACGGCGACTGGGGCAATGCCCTGGTCCTCAAGCAGCGGATCAGCTGGCATGGCTACACTCCCGAACTGCTTGAGTACAACGTCGGCGACGACTTTCCGGACGACGTCGACATCATCGTGGGCGGCGGCGGGCAGGACAGTGGACAGCTGGTCATCCAGGATGACCTGCAGTCACGGGCCGGTGTCCTCGCCGAACTGGCCGAGGACGGCGCCCCGATGCTGCTGATCTGCGGCCTGTACCAGCTGTTCGGACGTTTCTTCAAGACCCGCTCGGGCTCGGTCATTCCGGGGATCGGGGTGCTGGACGTGGAGACCCACGGCACCGACGAACGCCTGATCGGCAACGTGAAGGTGGCCACCACCGAGTTCGGCGACGTCCTCGGGTACGAGAACCACAGCGGCCAGACCACGCTTGGCAGCGGTGTCCGTCCGCTGGGGACAGTGGCCAAGGGAACGGGAAACAACAGCAGCGACGGGCAGGAGGGCGCCCGCTATAAGAACATCGTGGCCAGCTACCTGCACGGATCGCTGCTGCCGAAGAACCCTGCCATTGCCGATTTCCTCATCAGGACGGCCGCGGAACGCAAGTTTGGCGCTTTTGTGCCCGGCAGCCCGGACGACCACTACGCGGTGCTGGCCCGGGAACATGCGGCCCGACGCCCCCGCTGACGCATCCACGCCGGACCACACCGCCACATGGCCCTCACGTCAGCGCCAGTGGAAGTACTCGCGGTGGATGTTAGCGGCACGGACGCCCGAGGCCCGGAGCGCCTTGCGGAACTCGCGCAACATCCTGTCCGGGCCGCCCATGAAGACGGACAATTCACGCGGATCGGCGTTGACTTCGTCAAGAACCCGCTGGGGTGTCAGGCGGCCCTCCGTCCTGGTGTCGATCAGATGGACGGTAAGTCGCGGGTGGGCCTTCGCGATTCTTTTGATCTCTTCCCCGAACGGTGAAGGGCCGGCCGACGTGACGAAAAAGTCGACGGTCTCCGTCAGCTCCCCATCGAGAGCCCGTAGCCAGCTCAGGAACGGCGTGATACCGACACCGCCGGCGATCCACACCTGGCGGGCCGTCCCGGTCCGGCGGTCAAACCTGCCATAGGGTCCACTGACCACCGCCGGCATGCCGGGCTGAACGACCTCCGGAAGTTTGGTGGTGTGGTCCCCAAGTGCCTTGACCGTAATCCGGATTCCCTCGTCGGCAGGTGCTCCTGAAATCGAAAAGGGATGCCGCTGCCAGCCATCCTTCGTCTCCAGGTAAATCATGGCGAATTGGCCCGGCCTGAAGTGCAGGGGCTTCCCCAAAGGTTTAAGGTGTACATCGACCAGTCCGGGCCCAACTGTGCGCACAGCGTCCACTTGGTAGTCGTGATGCGGGAGGAACCGGCGGGCCATCAGTTCACGGTAGGCATAGAAACCCAGTCCAACGCCGCCGATCACGACGTAACTCCAGCGCAGCACGGGCGTCGACTCAAAGACCGTGGCGTCCAGGAGGCCGTGGACGAAGCCGGCCGCCACGAACAGGCCTGTCAGGCGATGAAAAGACCGCCACCTTTCGTAGCCGCCCAGTACCCGGGTGACCACCTTCACAGGCCACGATTCGCGGGCCCGGAGTACAACACCATGCACAACAGCGGGCAGCATTGTGCGCCAACGAGGCAGAATGGCCCAGACGATCAATGCGGCCAAGCCCACAGCTCCTGGTACAGCCAGCGCTTTGCCCAGGCTGGTGGCCTGCGGGTTGGATGCCAGTTCCACATGGGGCAGCAGAAGCACTGTCCCGGCGATGGCGAGTCGACGGTGCCAGATGGCCGCATAGTCTATGCCGCCAAAAACCCGCTCGACCTGCGGGAGGGTGCTGATCAGCACCAAGGCAATCGACATGAGGAGAATGGATTCCCCTCCGAAGAGCTGGCCGAGGTAGCGGCCAGATGGTTCTCCTGCGGGACGGGTCACAAGCCACAGCACGCCGTAGCCAATGGCCAGGATCCCTATGGCCACTGGACCTGTCAGCCGGACGGGCACCCCGAAGATAGCCGCACGCCTTGGCCGCAGGGCCGAATCCGGGCCGGACATGCTCAGGGTTCCTTGGTAATCAGGAGTTCGTGCGCTCCTGCTGTGGCGGCCCCCATGGACTCCACGACGGCGGCGGTCCTCTGCCGGGTGGCGGCGTCCGCCTCGGGCGTGGCGCAGACGCCCTGTGGTGCATCCGATGCCACAGAGCACCAGCGGTACGGATCGCGGACGATGACGGAAGGGGCCCAGGCAAGGTCAGAGGGCGTCCATTTGCCGGCTGCGTCCTGACTGAACTGCGCCCGCACCAGCAGGCCCTCATTGTTCACGACATACCAGGGCGACAGTTCGGTGACGCCGTTGCCCAGCCCGTAGACAATCCAGGTGCCCCTGTAGTTTTCGATGGGCAGCACGGAATGGGTGTGGTGGCCATAGATCATGGTGAACTGTCCGCTGTCCACCAGGGCGTGGGCCACCTCCTGCTGCTGGGCGTTGGCTTCGCTGGCGTACTCATCCCCCGCGTGCATGGCACCGAGCACAATGTCTGCGCCAAGAGCCCGCGCCTTAACAGCCTTGGCGATCATGGTGGGTGCATCCAGCATGTCAACCTGCCAGGGGTATTCAGGGGACAGGCCGTTGAGGCCGTAGGTCCCTTGGACGATGGCGATCTTGGCGGCGGGTGTCTGCAGGATCAGGATGCCCTGCGACTCAGCCTCTGTGCGGTAGGAACCCGTGTGCTTGAGCCCTGCGGCGTCCAGCGCATCCAGCGTGCGCAACAGGCCGTCCGTACTCCGGTCGATGGTGTGGTTGCTGGCGGTGGTGCAGGCCTGGTAACCCACCGCCTTGGAGGCAGCGATGATCTGTGGCGGGACGTTGAACGAAGGGTACGCCGAGAAGGGCCCGTCAGGCCCTGCCACCGGTGTTTCCTGGTGGCAGACGGCGAGGTCGCTGGCCTGGATGTACCTGCGCTGCCCCTCAAGGAGCGGGGTGAAGTCCAGCCCGGGTTTGCCTGCCGCGGCGGCGTCCTGCTGCGCCTGCTGCCAGAGCTGGGTGTGGACCAGCATGTCGCCAGTGACCAGGACCGAGGTGCATCGCAGGGTGGGACACGCCGGTCCAGCGCCCGGGGTGGGAGTGGGCGTGGGTGTTGGTGCCGGCGTCGGAGTGGCGCTGGCCTGTCCCGTCCCGGCACTGGTGCCGGCACTTGCCGATGGTCCGGTCTGTTCGGCGATCAGGCCGCAGCCCGCCATGGCGCCGGCAACGATGACCGCGGACAAGGCCGCGCCGGCACGCGCGGCAGTAGCGCCGATTCTGTTCCCCATAAGCGCAATTCTAGGTTTGGAACCGGGCAGAACCGCGCATTTGGCTCATTGAGATGCACAGCCGCATATGAAAGCTTTACTTCATGACGAATCCGCTCCTCAGCCCCAGTCCGTTGCCATTCCAGTTGCCACCCTTTGCCCGGATCTCCGAACAGCACTACGCCGAGGCGGTGCACGCAGGACTGGCCGGGCACCTCGCCGAAATCCAGGCCATCGTGGACAATCCGGAGCCCGCGACGTTTGCGAACACCGCTGTGGCCATGGAGCAGGCGGGCCGGTTGCTGGAACGGGCGGCCGCGTCCTTTTTCACGCTGGTGTCAGCCGACGCCTCGGACGCGATCCGCGACCTCGAAAGGGAGCTGACTCCGCTGCTCACCGCACACCAGGACGAGGTGTACCTGAACCGTGCCCTTTTCGACCGGTTCGCAGCCATTGACACCGCGGGCCTCGAGCCGGAAGCGGTGCGGCTCGTTGAGGAGTACCTGAAGGAGTTCCGGCAGTCGGGGATCCAGCTTGACGGCCCGGACCAGGAACGGCTGAAGGCTGTGAACGCGGAGCTTTCCCGGCTCGGCACGGACTTCGGCCAGCGGGTCAAGGAAGCCATGAAGTCTGCGGCCCTCCTGCTGGACCGGGAGGACCTGGCCGGCATGCCGGCCGATGACATCGCAGGCGCCGCCGAAGCCGCCCACGCGGCGGGGCACGAAGGCAGGTTCCTCCTGACCCTGATCCAGCCGAGCAACCAGCCCGCCATGGCCGTCCTCGAAAACCGGGATGTCCGCCGTCGGCTGTTTGAAGCCTCCATTGGCAGGGGAAGTGACGGGGGAAGCCTGGACGTTCTGGAACCCGTACGGTCCATGGCCCGGCTGCGGGCCGAGCAGGCCAGGCTGCTGGGTTTCGCCAACTACGCCGAACTGCTGGTGGACCGGCAGACGGCGCCGGACTTCGAAGCTGTCCAGGCCATGCTGAACCGGCTGGCCCCTGCCGCCGTCCGGAACGCGGACGCCGAAGCCGCGGCGCTGGCTGACATTGCCGGGCACCCGTTGGAAGCGTGGGACTGGGCGTTCTACTCGGCCAAGGTCCGGCGCGGGAAATACGCTGTTGATGAGCAGGCCCTGCGGCCCTACTTCGAGCTGGACAGGGTGCTCAAGGACGGGGTCTTTTACGCCGCGACGGCCTTGTTTGGCATCACGTTCCACGAACGGGCTGACCTGGCCGGCTACCACCCGGACGTCCGTGTCTGGGAGGTGCGGAACGAAGACGGCAGCGCCTTGGGACTGTTCCTGGGCGACTACTACACCCGGGAGTCCAAGCGCGGCGGGGCCTGGATGAACTCGCTGGTAGAACAGTCCGGCCTGTTGGGGACCCGGGCGGTGGTCATCAATAACCTGAACATCTCCAAACCGCCGGCCGGGGAACCCACCCTCCTGACGCTGGACGAACTGCGCACAACTTTCCACGAATTCGGGCACGCGCTGCACGGGCTGTTCTCCAACGTGACGTATCCGCGGTTCTCCGGAACCGCAGTGCCACGGGACTTCGTGGAATACCCGTCCCAGGTCAACGAGATGTGGATCCTGTGGCCGGAGGTGCTGGCCAACTACGCACGCCATTACGCCACGGGCGAGCCGCTTCCCCAGGACGTCGTGGACAGGCTCAACGAATCACGGCTGTGGGGCGAGGGCTTCGCCACCACCGAGTATCTGGGCGCCGCGCTGCTCGACCTGGCCTGGCATGTGCTTGACGAAACAGGGATCCCGGACGACGTCCTGGCATTTGAAGCCAAATCACTCGCCGCCGCGGGGGTGGCCCACGCCCTGATTCCGCCCCGTTACCGCACCGGGTATTTCCAGCACATCTTCGCCGGGGCAGGTTATGCGGCCGGCTATTACTCGTACATCTGGAGCGAGGTCCTGGACGCGGAAACGGTGGACTGGTTCACCGAGAACGGAGGCATGACCCGCGCCAACGGCGAACGCTTCCGCCAGGAGCTGCTGTCCCGAGGAAACAGCAGGGACCCGCTGGAATCCTTCCGCGCCCTCCGCGGACGCGACGCAGCGCTGGAACCCCTCCTAAAGCGCCGCGGCCTGGATTAACCCCCATCGATTGCTCCGTAAGAGCCGTTTTGAGGTGCCATAAGGGCAGTTACGGAGCAATCGATGGGATAAGAACGACGGCGGCGAGTCACCCGGCAAAGGTGACTCGCCGCCGTCGCGGTTTATCGCTCGGAGGCAGGTACTGGTCCGGCAGCTTGCGTAAAAGGGTCCCTGCGTCCCCGCTCGCCGCGAAGCGGCTTTAGCGGGACGTGGGGAATAGCAAGCAGAGGATCAGTACCTGCCAAAAA
>DATFAE010000015.1:0-4980 GCA_035254945.1 Arthrobacter sp. | reverse complement strand
CGGCATCGACCCCGTCCGTGGCTGAAACGCCGCCAGCCACGCCACCATCGCTGGTGCTGCGAGCGGTTGAGTCTGTACTGCCGGCCGTTGCGCTGTTGGTGGTGAAGCCGGCGCCCAGGAGCAGTTTGGCCGCGATGTCTGCGCGGAGCTGGGTGAGGGTGCGGGACTCGGTGGGGCCTTGGAGTGTCCGGGCTGTGGCGGTGACGCCGTTCCAGATCCCGGCGGCCTGGTGCGCGGGAAGGTAGGCGGAGAGCCAGGCCATGCCGTCCCGGTCCGGTGCGTATTCCAGCCGCCGGTCCAGGACGCTCTTGGCGTGGCGTTTTTCGATGCTCTCCGGATGGTGGCGTTCGCGCCAGGTCCGGGCTTTGTGCCGTAACCGCGACGGGATCAGCTCACCGGCCGGATTCACCACACCAGGGTCCAGGAAATGGGCTTCCAGTGCGGCGGCGCCTGCGGGGTCCAGGCTGGCCGTTTCGTCGACCATGACCCTCGCGTGCTGCCACGAAATCGACCCATTCTCCAACGCCGCCAGGGTCCGCGGCAGTGTGGTGGTGAGTTCGCGGGACTGGCCCAGCAACGCGGAGGCCGAGCGTTCGCTCACGGTCAGGGCACACGCGACCTCCGCGACCGCCGCCATTTCCTGGGCCGTATGCTCACCCGGAGTCCTGGCCGGACCGTCCAAGGCCATGGACTTATCCGCGAATCCCGCGGCCAGGCGCACCGTCAAGGCGGCCACCATGGCATCAACCCGCGCCGATACCGCGAGCCCGTCCAGGCACGCATCCGCCTGCTCCCGAAGAGGATCCGGACCCCCGGAGCCGGCACCGCCTACCCCGCGGCGCACACAGTCAGCCAGCTCCGCGGCCGAAGCCATAAAGGCCTCCACCGCCTCCTCCGCTGCCCTGCTTTCCATATCCAAATCATCCAGCGAGGCACCGACAATAACGGCGAAGCAGGCGGCCTATGTGGATAACCTCGGACCACCCGGGTCTCCAGCTCGGTCATCCCGGCGGTCCAGCTGATTCTCCGGGGCGTTTAAGTGGAGGGCCGCAAGTGTACGTTCGCGCCCGGGGGGTGTGGCTGCACTACTTTGTCAGTGGCCCCTCGTAGGCTGTTTCAACCAACTCAAGGGGGTAGGCCGTGCATACTTCAGCCACATTCTGTTCCATCATTCCGCCCTACATACTGCGCCGGTTGGCCCGCCAGGACGCACCGCAGTTTTCCGCTGCCGCCCGGGCCGCGAAGGAGGCCCTGAGCCATGTCCGGTCAGTTCAGGAGTCCCGTGCCCAGCCAGCCAGAACCACTCCGCCGGGACTCCGGCAGGTCCAGGCCGGACCGCCCAACCGGACCATCTACGATGCAGCCGGAGCCGAGAACCTTCCCGGCAAGCTGGTCCGCAAAGAGGGCGAACCGAAGATAAACGACGCATCGGCGGATGAGGCCTACGACGGGCTGGGCCACACGCACCGGCTCTACGCTGAGGTCTTCGGCCGGAATTCGATCGACGGCTTGGGTCTTCCCCTCGACGCCACAGTTCATTTCGGAAAGCTCTATGACAACGCGTTCTGGGACGGCAACCAGATGGTATTTGGCGACGGCGACGGCGAAGTCTTCGAGCGCTTCACCCGGTCACTCAGCGTAATTGGCCATGAATTGGCCCACGGCGTCACCCAGTACTCGGCGGGGCTGGCCTACCGAAACCAGGCCGGAGCCATCAACGAATCCATGTCGGACGTCTTTGGCGCACTGGTGGAGCAGTACTTGAAGCAAGAGTCTGCCAAGGAGGCCAGCTGGCTCATCGGCGAAGGACTCTTCACCGAGCAGGTGGAAGGTTCAGCCCTGCGTTCCATAAAGGCTCCAGGCACCGCCTACGACGACGATGTCCTCGGGAAGGACCCACAGCCGGACTCCATGGACTCCTACGTTCGCACCAGCGCCGACAACGGCGGTGTCCATATCAACTCGGGGATCCCCAACCGCGCGTTTTTTCTGGTCGCAGAAGCACTGGGAGGCAATGCCTGGGACTCCCCCGGCCGGATCTGGTATGAAACGCTTACCGGCGGATCGTTGCCGCCGACATCCACCTTCAGTGTCTTTGCGAGGGCGACGGCGGCATCCGCCGTCGAACTTTTTGGTTCCGGCTCCCCCGAGCATGACGCCGTGCGGCAGGCGTGGGAAACTGTGAAGGTCAAGCTTTAGTTGAACGCCTGGCCGTCTTCCACCCAGCGGCCCGGCTCAGGAAAGCCCGGGGCCGGCTATGAAGATCAGCGTAGAGCGCAGCGGCGGCGTCGCCGCCCTCACGAGAGTTTGGACAGTGCACGCCCAGACCGAGAGCGCCAAAAGCCAGTGGCAGCCCATTGTCGAAGCCTGCCCGTGGGACGCAGTGCCTAAGACGGTCAGGGCGGCAGCCGCCGAGGCGGAGGGCAACCAGGCCGACCGTTTCATCTACGCGATCCGGGCCGGCCAGAGGCGGGCGGCGCTGCCGGAGCAGGCTGTCACCGGACCTTGGCGCGTACTGGTTGACAGCGCCCGGGCAGCCGCCGAGGACCACCCGGGCTAGGACAGGCCACCCGCGGCATGGCCTGGCGGGCTCAAATCCTCAAATCGCCTAACCCGCCGTCACGAGCTGCCCCCGGAAGGCCCGACGGTAGGACTGCGGGCTGGTATCCAGCACCTTGGCGAAATGGTGCCGCAAAAGCACGGGATGCCCAAACCCTGATTCCCGCGCCACTTCATCGATGTTGAGGTCAGTGGATTCCAGCAGCTCCTGCGCACGCAGGACGCGCTGGGAGTTGAGCCACGCCGCCGGCGTTGCCCCCGTCTCCGAGCGGAAGCGGCGCGCGAAGGTCCTGGCCGACATGTGTACCCGGGCAGCCAGCTCGTTGACCGTGTGCTCACGGTCCAGGTTCTGCACCATCCAGCGCAGCAGCTCCTCCATCGGAGCTGAGCCACAGGTGGGCATGGGCCGGTCGATGAACTGCGCCTGGCCGCCGTCACGGTGCGGCGGAACCACCATGTCCCGCGCAATCGCGGCTGCTACATTCGCGCCCAGCTCCACGCGTACCAGATGGAGGCAGGCGTCAATCCCCGCTGCCGTGCCTGCGCTGGTGATGATGTTTCCGTCCTGGACGTAGAGCACATTTTCATCCACCTGCACGTCCGGATACCGGCTCGCGAGCTCATGCGAGTAGTGCCAGTGGGTGGTGCAGCGCCGGCCGTTCAGCAGGCCGGCGCGGGCCAGCGCAAAAGCACCCGAGCAGATGGACATCACCCAGGCCCCCCGGGCGTCTGCCGCACGCAGCGCCTCCATCACGGACTCGGGGACGTCGTCATCCCGCCCGTAAGGCGTCATGACCACCAGATCGGCGTCCGCCGCGGCCTCAAGCCCTAGGGGAACGTTCATGGACAGGCCCGATTTCATCCTGAGGTTTCCTGGCTCGGGCGTGCAGACCTTGAAGTCGAACGCCGGAACGCTGCCGCCGCGGGCGGATCTGTCGATGCCGAACACCTCGCAGGCGGTCGCGAATTCGAAGATTGAGAAATTGGGAACCACGATGACTGCGACTGACTTGAGCATGAATCCATTGTGGCAGAAATTATAGCTTTTTGGGCATTTCTGCCACTGTTTGTCGACCCCGTATCGGAGCAGCATTGAGCCATGGAAATCTTCGGAATCATCATCGCTGTACTGCTCCTCCTCGTCCTCGCCGCCACGATCGCCGCGGTCCTCCGCGACGGCTTCGGCCACACCCCTCCTGTCACCTCCGACCAGTCCTGGTCCGCCCTGGACCTGCCCAGCACCAGCTACACACTCCGCATATTCTGACCCGCAGATCCGCCCTTCAGCGTCCACCCCGCAAGGACCCGGCTTCCCGAAGCCGGGTCCTTCTTTGCGAGGTGGGCGCGGTTTGCGCGGCGGGCGCGGTTTGCGCGCTTTATGCGGTGTGCGCGCCTTGCTCGCTTTTGTGCGCGGCGGCCGGCGGCAGCCGTGAATGCCGGCGCGGCGGACACGGCAGGAGACGTACGACGGCGTCATCCGCACCCAGGTGCCGGCCGTAACACCCTCGCAATGGCCGCCGCGGCCCACAGTAGACTGGTTCAAGCCATGACCTTTCACATCTCCTACCCCGCCGAGCTGCCGGTTTCCGAGCGCCGCGAGGACCTGATGGCCGCCATCGCCGCCAACCAGGTGACCATCATTGCCGGCGAGACCGGCTCAGGTAAGACCACCCAGATTCCCAAGATGTGCCTGGAACTGGGCCTTGGCGACAACGGCCTGATCGGGCACACGCAGCCGCGTCGGCTTGCAGCCCGGACGGTGGCGGAGCGCATCGCGGAGGAACTCGGCGTCGAAATCGGCCAGGAAGTGGGCTTCCAGGTCAGATTCACGGGGGAGGTCAGCCGTTCCACGAAGGTCAAGCTCATGACCGACGGCATCCTGCTGGCGGAAATCCAGCGCGACAAGCTGCTGCGCAAATACAACGCCATCATCATCGACGAGGCCCACGAACGCAGCCTCAACATCGACTTCATCCTGGGCTACCTCAAGCGCATCCTCCCCCAGCGGCCGGACCTGAAGATCATCATCACCTCGGCCACCATCGATCCGGAGCGCTTTGCCAAGCACTTCGGCTCCGATGATGAGCCCTCGCCCATCATCGAGGTGTCCGGCCGGACGTTCCCGGTGGAGATCCGCTACCGGCCGCTGTCCCAGCCCGCGTCCGGCGCCGCGGATGACGAAGGCGCATCCGACGACGAGCTCGAGGAAGACCGCGATCCGCTCGACGCGGTCTGCGACGCCGTCGATGAACTCGCCACCGAGGCTCCGGGCGACATCCTGATCTTCTTCTCCGGCGAGCGCGAGATCCGTGACGCGGCGGAGGCACTGAACGCCAGGATCCAGTCAAACCGGCGCCTGGCCGGGACCGAGGTCCTTCCGCTCTTCGCCCGGCTCAGCCTGCAGGAACAGCACAAGGTCTT
>DATFAE010000014.1:0-9550 GCA_035254945.1 Arthrobacter sp. | reverse complement strand
CCGGGGACCTGGGGCCGGAGGACTACACGGATGAAGACGGGATTCCGGAGGACGTCGTCATCGAGGACTCCAACGGCGACTACGTTGCCGTCAACACCGAAACCGGCGAGCTCGCCGGAGCGGCGACCTGAAGCCACTGCGCTCGCTGCCACGCCGGACGGCTGCTCCCTGCCCGCCACGCCTCCCTTCCCGCCACGCCGCAACAAACCCCGCCATTGCGGCGTGGCAGAATGGGCGGCATGACGAGTACCACGAATCACCGGCGGAAACATTCACCAGATTCCCCGCCGGGGTCCCCGTCATCGGCCGGCGTGCCATCTGCCGGTGCTCCTTCCCGCACGGTTCTCCTCGCCGTCGCCGGCTGCCTTGCCGGTGCTGCAGCATTGTCAGCCTGCACCGGTGGGTCCCAGCCCGGGCCTGCGGTGTTGACGGCAGACCCAAGCGCCACGGCGGCGGCCACTTCGGCCCCGCCGTCAGCCTCGCCGGAGCCGGCCGCCGCTGCGCAGGTATCCAGCCCCGCCGCAGGAGCGGCTACGGCTGCGCTGAAGCAGACCCTCGCCGACGCATTGAACCGCCTGTCCGCCGGCACCCCCAGGCCCGCCACGGCCCAGGTGACGGATGCGCTGACCGGGGCGGGTATCCCGGGCACAGCCCTGGAGGTTTCCGAAAGCCGCACACCCACCGGGCTGGAGGTGGATGCCATCGAAGCCGCCGTGCTGCAGGGGCCGGACTGTGTCATCGGACAAATCCGGGACGGCAGCGTCACGGTCACCGTCCTCCCGGTGCTGGCCAGCGGCAGGTGCTTTGTGGGAGCTCCCGCCTGACGGACGAATGTGAGATATCCCCGCCAACCCACTAGATTTGGAACCATGGCGGAATTTATCTACACAATGACCAAGGCCCGCAAGGCCGTTGGCGAAAAACTTATTCTCGATGACGTAAGCATGTCCTTCTTCCCGGGCGCCAAGATTGGTGTTGTTGGCCCGAACGGTGCCGGTAAGTCCACCATTCTCAAGATCATGGCCGGACTGGACACGCCCTCGAACGGCGAAGCGCGGCTGAGCCCCGGTTACACGGTGGGGATCCTGCTTCAGGAACCGCCGCTGAACGAGGAAAAGACCGTCCTGGGCAATGTCCAGGAGGGTGTTGGCGAGATCTACGGCAAGATCCAGCGCTTCAATGAGATCTCCGAGGAAATGGCCAGCCCCGACGCTGACTATGACACCCTTCTCGAAGAAATGGGCCACCTGCAGGAAGCCATTGACGCTGCCGACGCCTGGGACCTGGACTCCCAGCTGGAGCAGGCCATGGACGCCCTCCGGTGCCCGCCTGCGGACGCGGACGTCACCCTCCTTTCCGGTGGTGAGCGCCGCCGCGTGGCCCTTTGCAAGCTACTCCTGCAGAAGCCTGACCTGCTGCTGCTCGACGAGCCCACCAACCACCTGGACGCCGAGAGCGTGCTGTGGCTCGAACAGCACCTCTCCAGCTACGCCGGAGCCGTCCTGGCCGTCACCCACGACCGCTACTTCCTGGACCACGTCGCGGAATGGATTGCCGAGGTTGACCGCGGCCACCTCTACCCGTACGAGGGCAACTACTCCACCTACCTGGAAAAGAAGCGCGCCCGCCTCGAAATCCAGGGCAAGAAGGACGCCAAGCAGGCTAAGCGCCTCACCGAAGAGCTTGAGTGGGTCCGCTCCAACGCCAAGGGCCGCCAGACCAAGTCCAAGGCCCGTCTGGCCCGCTACGAGGAAATGGCCGCCGAGGCGGACCGCACCCGCAAGCTTGACTTCGAAGAGATCCAGATCCCGCCGGGACCGCGCCTCGGCGGACTGGTCCTGGAGGCCAAGAACCTGCAAAAGGGCTTCGAGGACCGCACCCTCATCGACGGTCTGTCCTTCACGCTTCCGCGCAACGGCATCGTCGGCGTCATCGGCCCCAACGGCGTCGGCAAGACCACCCTGTTCAAGACGATCGTAGGCCTGGAGCCGCTTGACGGCGGCGACCTGAAGATCGGCGACTCCGTCAAGATCTCCTACGCGGACCAGAGCCGCGGCGGCATCGACCCCAACAAGACCCTGTGGGAAGTGGTGTCCGACGGCCTGGACTACATCCAGGTAGGCCACGTGGAGATGCCGTCCCGCGCCTACGTTGCGGCGTTCGGCTTCAAGGGCCCGGACCAGCAGAAGAAGGCCGGCGTTCTTTCCGGCGGTGAGCGCAACCGGCTGAACCTGGCACTGACGCTCAAGCAGGGCGGCAACCTGCTGCTCCTTGACGAGCCCACCAACGACCTCGACGTCGAAACCCTCAGCAGCCTGGAGAACGCGCTGCTGGAATTCCCCGGCTGCGCCGTCGTGGTTTCGCACGACCGCTGGTTCCTGGACCGGGTGGCCACCCACATCCTCGCCTACGAAGGCGATGAGGAAAACCCTTCCAAGTGGTACTGGTTCGAGGGCAACTTCGAATCCTATGAGGAGAACAAGGTGGAGCGCCTGGGTCCCGACGCGGCCAAGCCGCACCGGGTCACGCACCGCCGCCTCACGCGCGACTGATACCGCCGCGCGCTGACTTCCGCATCCAGCAAAACAGGCCGGCACCCCAGGGGTGCCGGCCTGTTTCGCGTTTCAGCGGTTTGCGTTCAAGCGCCAGGCGCCGTCAGGGCGCGGACCCGGAGCTAGTCCCGCACGGCCTTCCGGATCTGGTGCTCCAGGACCTTGGACTGGAAGGCCCCCACCACCTTGTTCTTCAGATCGGTGGGAACCCGGACCATTCCCTCCTGCGCCACGGAAGCCACGTGCTGGCCGGCCCGGTTGAAGATCTTTCCCGTGGCCAGGCCGCGGGCGCCCTGCGCGCTGGGGGATTCCTGGACGTAGAGGAGCCACTCGTCCACCCGGGCCGGGCGGTGCCACCACATGGCGTGGTCCAGGCTGGCCACGTTCATGCCAGGCGTGATCCAGCTCAGGCCGTGACGGCGGAGGATGGACTCCAGCAGCGTGTAGTCGCTGGCGTAGGCCAACGCTGCGCGGTGCAGGTTGGCGTTGTCCGGCATGGGGCCAAACGTCTTCATCCACACGGCGTTCCGGGCTTCCCGCTTGCCCTTGGCTGAGACATACAGCGGCGGATCCACATGCCGGATGTCGAAGGGCCGTTCGTACGCCCAGTGCCGGGCCACCGGGTGGTCAAACTTGCCCAGGAGGTCTGCCGTGCTCGGCAGTGATTCAGGATCCGGGATGCCCTTCGGCATGGCCGATTCGTGCTCGATGCCTTCATCCTCGCCCTGGAAGGACGCGATCATCGACAGGATGGGCACGCCCTCCTGGTAGGCATGGACCCGGCGTGCGGAGAAGGATCGGCCGTCGCGCAGGCGCTGGACGCCGAACGTGATGGGTTTGTTGGCATCGCCTGGCCGCAGGAAGTACCCGTGCATGGAATGGACGTGGCGCTCGGGATCCACCGTCCGGGTGGCGGCCACAAGGGACTGGGCCAGGACCTGGCCGCCGAAAACGCGCTGGTGCGGCTGCTGCTGCGACGGCCCCAGGAAGATGTCCTCGTCCGTGCGGGCGCCCTCCAGTTCGCCGAGGTCCAGGAGTTTGATGAGCGATGTGGTGGGGTCACCGCTGGGCGGGGCCAGCAATCCGGCGTCGGCTTCAGTCATGGTTCGACTCTAGACGCCACCCCGGCACCGCTCAAACAAGGTGCAGCCGGTAGTGTTCTTAGTGTGTCTGATCTACTCACCCAGTCCTTCCGCTTCGCTGATCCGCGTGATCTCGCCGATCTGCGCACCTTTGCCACGCGCGCCAAGGCAATCGACGACGGTGCTATCCGCCTTCAGGCCGCAGGCTCCGTCCTGGCCGCGTACGTGTGCGTGCTGAGGCCGCGGCTGCTGGGCGAATCCACGCCCACCATCCTGGGCCTGCGCACCATGGGACTGGCGGAACGGTCCGGTACGGATGTCACGGTCCCGCTGTCAGCGGTCCTGGACCGTCTGGCCCGGGCAGGGGAGAACGGCGTCGAGCTGCCCGTTCCGCCGTCCACCGTCACCGAATCCTGGACCGGCGTCAGCGCCCCCAGGACGGGCTGGGAGCTGGTCCGCTCCGTTCCGGATGCCGAACTGCGGAAGGCTGCCGAAGCAGGCATCGCGGAAGTGGCCGGCATCGTGCCGGAGAAACCGGGCGCACTGATCGTCAACAACGCCCGGGCGGCAGTGTGGGGCCGGCAGCTGGACGCGTCGGGGCTTCCGGCCGGAGCAGCATTCGCCGCGCTGACGCTGGGGTTCCTTGGCGACGGCGACCAGAAGCTCTACCGTACCGGCCGGTGGTTCCGCCTTACCGGAGCCCGCGGGCACGTCCTCGCGCGCGCAGGCAGCGGCCTGGGCTAAGCCCGGAGGGTCAGGCCGGGACAGACGTCAAGCCCGACCAGGGTCCCGGCCGGGCTTGACTCAGCTCCCTGACGGGCTGTTCACCATGGACAGGGCGGCGCGCTCCATGTAGTCCCAGAGTGTGCCTTCATACAGCGGCGGGAGGCCCAGGGAATCCACGGCCGCCCGCATGTGGAACAGCCAGCGGTCCTTTGCCTCCGGCGTGACCCGGAACGGCATATGCCGCATCCGCAGCCGCGGATGGCCGCGCTCCTCGCCGTACGTGGTGGGGCCGCCCCAGTACTGCTCCAGGAACATCAGGAATCGGCGCTTGGCCGGCTCAAGGTCCTCTTCCGGGTACATGGCACGCAGCAGCGGGTCGGTGGCCACGCCGTCGTAGAAGACGTCGATGAGGCGGACGAAGGTGTCATGGCCGCCCACGGCATCGTAGAAATTGTCCGTGTAGCCTGGCTGGCTGAACGGGTCGTTCTGCATGAGCTGGCGCGGCTGCTGCGGTTCGGCGGGTGTGGTCATGTCCCTATTCTCCAGCTTTCTGGTCACTCTTTTTAGTCTCGGTGTTGCTGGCGGGCTCGTGCAGTGCAGTTTCCGCGCCGGCGGCCGGGGTCTCCGGCACGGGCACGTAATTACCCTGCGAACGGTTGCCTACGCGCAGGATCTCGCCGTTGCGCAGGTACCAGATGGCGCCGTCCTCGGACCGGACACGGGTAATGCGCAGGCCCATGGATTCCACCACGCCCACCACCTCACTGGTTTCGATGACGTCACCGATCCCGTACTGGTCCTCAATGGTGATGAAGATGCCGGCCAGGAAATCCCGGATCAGCTGCTGTGCGCCGAAGCCGATGGCAACACCCAGGATTCCCACGCTGGTCAGCAGCGGGGCGATGTTGATGTCCAGGTTCTGCAGCACATACATGCTGGTGATGACGGCCACCAGCACGCCCACGATGCTGTTGAGCAGCTGGCCGATGGTTTCCGCCCGCTGGACACGGCGCTCATGGTCCAGCGCCCGGATCGCCGGTGCCACCCACTTGAAGTGGGCCTTCTTGAAGAAGTTGCTGCCCGAGGCCACCCGCCTGCTGATCCGCGAAATCACGAAGGTTGCCACAAGCCAGATAGCGACGCCGACGCCCAGGCTGATGACAATGCCGGAAACGCTGACGCCGTCGGGCTCGGACGTGAGGGAAGGGGTAATGGACAACATGCTGAACATAGAGGGTAAAACTCCTTGGGGGTCTCCGGCGGCGGCCGGGATGAGGTTCGCTGGCGCACGGGTTTCGCCCGGCGCGGAAGGCTCTGTTCTCTTTCAACCCTAACGCCGTAGCGTGGACCCATGCGCATCCTGGTACTCGGCGGAACCGCCTTCCTGTCCGCGGAAATCGTACGGCAAGCTGTGGCCGCGGGGCATGAGGTCACCTGCCTGGCCCGCGGTACGGCGGCCCGGCCGCCGGAGGGAGCCGAGTGGTTGCGGGCGGACCGTTCACTGGGCGCGAACGCTTATGACGGCGCCACCGGGGTCTGGGACGAGGTCATTGAGGTGGCCCGCGATGCGGGGCAGGCCGCGGATGCGCTGGCGGCCCTCGCGGAAAAGGCCCGCCACTGGACGTTTGTGTCCAGCTGTTCGGTCTATGCCGGCCATTCAACCCCGGGTGAGGCGGAGGACGCTGCCATCCTGGAGCCCCTCCCCGCCGGAACGGAATCCACGCCCGAAAACTATGGCCAATCCAAGTCGGCCATTGAGCAGGCGACCCTTGCCGCGGCCGGGGACAAGGCGCATCTCTGCCGGGCAGGCCTCATCGGCGGCCCCGGTGACGTATCGGACCGGTATGGCTATTGGCCCGCGAGGTTCGCCCGGGACAACGGACCAGTGGTGGTCCCGGACATTGCCGGCCACGCCACCCAGGTCATCGATGTCCGCGACCTTGCCGGATGGATCCTGGCCGCGGCATCACAGGGGGTCACCGGAATACTCAACGCGCTGGGGGACCAGGTGCCCTTCGGCGACTACCTTGAGGCCTCGAAAACCGCCGCCGGGTACCAGGGCGACGTCCTCACAGCCCCGGAGGAATGGCTCGTGGAGCACGGAGTCGATTACTGGGCCGGGCCGGACTCGCTTCCGCTGTGGCTGCCGCCCGGCCACGACGGCTTCTGCACCCGCAGCAACCGTGCCGCACGTGCCGCCGGACTGGCCACACGGCCATGGCAGGACACCATCGCCGACACCCTGGCGGACGAGCGCCGCCGCGGCCTGGACCGCCGTCGAAAGGCCGGGCTGGCGCCCGCAACGGAAGCCCGGCTGGCCAGCGAGCTGCGGCGCACCCTTTGAGTGCAACGCCCCGTCAGGCCGTCAGCGTCACCGGTTCGTGGCGCACCGGAAAGTTGACGCTGCGGGCAATAAAGCAGACCTGGTTGGCTTCGTGGTGCATTTCCTCCGCCAGGGCCACGTGCGCCGGGTCCGCCAGCGTCACCCGCGGATGCAGCGTCACGGATTCAAACTGCCCGCTGCCGTCCCGGTTCAGCCGCATCATGCCCGTGGCTTCGTCCCGGTAGTCGGTGACAACCACACCGTGCCGCACCGCTACGTGCAGGAAAGACAGCATGTGGCACTGCGCCAGGGCGGCCAGGAGCAGCTGCTCGGGGTTGTAGCGTGACCTGTCGCCGTGGAACGTTGGGTCGGCGGAGCCCGGGAGCACCGGCAAGCCCGGGATCAGGACGTCATGGTCCCGCGAGTATCCGCGGTACGACGACGTCCCCTCACCCAGGTTGCCGGTCCACTGAACCGTCAGCGAATAGTGGTGCTCACCCAATCCCACAGCCGTGGCCTAGGCCTGCCCGGGAAGGACGTCAGCCGCGCGGGCGCGCAGTGCCCGGGCGACGCCGTCGCGGTTTTCCAGCATCATGCGGCGCAGCGCGGCGCTTTCGGCCGGGAGCGCGGCCAGGAAGCCGTCCGTCCGGTCGACGGTGGCCTGGGTGGTCAGCAGCGCCGGGTAGAGCCCGACGACGATCTGCTGGGCCAGTGCGTGGGTGCGGGTGGCGACAATCCCGGGTACGGCCTCAAAATACTTTTCCGCGTACGGCTCCAGCAGGGTGCGGTCCAGGACCCGCATGAAACCGGTGACCGCCGAACCCTGCAGCGCGTTGGACAGGTCGCCCTTGACCACGATCGACTCCCACGCGGCCGCCTTGGCCTCGGCGGTGGGGATCGCGGCTTTGGCCAGCGCCGCCGCATTCTGCCCGCTGGCGGTGTTGTCCCGCTCCAGCTCCGCGTTGATGTCCTCAGTCCCCAGCCGGCCGCCGGCCACCAGCGATGCCACCAGCTCCCACCGGAGGTCCTGGTCCACGGCGAGTCCCTCAAGGGTTGCCGAACCGGAGAGGAGCCCGGCGACGGTATCCAGCTGCCCGGTGCTGCGCGCCAGCAGGGCAAAAGACTTCACAAACTGCAGCTGGGCGTCGGACCCGCCGGGCACTGAATTGGCCAGGTCCCACAGCGTGTCCACGGCGGCGACGGCAGTGGCCTCCCGGTGTTCCTCAGCAACGTAGAAGTTCAGGGTGGTGGCCAGCTGGCGCAGCTGGACCAGGATCACGGAGGAATCCGATTCCGCGGCGACGTTGGCCAGGATCAGTTCCACGTAGCGGCGGGCCGGCGTCTCGCCGTCGCGCGCCGCATCCCAGGCGGAGTTCCATACGAGGGTGCGCGGCAGGCTTTCGCTGAAGTCCTTCAGGTGGGCCGTTGCCGTCGCCAGGGACTTTTCGTCCAGCCGGACCTTGGCATAGGCGAGGTCGTCGTCGTTAACCAGGATCAGGTCCGGCCGGGCAAGGCCTGCCAGGGCAGGCACCTCGGTGCGTTCGCCGTCGACGTCGAGTTCCTCCCGGTGCACGCGCTCCAGCTTGCCGGCGCCGTTGAGGTTGTAGAAACCAACGGCGAGGCGGTGCGGACGGATGGTGGGCCAGTCCTCCACCGCGGACTGGACGATGGCGAAGGAGGTGAGGTTCCCGTCACCGTCCACGTCCAGTTCGGGCTTCAAGGTGTTGACGCCGGCCGTTTCGAGCCACAGCCGGCCCCAGCGGTCAAGGTCGCGGCCGCTGGCCTTCTCCAGCTCCACCATGAGGTCGCTCAGTTCGGTGTTCTGCCACGCGTGCTTGCTGAAGTACTCCCGGACGCCGGCCATGAACTGCTCCGGCCCCACCCACGCCACGAGCTGGCGCAGCACCGAGGCGCCTTTGGCGTAGGTGATGCCGTCGAAGTTGACCTCCACATCCTGCAGGTCGTTGATCTCAGCGAAGATGGGGTGCGTAGTGGGCAGCTGGTCCTGGCGGTAGGCCCAGGACTTCTCCACCGAGGCGAAGGTGGTCCATGCGCTGGTGAAGGAGGTGTTTTCCACCGCGGCGAGGTGGGACATGTACTCAGCGAAGGATTCGTTGAGCCACAGGTCGTTCCACCAGCGCATGGTCACCAAATCCCCGAACCACATGTGGGCGAGTTCGTGCAGCACGGTGATGGCCCGACGCTCGATCTGCGCCCCGGTGACCTTGCTGCGGAAGACGTACCCTTCGAGGATGGTGACCGCGCCGGCGTTCTCCATGGCGCCTGCGTTGAATTCGGGCACAAACAGCTGGTCGTACTTCTCGAACGGGTAGGGGCAGCCGAACTGCGCCTCGAAGAATTCGAAACCCTGCCGGGTGAGCTCAAAGATGTTGTCCGCGTCCAGGTACTGCATCAGGGACTTCCGGGCAAAAACACCCAGCGGGATCACCCGGCCGTCCGAGCCCGCAACCTCGCTCCGGACCGACTGGTAGGGACCCGCGATCAGCGCGGTGACATAGGAGGACAGCCTCGGCGTGGCCGCAAACCGCCAAACGGAGCGGGCACCGCCGTTGTCTCCGGGAGTGGTTTCCTGTGGTTCGGGCGTGGGGGAGTTCGAGATGACGTCCCAGTGGGATGGCGCCGTGACGGTGAACGTAAAGGTCCCCTTGAGGTCCGGCTGTTCGAACACGGCGAACATGCGGCGCGAATCGGGAACTTCGAACTGTGTGTACAGGTACACCTCGTTGTCCACCGGATCCACAAAGCGGTGCAGCCCCTCGCCGGTATTCATGTACGGCGCGTCGGCCACGACCTTGAGCTCGTTGGTGGCAGCCAGGTCCGGCAGCTGGATCCGGATGCCGTCGGAG
>DATFAE010000013.1:0-4240 GCA_035254945.1 Arthrobacter sp. | reverse complement strand
CCTGGCGACATCCGTCGTCGAACGGGCCATCAGGACCGGCGTGGAACAGCACGGCGGCGTTCAATTCGACCTCGTCACCAAACACGACTGCGCCGAATCATGCCCGGACCCCGACTCCCACCACGGCGGCACCCACACAGGCAACATCCCCACACTGGGTAAACCCGACAACAAGTAACAGGACATTCCCCGCCCTGGTGGCATGTGACCTTCGAAGGACACATGCCACCAGGGCTTTCCGTTTCCCGGTGAAGGAGTAACTCCCCCATGTCCCATACCCGCGAACCATGCCTGTGCAGCTGGGAATCCCGGTACTCCGTGCCACGGGCAAGAAGCAGGCGGCGGCGCCCCTTCCATCAGGACTTCCCCAGGCACTCGTAGACCGTTTTGGCCGCCAGCCACCCCCGGCTTCCCATCTCCATGACCACCAACGGGGTAGGGCTTGCGCAGAAGGCCCAGGCCCTCAAGGACGCCGGCCTCACCCGGATCAACGTGTCGCTCGACTCGCTCCACGAGGATGTTTTTACCCGACTGGACCGAGCGCAACATGATTGCGGCTTCAGAAATCCGTACCCCCCCTGTCCACGGACTTTGTCCTGGCGCGGGACCGGCAAATGCGGGGCGGCGCACCAGCCGAACGGTTTGACGTACGACGCCGGCACTCATCTGCCGCTGAAGCCTCCGGGCCTGTCCCGGGAACCGTAGGAATCATCGCGTCCGCCGGCGAACCCTTCTGTTCTGACTGCCGGCGGACCGGCATTACAGCAGAGGGAAAGATTATGAGCTGCCTGTTCTCCCGGGAGGAGTTCGACCTCCTGGGGCTGCTGCGGTCAGGCGCGCATGACGACGAACTGGTGCGGCGCTGGCAGGAAGCCATGTGGGCCAAACCCCGCGCTCACGGGGTGGATCACGCAGGCCTTGGAACAGCTGCGTTTGTGCAGCCGCAGCGCAGCATGAGCGTCATCGGAGGCTAGGACGGGCGGTTAATGCATCAATTCACCGCAGGCCGAAGCTGGTTGCCAGAGCTATTGCCTCAGTACGCGAGGTGACGCCCATCTTCCGGAAGATGTTTCCCACGTGGAACTTAACGGTGTTTTCACTGATGTTGAGGGCGCCGGCGATGGACCTGTTCCGCTGACCGGATGCCAGGTGCTGCAGTACTTCCAACTCGCGGCTGCCCAATTTCCAGGCGCTGACGTCGGCAGGAGCAGCCTGTGGGGCATCCAACGGAAGCGTCACGGAGACATCCGCGCCCCAGCCGGGCATGACATCAACCTGCATTTTGCCGTCCAGGGCCTGAACGCGCCGGTCCAGTCTGCCCAGACTGGATGCGTCGGCGGCAAGAGTGCCACCGCCGTCGTCGCGTACGTTGATCAGCAGATTCTCGCCGTCGCAATCCCACTGGACCCGGACCCTTCGAACTTCCGGCTGGTCCAGCATGGCCAGCAGCAGGCCCCGCACGATGGCGCGGGCTGCATGGGCGACTTCCCCCGGGAGGGCCCGCCCATTCAGGGGAGGCTCGACGAACTGTACTTCCACCCCGCTGAAACGCGTCAGCGGAAGAAGGTCTTCCCTGAGGCGCTCGAAGGCCCTGGCTACCGGTTCTTCGATCAGGTCCGTGGTCCTGTCACTCAATGTGCGCAGCCGCACAAGGGCTTTGGCCACCAAATCCGTGGCTGCGGCACGTGCTGCAGCGTCGTCCAGTGCCGTTGACCTCAGCGCCCCGGCGACGATCTCAAGCGTCGTCGCGTGTTGGTCCACCAGCTCGGAAGTCACCCGGAGGCGTTCAGCTGACGCCGCCCTGGACTCCAACAAATATGCAGGCGGAGCATCCGCGACCTTCTCGTGAATCCTGCGCGCGGCAAGGTGCCAGAGGTACTTGGCGATGTCTACGTCCACTTCCGCGTCACCGGCCTCAGGGCCGGGCACAACAGGGTCCGTGAGCACCAGCAAAGCCCTGCTGGAGAGGTATTTCATAGCGAGAACCGGACGTTCCTTTGCGGCTATAACGGCCTCTCCCACCCAAGGTTCCTCCCCGCTGAGGGCT
The DNA here is from genome assembly GCA_035254945.1 of Arthrobacter sp. GTDB lineage: Bacteria > Actinomycetota > Actinomycetes > Actinomycetales > Micrococcaceae > Arthrobacter. The sequence goes on along the minus strand of DATFAE010000013.1, from coordinate 2,193 downwards.
GCACGGAGGCTGTCCAGCTCATCGATGGAAACGCCTGAAATGATGCTCTCCAAACCCGCCTTCTTCTGAGGCCTGCCGGTGCAGTCCTCGGTGAAAATGACCAGGGCGCTGCCGCCGAGGTAGGGGGCCAAGGCATCACGCAGCGCGTCGGCAATGGAGGTCAACGGCGCATCCGTCAATGCCGCGATGGACTGCAGCAAAGGCCATGGCAGGCCAGGGCCGCCGGGGCTGTCATGCGGCGTTACGGGTGGGAGCCTGTCCACTGGAGGGCTGGTCATGGGGTCCTTTCGGCAGGAGCAGATCACGGACTACCCGAAAGTATAGCCACAACCACCGGGAGTGGGCGTTACACCAATACCTAAGCAGCGGCAGGATTAATGGCGGAATACATCCCGGATGGATGGACGCCTCAACAGAGCGAAGGAAATAATTGTGGGTCCAACAGCACTCGGTTCATCGGACCGACTCAGCGCCGGGGCAATTCTCCAGAACTTGTCCCTCATTGCCGGCGAGATCAGTGGCACAGCTGCCCGGGTCGATGGAGACCGTCTGGAAGCCATGACGGCATCCATCCGTTCAGCCGACAGGGTTTTCGTCGCCGGCGCCGGCCGCAGCGGCCTTGTCCTCCGCATGGCTGCCATGCGGTTGATGCATCTCGGCCTCAGCGTCCACGTCGCGGGCGACACCACGACTCCGGCCATTCGCACCGGCGATGTGCTTTTGGTCGCTTCCGGCTCCGGCTCCACATCCGGCGTGGTGAAGGCAGCCGAAACAGCTGCGGCGGCCGGTGCCCGTGTGGCCGCAGTGACCACCAACCCCGACTCCCGCCTCGCGGATCTGGCGGATTCCCTGGTGATCGTACCTGCCGCACAAAAGACGGATCACGGTTCCAGCGTCACCCGCCAGTATTCGGGAAGCCTCTTCGAACAGGTCCTCTTCGTCCTCACCGAGGCCATTTTCCAAACGATCTGGAACGACACCGACGCACCGGCTGAAGAACTCTGGCTCCGGCACGCAAACCTCGAATAAGCCCCTGCCCTTGCCCCTACCAACACCAACAGAAAGAGAAACATCATGAAGCTTCAGGTAGCAATGGACCTCCTGACCACCGAAGACGCGCTTGAGCTGGCCGGCAAGGTCGCCGAGTACGTTGACATCATCGAACTCGGTACGCCCCTGATCAAGGCAGCCGGACTTACGGCTGTGACCGCAGTCAAGCAGGCCCACCCTGACAAGGTCGTTTTCGCTGACATGAAGACCATGGATGCCGGCGAACTTGAGGCCGACATCGCATTCAAGGCCGGCGCAGACCTCGTCTCCGTGCTGGGAAGCGCCGACGATTCGACCATCGCCGGTGCCGTGAAGGCGGCCCGTGCACACAACAAAGGCATCGTCGTGGACCTCATTGGCGTGCCGGACAAGGTCACCCGTGCCAAGGAAGCACGGGCCCTCGGCGCCACGTTCGTTGAGTTCCACGCAGGCCTGGACGAGCAGGCACAGCCTGGCTTCGACCTGGATGGACTGCTCAGTGCCGGCGCCGAAGCACGCGTCCCGTTCTCGGTGGCCGGCGGCGTCAACCTCTCCACCATCGAAGCCGTCCAGCGGGCCGGCGCCGAGGTTGCCGTAGCCGGCGGCGCCATTTATGGTGCAGCTGATCCCGCATTGGCAGCCAAGGAGCTCAAGGCCGCCATCGTCTGATCCTCACGCATGACGCGGCGGCCGGCACCGGAAAGTGCCGGCCGCCGCCTCATGTGGCGCCCTTCCCGCCAAATACGAATCTCGCCTCCTGAAAGCAGCCCATGCCAGGTACACTCGCTCGGTCACGTCGAACGCGTAATCCGCTCCGGGATCCGCGGGACCGGCGTTTGAGCCGGATTGCTGGTCCGTCGTCGTTGGTGCTGTTCGGGGTGACCGGGGACCTTGCCCGTAAGAAGCTGATGCCGGCTGTGTATGATCTCGCGAACCGGGGTTTGTTGCCGCCGAGTTTCGCGTTGGTCGGTTTCGGGCGGCGGGCCTGGAGTGATGAGGATTTCGCTGCGGAGGTGAAGGCCCCGGTGCAGGCTTATGCGCGTACGCCTTTTGATGAGGCGGTGTGGAACCAGTTGTCGGAGGGTGTCCGTTTTGTGCAGGGCGAGTTCGACGACGATGACGCGTTTGAGCGTTTGGGTGACACGATTGCGTTGTTGGATGAGG
>DATFAE010000012.1:0-3925 GCA_035254945.1 Arthrobacter sp. | reverse complement strand
CCCCGCGTGGCCATGTCCGTGGCGGCTTCCACGCCGATATACCGCAGGTGCCACGGCTCGTAGTAGTAGCCCGTGATCGGGTGGAACATCCACGGATACCGCACCACAAAGCCGAACCGGTAGCCGTTGGCCTTGACCCAGACCGCCGCCGGCTGGTCCGCGAAGCACGGCTGGAAACCGCACGCCCCGCCGCCGTCGCCGATGTCGAAGGACCAGCCCGTCTGGTGCTCCGAATAGCCGGGCCTGGCGCTGGCCGTGTCCGCATCGGCCTGGCCGCGGGCCGCCACATAGCCGTTGTACGTGGTCACCTGCGTGCTGTAAGAGCGGTAGCCACTCGCCAGCGTGATGGTCACGCCCTCCTGCGCGGCCGCGGCGAACATTGCCTCCGCGGCAGCCGCCGTCGTGCTGTTCAGCAGGGCCGCCTCGCCGGAAACCGTCACCGCGACGTTGGGCTGTACAAGGTCAGCCGGGACGTAGTCGGCCGGAGACAGCGGGCGGTGTTTGTTGACCACAAGCCAGGGACTGGCGGGATCCGTCAGCGAGAACTTCCGGGGGAGCGCAGCCGCCGGTGAGGGCGCCACAGGCTCAGCTGCCGCCGTCGGGCTCTCCGGAACTGCCGCCGTCGGACTCTCAGAAGCCGCAACGGCTGCAGGGGAAGGGGAAGCGGCAGGAGATACGGCAGCGGACGACGACGGCGGCACCGGGGCGGATGCGTCAGGCGTGCAGGCTGCCAAGACAGTCAGCCCGGCGCCGGCAGCGAGGAAGCGGGCGAAGCTGCGCCGGCTGGCACCTGCCGCGGGGGCTCCGTCAGGAGCAGCGCAGTCGTGGCACACGCGTGCTAGACCTTCCGCAGGAGCATGCGGCGGATGGAATGGTCGGCGTCCTTGGACAGCACCAGCTGCGCCCGGCCCCGCGTGGGCAGCACGTTTTCCTCCAGGTTGGGCTCGTTGATGCGCTTCCAGATGTCACGGGCCGTCCGCTCGGCTTCGGCTTCGGACAGCGTTGCATACCGGTGGAAGTAGGATTCCGGCTGGGCGAAGGCGGTGCTTTGGAGCTTGCGGAACCGCTCCACGTACCACTCTTCGATGTAGGCCGTCGGCGCGTCCACGTAGATGGAGAAGTCGAAGAAGTCGCTCAGCGCCAGGCCCTGCTTGCCATCGTGGCGGGGGCGGGCAGGTGCCAGCACGTTCAGGCCCTCCACGATCAGAACGTCAGGCCGGCGGACCACCACTTCCTTGCCGGGAACAATGTCGTACGTGACGTGGGAGTACCAGGGGGCCCGGACCTCCTCTGCACCGCCCTTGATCTCGCTCACAAATCGCAGAAGCGCACGGCGGTCATAGGATTCCGGGAAGCCCTTGCGCTCCAGGAGCTGCCGCCGCTTGAGCTCGGCCAGGGGGTACAGGAACCCGTCGGTGGTGATCAGTTCCACGTTGGGGGTGCCGGGCCAGCGCCGGAGCATTTCGCGGAGCACGCGGGCGATGGTGGACTTGCCCACCGCCACCGAGCCGGCCACGCCGATCACAAAGGGGGTGCGCTGGGTCTGTTCGCCCAGGAAGGTGGTGGTGGCGGCGTGAAGCTGGCCGGCCGCCTCGACATAAAGATGAAGGAGGCGGGACAACGGCAGATAGACCTCGCGGATCTCCTTCATATCAAGGGGATCGCCGAGTCCGCGCAGACGGACAATGTCCTCTTCGTTCAGAGGCTGTTCCATCTGGGCTGCGAGCCGGGACCAGGTCTGCCGGTCCAGCTCAACGAACGGGGAGACACCTTCGCCGTTCGCTTCATTGCGTTGCACAGTCACTTTAGAGATTCTGCCCTTCACGCGGCTGAGAGCGAAATGCAAGACGCGTCCAGCCGCCATAACGGCCGGGTGCTTGGCCGGGTACCCGGGGGACCGGCGGCCGCTTGCCCGGCCCCATCAGTTACGGATCTCCCTGCACCTGCCGATAAGCTTGAGCCTATGTGTGGAATCGTGGGATATGTAGGCCGTTCGACTGGCCAGGGAATTGCCGGTCACAGTGCGCTGGATGTTGTCCTCGAAGGATTGCGCCGCCTGGAGTACCGGGGTTACGACTCCGCGGGGGTGGCCGTTGTTGCCGACGGCGTCATCGAATCCCGCAAGAAGTCCGGAAAGCTGAGCAACCTGCTCGACGAACTTGAGGCCCATCCGCTGCCCGAAACGCTGACCGGCATCGGTCACACGCGCTGGGCCACGCACGGCGGCCCCACGGACCAGAACGCGCACCCGCACCTGTCCGACGGCGGCAAGCTGGCCCTGATTCACAACGGCATCATCGAAAACTTCGCCGAGCTCAAGCTCGAGCTCCTGGCCAAGGGTGTCACGTTCGCCTCGGAGACGGACACCGAGGTGGCCGCTGCCCTGCTCGGTGACATCTTCCGCACCAAACTGGGCGGCGACCCCAGTAACGGCGGCCTGACCAAGGCCATGCAGCTTGCCTGCCAGCGCCTTGAGGGTGCCTTCACGCTCCTGGCCGTGCACGCCGACCAGCCGGGCGTGGTGGTTGCGGCGCGCCGGAACTCACCTCTCGTGGTTGGCCTGGGCGATGGCGAGAACTTCCTGGGTTCGGACGTCTCCGGCTTCATCGACTACACCCGCCGCGCGGTGGAACTGGGCCAGGACCAGATCGTCACCATCACGGCTGACTCGGTGGACATCACCGATTTCTACGGCAACTTCGCCGCCGGCAAGGAATACCACGTTGACTGGGACCCCGCGTCGGCGGAAAAGGGCGGTTTCAGCTCCTTCATGGAGAAGGAGATCCACGACCAGCCCGACGCCGTGGCGCAGACCCTGCTGGGCCGCTCGGACATCAACGGCAAGCTGACCCTGGACGAAATCCGGATCGACCCGGAGCTGCTCAAGCAGGTCAACAAGATCATCGTCCTGGCCTGCGGCACGGCAGCCTACGCCGGCATGGTGGCCAAATACGCCATCGAGAACTGGTGCCGGATCCCCACCGAGGTGGAACTGGCGCACGAGTTCCGCTATCGGGACCCCATCCTGGACTCCAACACCCTGGTGGTCTCCATCAGCCAGTCCGGGGAAACCATGGACACCCTGATGGCCGTCCGCTACGCCCGGGAGCAGGGGGCCAAGACCATCTCCATCTGCAACACCAACGGATCCACCATCCCGCGTGAATCGGATGCGGTGCTGTACACGCACGCCGGTCCGGAAATCGCGGTGGCCTCCACCAAGGCGTTCCTGGCGCAGATCACCGCCGCCTACCTGCTGGGCCTGTATTTGGCACAGCTGCGCGGCAACATCTTCTCCGGGCAGATCAAGGACGTCCTGGCCGACCTGTCCAAGATCCCTGCGAAGATCCAGACCATCCTGGACAACGCCGGCCCCCTCCGTGAGCTGGCCCGCAGCATGAAGGACGAGAAGTCAGTCCTGTTCCTGGGACGCCACGTGGGGTACCCGGTGGCCCTGGAAGGCGCCCTGAAGCTCAAGGAGATCGCCTACCTCCACGCCGAAGGCTTCGCCGCCGGCGAGCTGAAGCACGGCCCCATCGCCCTGATCGACGACGGCCAGCCGGTCTTCGTGGTGGTCCCCTCGCCCCGCGGCCGTGACTCGCTGCACGCGAAGGTGGTGTCCAACATCCAGGAGGTCCGCGCCCGTGGTGCCCGGACCCTGGTGATCGCCGAGGAAGGCGACGAAGCCGTCAAGGCCTACGCCGAGTACGTCTTCTACGTGCCGGAGACGCCCACGCTCCTGATGCCGCTGCTGACCACCGTGCCGCTGCAGATCTTTGCGGCTGAACTCGCCTCGGCCAAGGGCTTCGACGTGGACCAGCCGCGCAACCTGGCCAAGAGCGTCACCGTAGAATAAGCCGCATGATTGTTGGCATAGGCGTAGACGTTGTAGACATCGAGCGGTTCGGCCGTCAGCTTGAACGCA
>DATFAE010000011.1:0-11409 GCA_035254945.1 Arthrobacter sp. | reverse complement strand
CCGGGTGCCGGCCGGCGACGCGGACACCGCCGCGGTCGGATGCGCCACGTCGCATCGGAGGCCGGAATGGCCACCGCCGAATACGCCATCGCCACCCTCGCAGCCGTCGGATTTGCCGGATTGCTGGTGTTCATCCTTCGCAGTGACGAGGTGCGTGGCTTCCTGCTGAACCTGATCCGTACGGCACTGGCCCTGCCATGACCGGCGTACGGCCAGGACGCCGGACCGGCTGCTGTCAGCAGCACGGCCATCCCGGGCCGGGGAATGCCCGCGGAGCCGTGACGGCCGAGTTCGCCGTGGCGCTTCCGGCCGTGCTGCTGCTCTTGGCGCTCCTGCTGGCCGGTGCCGCTGCGGGGGCCACCCAGCTGCGGCTTGAGGAGGCAGCGCTCGCCGGCGCAAGGGCGCTCGCACGCGGTGAAAGCCCGGCAGCGGCGGAAGCGATCGTGAGCAGGCTGGCCGGGGCTTCGGCCACGGCGGCCATAGCCGCTGACGGTGAATGGTTCAGCGTTACCGTTGCGGACAGGGTGGCGGGGCCGCTGGCGTCAAAGGTGCCGTGGACGTTGACTGCCAGGGCCTCCTCCCGGAGTGAAACGGCCGGCGCCCGCGGGCCGGCCATATCGCGCTCGCGTACGCCGGATCCGGTCCCAGCTGGACCGCCCTGGCAACGGCAGCGTTCGACGGCGGCCGTGGCATGAGCCGCAGTCTTCCGGACCACCCGGAGCGCGGATCCGGAACCGTCCTGGCAGCGGGACTGGCACTTGTGGTGATCATGGCCACGGCGTTGGTCTTGTTGCTGGCCCAGTCGGCGGTGATGGCCAGCAGGGCCGCGGCAGCAGCGGACCTTGCGGCACTGGCGGCAGCGGACGCCCTCCGTGGCCTCACTGATGGGGAGCCGTGCGCTGTTGCCGCGGAAGTGGCTGGCAGGCATGCCGCCAGAGTTGTCAGCTGCAGCGCAGGCGCCGGCCAGACCATCGAGGTCAGGACCGAACTCCTCGCGAGGAGCGCGGTGGGAACGGCGGCCGGCCATGCCAGGGCGGGGCCGCCGCCTTAGCGCTCAACGCCCAGGCTACTCACGGTCTGAGGTGCTCGGTCCCGGAAGTGCTCGGGCTCTGAGGTGCCCATGCCTGGAAATGCCCAGGCTCCGAAGTGCTCAGGCGTCGAAGGGCCGAAGGCTGGGCCTACAGGGTGGCGGAAAGTGCCTCGCGGGAGTCCTTCAGCAGGACATCAATCAGGGTGATCGCGGCCGCCTTGTCCAGCGGATTGTTCTTGTTTCCGCACTTGGGGGACTGCACGCAGGACGGGCAGCCGGCATCGCATTCGCAGGCTTCGATGGCGTCCCGGGTGGCGGAGAGCCACACCTTTGCCTTATCGAAGCCGCGCTCGGCGAAGCCTGCGCCGCCGGGGTGCCCGTCATACACAAAGATGGTGGGCACTCCGGTGTCGGCGTGGATGGCCGTCGACACACCGCCGATGTCCCACCGGTCGCTGGAAGCCACCAGCGGCAGGAGTCCGATTGCAGCGTGCTCTGCCGCGTGCAGGGCGCCAGGGAACTGCGCTTCAATGAGCCCCGCACCGGTCAGGGAACGGTTGTCCACCACGAACCAGACGGCCTTGGTGAACAGGTCCCGCGCGCCCAGCTCCAGCGGCTCCTCTCCCAGGATTTCATTTGAGATCAGGGCCTTGCGCTGGAAGGAGACCACCTGCGTTGTCACCTTCACATCGCCGAAATGCACGGCCACATCGCCCCACTGCGCCGTGCGGAGAGTCTCCAGCACTTCGATCTGGGTCACGTCACGGGCGGTGGTGTAATAGTCCGGATTCGCGCGCCGGACAACCACACAGTGCTCGTCCTCGTTCAGGTCCTCCACCACATAACTGTCACCCTGGTGGACGTAGACGGCCCCGGTGTGTGCCTGGTAGTGCGTCTGAGGGGAGTCCATGGTCCCGAGCAGTGATCCGGTGTCTGCATCAACGATGCTGACCGGGCCGCCCCCGTCCGCGCGGAGGTTCACCATGGCGGCGGCGCTTTGCGAGTGCGTCCAGAACCAGCCTGCCGGCCGGCGCCGCAGGTAGCCCTGGGCCACGAGCTGTCCCAGCAGCTTCTCGGATGTGCTGCCGAAGAGGCCGAGCTCGGACACACCCAGGGGCAGCTCCGCGGCGGCGGCGCACAGATGCGGCCCCAGCACGTACGGATTGGAAGGATCGAAAACGGTGGCCTCAACAGAGACGTCAAAGATCGCTTCCGGATGGTTGACCAGGTAGGTGTCCAGGGGGTCATCGCTGGCCACGAACGCAGCGATGGCATCCTGGCCCGCGCGGCCCGCCCGGCCGATCTGCTGGAACAGGGAGGCCCTGGTGCCGGGCCAGCCTGCTACCAGCACCGCGTCCAGGCCGGAGATGTCGATCCCGAGTTCCAGCGCGGACGTGCTGGACACACCCAGGAGCTCACCGGAGCGGAGGGCCTTCTCCAGGGCGCGGCGTTCCTCCGGAAGGTAACCGGAACGGTACGCAGCCACCCGCTGAGGCAGGCTGGGGTCCACTTCGTCCAGCAGGCGCTTCGTGATCGAGGAGATGGTTTCCGCCCCGCGCCGGGATTTGATGAAAGCGATGGTCCGGATCCGCGCGGACACAAGGTTCGCCAAAAGGTCGGCGGTTTCCGCCACCGCAGTCCGCCGCTCCTTGGCACCGTTCTCGCCCTTGAGCTCGGTCAGTGCGGGCTCCCAGAACGCCACGGTGGTGGCGCCGTGCGGGGAGCAGTCCTGGGAAACGGCACGGACCGGCGCACCGATCAGCCGTCCGAAGGATATGCCCGGCTCCGAAGCAGTGGCGGAAGCTGCGATAAATACTGGCTCAGGCCTGGATGTTCCCGCGCCATAGTACGCACAGATGCGGCGCAGCCGCCGCATCAGGTTGGCGACGTGGGAGCCGAAAACGCCCCGGTAGCTGTGGGCCTCGTCCACGATGACGTACCGCAGCCGCCGGAAGAAGCTTGCCCACCAGGCGTGGTTGGGCAGGATGCCGAAGTGGAGCATGTCCGGGTTGGCGAGTATGACGTTGGCGTGGTCGCGGATCCACCGGCGGGAGGCCGGGTCGGTGTCACCGTCGTAGGTTTCGGCCCGGACGGTGGGCAGCTTCAGGGCGCGGATCGCCGCCAACTGGTCGGCTGCGAGGGCTTTGGTGGGGGAGAGATACAGCGTCACGGCGCCGTCGTCGTGGATTTTTCCGGGCTCGGACAGGACCTTGAGCTCGGAACGGTGGATGGCATCAAGCGCCGGCAGCTGGTACGCCAGCGATTTGCCCGAGGCCGTGCCGGTGGCGATGACAACGTGCTCGCCGCCGTGGGCGAGGTCGGCGGCCTCAATCTGGTGCCGGTACGGTTCATGGATGCCCAACGAGCCATAGGCCGCCACCAGGTCTGGGTGCGCCCAGTCAGGCCACGCCGCATGGACAGCCTTCCGGGCGGGAATCGTGCGGACATGACGGAGCTGTTCCGGGTCCGGGCCGCGGCCCAGCAGGGGAATCAGGGAGTCATGGGGGTTCACCCCAATATTCTGTCACCCGGGGAAAAATTACCCGACGGACAGGTCAGCTCCTTCATCCGAGGATGACAGCATCAGGACCCGGCACACGTTGGACCAGCCCAGGTGCGAATACAGTTTCTGCCCGTCACGCGAGGCGAGCAGCAGGCCATTTTCCACGTCGTGTTCGAAGGCCTGGGCGGCCAGGGCCTTCATGATGAAGCTGCCCAGGCCGCGGCGCTGGAACGCCGGCTCCGTCACGATCTTGTCGAAAACCGCTGTCTCACCCACCACAAATACCCGGCCGCTGGCGGCGACGGTGTCGCCGGACCGGACGACGGCGTGGTGCACGCGGTCCAGTTCCGAGGTGGAGAAGGAGAGGTCGTCATCCGAGAGCCAGGGATCCTCGGCGTCCTGGGTTTCCATGTCCACGATCATCATCGTCTGCGAGTCGGAGGTCACGTTCAGGCCGTGCTTCCGGGCCAGTGCTGTGTAGCGTGCGACGTCGTTGGTCAGCACCGTCAGGATCCTCGCCGGAGCCTCGGCGGTCTTGGCCGCGAGGGCGGCAAACTCGTCGTCCGACGGGTCGTGGGCGAAGTATTCCCAGTCCCCGGTGGTGTCTTTTCGCAGGGCCGCGGGGAACCGCCCTTCGGTGGCAGTCTGGTAGCCGCGGCAGCCGGCCCAGCCGGCCACCCAGACTTCAAGAAGGTGTGTGATGTCTCCAACCATGGCGTCCGGACTCATGTGATGAGAGTATTCCAGCGCTCTCACAAGCAACAGGGGTGCGGCGCTCCCGATATGACTTGCTTATGCAATTGTGATGAGACGGGGCCGGATGCGTGCCGGCAAAGACCGGTCGAAACCACTCTGAACAGGCGCGATGCCACGCTGGCAGCCGCGGAGGCCAGCCGGTCAGTGCCTGGAAGGGGCCCGCGCGGTGAAGCCAGTACCCTTAAATACGTGGCTTTGAACCGAATTGTGCTCTTTTACGGCTTTACCCCGCTCGCTGATCCGGACGCGGTGCGGCTCTGGCAGCGCGCCCTGTGCGAGAAACTCGGGCTGACCGGACGCATCCTCATCTCCAAGGACGGCATCAACGCCACCGTGGGCGGCGAGATCGGCGCGGTGAAGTAGTACGTGAAGACCACCCGCGAGTACAAGGGCTTCCACGACATCGACGTGAAGTGGTCCGACGGCGGAGCGGAGGATTTCCCCCGCCTCAGCGTCAAGGTGCGGGACGAGATCGTATCCTTCGGAGCCCCCGGCGAGCTTAAGGTGGACGCCAATGGCGTGGTGGGCGGAGGCACCCATCTCAAGCCCGAGGAACTGCACGAACTCGTGGAAACCAGGAAGCAAAGCGGAGAGGACGTGGTGTTCTTCGACGGCCGCAACGCCTTTGAGGCCCAGATCGGCAAGTTCAAGGACGCCATTGTCCCGGACGTTGCCACCACGCACGACTTCATCAAGGAACTCGAGTCCGGCAAGTACGACGGACTCAAGGACAAGCCGGTGGTCACCTACTGCACCGGCGGCATCAGGTGCGAAGTACTCTCGAGCCTGATGGTGAACCGCGGCTTCAAAGAGGTTTACCAGCTTGACGGCGGCATCGTCCGCTACGGCGAAACGTTCAAGGACCAGGGCCTCTGGGAAGGCTCGCTCTACGTCTTCGACAAGCGCATGCACCTGGAGTTCAGCGAGGACGCCAAGACCATCGGGGAATGCGTCCGCTGCGCCGCCCCCACCAGCAAATTCGAGAACTGCTCCAACCCGAGCTGCCGCACGCTGACGCTGTACTGCGCCGAATGCGCCGCGAGCCCGGAGACGCTCCGCTGCCCCGAAGGCTGCCCCGCCTAACCCTGCTCCGCCTGATCCTGTCCTGCCTCCTGCCCCGCCCGACCCTCACAGCCTGGTCAGAGCCTGGTCAGCCGGTACGCATAATTGGCCAGCGACCCGGGCTCAACGCGGAAGCTCAGCGCCGACTCCTTGGACAGGTAGATGACATTCTCCCGGGTGGAGCCGCAGCGCAGGCTCAGGTCCATCAGGGTGGCCTCGTCGGTGCGGACAGTGAACGTAACCCGCCGCTGGCTCCGGCATACCAAAGCCAGGGCGTAGGTTCCCACCGGAAGCCCCGCCGCGGTATCGGTCTTGATTTCGCCTCCGCTCAGGATGCCGAAGCCGGTGTGGACCACCTGCCGCTCGGTGTAGGGCAGTTCCTCCTCCACCCAGTCCTCGAGTTCGGCCTCGCTGACAGGCTCATTGCGCAGCAGATCACCCCGGAAAGTCTGGTCGGTGACGGCCGGAGCCGGTACGGAATCGGGTGGGCGCCAGCCTTCCTCGTACGTGTATTCGCATCCGGCCAGCGAAGCTGCGGCCACCAGTGCGCCCGTTGCCCAGAGTACGACGGCGGCCCTGGCCCCGGTGCGCAGGGACGACTTCCGGGGCGGGTTGGGGCCCGGACGAGATGCCGCATTTCGGCGGAGCGGCGCCCCCTGCATCGCGGGCATACTCTGACTCTAAGCCCGCCCCCGTACGTAAGCCAGAGGCCGGAACGTGGACCGGATCCCACAAACTAGCCGGCGGATACCAGCTGGTAGGCGTAGATCAGCGGGGCGTCCACGCTGGACGCACTGATCTCCAGCGGGCCGGCTTTCGCCAGGGTGATCCGGACGGACTCCCGCGTGCCGTAGCAGGCCGCGCCGAGGTCGGCCAGCTCCTTGCCCCCGGACCGCACGGCGAGGAAGGCCTTGCCGCCGCCGTCGCAGACCAGGGTCAGCGTGTAGCTGCCCGCAGGCACATTCGCCGTGCGGTCCACCGGCTGGGCGTTGAGGAGCTTTCCGGCGTCCTCCGCCACGACGCCGGCGGCGGAAGGCAGTGCGGTGGCTTTCCATGCCGGCACATCCGCGTTCTCCACGGAAAGCTGCTGGGCGCAGCCGGAAAGGCCCAGCAGGACAGCGGCGGCAGCCGCCACGGCAAGGGCACGCGGAAAGGACGGAGGAATGACAGCCATACCTCCAACTTACCTGCGGCCGGGCCCGTTCCTTACCCGGCGATCAGCTCCCACACTTCGCCGCGGTGCAGCGCCAGGTACACCCTGTCCCGCAGTGTGTTGGCCTCCCGGTCGGTCAGCGTCCGCTCCAGAGGCTGCAGCACCAGCCGCAGCAGCACGTTCACCTGCCCGGCACCCATGCGGAGGCGTTCGACGGCGGCCTGCGGCAGCTCCGCCGTCGTGGTCACTGCCATCACCTCCAGGGCCGCCAGCACGTCGGCGTCCGGCCCAAGGGCGGTGCGGGCGAGATCGCCCAGGAGCTCGGCGTCGGCATCGGTGCCGGAGTCCAGCACCAGGGAGAGGTCGCGCCGGATTTCCGGCATGGCGGAAACCGGACGGTATGGCGAGAGGTCCAGCATCTGGGACTGGACGCCCGGATGCCCGGACCGCAGCAGCCGGATGTCCGTGATCCCTTTCCGCAGCATCAGCGCCCGGTCCAGCCCCATCCCGAGGGCCAGGCCGGCCCAGCGGCGGGGGTCCAGGCCGGAGCCGCGCAGGACCGGAGCCGCCACCAGCCCGCATTCGGCCAGCTCCAGCCACTCCCGGCGGCCATCCGGCTGCGCTACCAACACGTCCAGCTGCCGGCCCGCCGCGGTGTAACTGTGCCGCGCAGGGGTGGAGCGCCACTGCACGTCCGGGTACTGCGCAGGGGGGAGCACCGCTTCCACCACCGCGGCCATCATGGCGTCCAGGTCGGCAGTCCCCAGCAGGCCCCGGGCCTTGAGCCGCCACAGGTCAACCTGGTGCGGGGCGCCCACATGGGTGCGGTCGATGGCGTCGCGGCGGTACACCAGGCCAGGGAGTACGTGGAGTTCGTCATAGTGGCCCAGCTCGCCGCGGAGCGAATCCAGCAGCGCCGGAATGCCCGCCGACGTGTGGCTGCGGAGCATCACCGTGGGACTCACGTGGCGGGAGTAACGCGAATCCCGGGTGACGTCGTCGGGCGAGTAACCCAGCCGGTCGTAGTTGTCGGCGGTGGCCACGAGCGGGTTGAGCCGGTGGGTCCTGGACGGTACGTTCCACAGGCGCTCCAGCGCCGCAACAACGTCGGCGAGCAGCAGCTGCATGGCATGCGGTCCGGCGCCGGGATCGGACAGATCGCGCAGGGCCAGGTCAGCGTTGAGTTGGGAAAGGGAAAGGTAAGTCTTCATGTTCGGGGTCCTTGTGGTGCAGCAGGGGCGGGAGGGGAAATCACCCTCAACCGCTGAGCCGGACGGACCCCGGCGACGTCAGGCGCGCGATGGGAAGCCCGTGCGGCCGGAAAGCGGCCGAGGGCTGATAAATCGCTGCTGCGTAGGCATGCGTCCATGATACGCCGCACCTCCAGCTGGCCCTTGACCTTGACGCTACGTCAACATCTATCGTCGAAGTATCAGCCACGGAGGCCTACAGTACGGAAGTTATGGAAGGAGGACGCCATGGACTGGTCAATCCAGGACATCGCCCGGATCGCCGGCACCACCAGCAGGACGCTGCGGCACTATGACGACATCGGCCTGCTCAAGCCCAGCCGCACCGGACACAACGGCTACCGGTACTACAACCAGGATGCGCTGGTGCAGCTCCAGCGCATCCTTCTCCTGCGCGGGCTGGGGCTTGGCTTACCGGTGATCAGCCAGGTGCTCGACGACGAAGCGGACGCCGCCAAGGCGCTCACGGGCCACCTCGAGTGGCTCAAGCAGGAACAGGACAGGCTGGCCCGGCAGATCGCGTCGGTCACGCAAACCATCGAAGCAGTGAAAGGAGGTGGCGAAATCATGGCAGAAGACATGTTCAACGGTTTCGACCACACGCAGTACAAGGACGAAGTGGAGGAACGCTGGGGCAAGGACGCCTACGCCAAGGGGGATTCGTGGTGGCGCGGCATGACCCCGGACGAGAAGGCCGCCTGGAAGCAGCGCTCGCAGAAACTGGGAGAGGACTGGATCGCCGCCGCCGCAGCAGGCATCGCTCCGGACAGCGCGGAGGCCCAGGCCATTGCCAAGCGGCATGTCGAATGGCTGACCGGCATCCCGGGCACCCCCGCGGCGGACGCCCGCGGACGGGGAGATGCGGGCAAGGACGACATCAAGGGATACGTCACCGGCCTCGGCGAGATGTATGTGGCCGACCCCCGGTTCGCCAGGAACTACGGCGGGGCGGAAGGGGCCGGATTCGTCCGCGATGCGCTGAAGGTCTATGCGGAGGAGAACCTGTAGCCGCCGGTGGCAGCACAGCCCGCCAATAGACTTGTCCGGTGACTGATTCCACCCTCTTCCGTGCCGGCAACACCCCCGACGCCCCCCGCAGCGACCTCCCGGGGCTCCTGACGGCGCTCGCCGCGGACCTGCGGAACGTGGACTACACGCTCGACGGCGTGGCGGGGCTCCTGGGCGGGTCTGCCTACCGCGCGCTGAACCGGGACCAGCTCATCCCGGCACTGCTGGCTACCGGGCGCGCACTGGGGGACGCGGCGCCAGGTGACGGCTCGACGGCGGCCCTCGCCGCCGTCGTACGCCTCTGGCTCCTGGCCGAGCCGCAGGCGCGGGAAACGCTGGACGCCGCCCTGCCGGGCATCCGCGCCGACGGCCTGGCGGAGCTGGGGCTCGTTGAGCCGGTCCCCGGCACAGTGTTGGTGCAGGCAAAGGCGGACCTTCGGCCGTACGGCTGGGACGGCACCGAAGGGGAAGATGCAGACGGCAGCGGCGGCGCCGAACTCTGGGTGGCCAGCGACCTCGCCGCGCACCAGCAGGCAGGGGTGTTGCGGCACGACCATGTGCTGGGGATCGGGCAGGCCTCCACCACGCTGGTTCAGACCACCGTCCGCCGCCACGTTGCCAAGGCGCTGGACCTGGGGACGGGCTGCGGAATCCAGTCCTTCCACCTGCTGCACCACGCCGAGCACGTCACGGCCACGGACATTTCCGAGCGGGCCCTGGCCTTCACCCGCTTCAACCTGCTTCTCAACGCCGAGGCGCTGCATATCGACCCCGGGCACCTGGAGGACCGCGTCAGCCTGCGGCTGGGATCGCTCCTTGAGCCGGTGGCCGGGGAGGAATTCGAGCTGGTGGTCTCCAACCCGCCGTTCGTCATCACGCCGCGGACCCTCGGCGAAGACGCGTCCGGACAGTTCACGTACCGCGACGGCGGCCTGCCGGGGGATGATATCGTGGCGTCGCTGGTCGGGGCACTGCCGTCGGTCCTCGCCCCGGCCGGAACAGCCCAGCTTTTAGGCAACTGGGAAGTCACAGCGGGAACGTCGTGGCCGGAACGGCCGCAAAACTGGGCCGGTTCGGACGTGGACGCCTGGTTCATCCAGCGCGAGCAGGTGGGGCCGGAGCAGTACGCCGAGACCTGGCTGCAGGACGCCTCCGAATCCCGCGACCGGCAGCATTACCAGGACGCGTACGCCGCCTACCTGGACGACTTCGCCTCGCGGGACGTCGAGGGGATCGGCTTCGGCATGGTCTACCTGCGGCGCCCCGCTGCCGGCGCCCGGCCGGTCATCCGCCGGTTCGAGGAAATCACCTACCCCATCGAACAGCCCATCGGACCCCACCTTGGCGCCGCCGTCGAACGTTCAGACTGGCTGGCCGCCAACAGCCTGGAAGACGCGCACCTGCTCGTCGCGGACGATGTCACGGAGGAACGGCACCAGCGTCCCGGAGCCGAGCACCCGGGCGTGATCCTGTTGCGCCAGGGCGCCGGGCTGCGCCGCACCAACCTGCTCAGCACGGAGCTGGCCGGATTCGTTTCCGCGTGCGACGGCGACCTGACCGTGGGGCAGATCGCCGGCGCCCTGGAGGCACTGCTGGGAGGCAGCCTCGCCGGGGAGGACGGGTTCGACGGCGGCACGTTCCGAAGCGGGCTGCTCGCCGATGTGGCAAACCTGGTGCGTGACGGGTTCCTGCTGCCCGCTTGAGCGTCGTCTGGCCCCCGGGGCCCCGCCGGGTCCTGATATCAAACGGTTCCTTCACAGCTGGAGGGTGCTGGATACACTGGAGCCGTGAATACGGAATCCGCAGGCCGGCGTGCCCGCCCGGAAAAGAAGGTGGAAATCACTGATCCCAAGGCGATCCGGGCGCTGGCCCACGCCGCCCGGCTGGAGGTTATCTCCGAGCTGTATTCCACCCAGGTCAGCCGGACCGCCACCGAGCTTGCCGCTCAGACAGGCTTGACGCCCAGCGCCATGAGCTACCACCTGCGTGCCCTGCAGAAATGGGGCATCGTGGCCCCGGCGCCTACAGCGGGCGATGCCCGGGAACGTCGCTGGCAGGCGGCCGGCACGGACTTCGCCATCAATTCCGGCGGGGGAGCGGCCAGTCCCGTCCTTGACCTTGAGCTGGATGCGTTCCGCCGCCGCGCTGCCTCCTACGCCAGGACCCGGGACGAGCGCCGCCTCGCCGGCGCACCCGCAGAGGCCCCCACCGCCGTCGTGCTCGCGAGTGAACTGCTGTACCTCACCCGCGATCAGCAGGCCGAACTCACCAGCCGGCTGTTCGCCCTCCTCAGTGAATACGAACTGGACGATCCGCACAGGATCCCTGAAGGAGCCGAACGGATGGCCGCCATGTGGTCGTTGATCCCGGACGACCGGACTGTCGGCGGAAGTGTCCCGGAAGACCCGTCCCGAGGGGCCTAAAGGCGGAAATTCAGTACCTTCCCAAGCGGCTTGTTTTCCACCGGAATGCGCATGATTGTCCAAAATATGGTGAACTAGGCCATTATGGGCGCATCTGCCCGAGCAACCTTTTTCTGTAGGAGCACCGTGCCAAGCAAGGCCAAAACCGGCAAGAAACTCGTGATTGTGGAGTCTCCGGCCAAGAGCAAGACCATCGCCAAGTACCTCGGCGAGGGCTTCATCGT
>DATFAE010000010.1:0-5090 GCA_035254945.1 Arthrobacter sp. | reverse complement strand
CCGGGCCCTTCCGGTCCCACGCCTGGGATGTGCTGAGGACAGTGCGTCCGGGGTCGCCGGTGACGTACACCGAGTATGCCGAGCTGTCAGGAAATTCCAAGGCAGTCCGGGCTGCGGCCAGCGCCTGCGCCTTTAACGCGGCGGCCTTGTTTGTGCCGTGCCACCGCGTGATCCGCACGGACGGTTCCTTGGGCGGGTTCCGCTGGGGCGTGGCAATCAAGGAAAGCCTGCTGGCGCGCGAAGCGGGCTGAGCAGGCTCCATGCCCCTGCTTTCCGTCCGGGAGATGGCACTTCGCGGCAGTGCCGGTGCCTGCCATCGCCACGAAGTGCCATCTCGCGCTGGTGGGATCGAAGCTACTTGGCGCCAGGGGTGCCCGACGGCCAGGGCAGCAGTTCCGGAAGGTCCACGCCGTCGGCGGCGGCTGATGCCCGCAGGCTGCCGAGCGACGGTTCACGGCCGGCCAGCCAGGCTGCGATGTCCGTGATCATGCCACTGATCACGGTGGAGCGGCGGCCGCTGCCAAGAGTCACCGGTGGAAGCCCGAGCGGCTGCAGCACCAGTTTGTCCCCCGGCATCACACGGGCGGCGAGGAAGTCGAAGAGGTGCTCACAGAACCGCCGGTTCCAGGTCTCCGGGCCAAGGCCGGTGCCGAGGTCGGCCGTGTGGATCACCAGTTCACGCCACAGCGCCAGGCCGCCGTCGAGTACCACTCCCCCGCGGTACGCAATGGGTGCCTGCCAGCCGGAGCCGGCTTCCAGCGCATCGAAGGCTTTCAGCGCGCGGTCCAGGCCTGTTTTCAGGTCGGCGCGGTGTACGTCCGCGCTGTGCCCTGCGGCGATGCCGATGGCCTTGTTCCGCCCGTCCTGCCCGCCGTCGTACAGCTCAACGGTTTCGCCGCGGGCCGCGTATTCGAGCTGGCGTGCCATGGCATTGGTGATGCCGGAAAGGTGCGCCAGGACGTGCCCGCGGGTCCATCCAGGGAGGGCCGACGGCGCTTTGACGTCCTCATCGTTGAATTTGGCAGCGGCGGAGACCACAAGGTCGGCGGCCTTGTGCAGTTCGGCGAGCAGGTCAGCCGGTGCGGGAGCGGTCATGGCGCCCATCCTAGCTGAGCGGGAGGCCGTCCGGTCCGTAACGGTGGCGGATGTGCCGGCGGTCGGGGCGTGCCTGCCAGAACTCGATCTCCGTCGGCCTGAGGGCGTAGAGCTGCCAGTCGGGGTTGTCGCTGCCGTCGGCGGCCGGGCGCGCGTGCCAGTCGGCAGCCGACGCGTCGGAGGACAGCTCAACCACCGGTCCGGCGACGCGTACCTGCCGGCCCTGCTGCGGCCAGTAAAAGTTCAGGGCCGCACCTGGGTTGGCGGACAGTTCCCGTCCCTTCCGGGACGTGCGGGACGTGGCGAAGTGCCAGCCGTCGTCGTCGATGTTTTTCAGGATCAGCATCCTGGCAGAGGGCTGGCCTGTGCCGTCCGCCGTGGCCAGGCTGCACGCATGCGGCTGGAGCACCCCGGCAGCGAGGGCCTCATCCAGCCACAGCTTGAACAGCGCCACCGGGTCTGCCGGGGCGTTGTCGGGGTCGAAGTCGGGCAGGCCGGAAGGAAAGTCGGGCAGGGCCCGGAGTTTGCTGCGGAAGGCATCGCTCATTCACCCACCTTAAACGCACCACGCTCTCTCACTTAATGCTCAAAAATCGGTGACGCTCTCTCACTTTCCTGAGGAAAGTGAGAGAGCGTCACCAGAAAACCTGCATTAAGTGAGAGAGCGTGCCAGTCGCGGGGCACTCCAGGGAACCCTGCCGGCGTGGGCCCCTCACGAGCGTGCGGCTGCTAGGCCGCGTATTCCCGGACGCCCGCCAGCTCGGCTTCCAGCGCCGCCAGCTGGCGTTCGACGGCGGCCGGTGCCGTTCCGCCCTGGGAGTTGCGGCTGTTGAGCGACCCCTCCGTGGACAGGACCGTGCGGACCTCCGGCGTCAGGTGCTCCGAGATGGCGGCGTATTCCTCATCCGTCAGGTCCCACAGCTCGACGTCGCGGCTTTCGGCCTGCTTGACGGCCGCACCTGAGAGCTCATGGGCCTCGCGGAATGGAACACCCTGACGGACCAGCCATTCGGCGATGTCCGTGGCCAGCGCGAAGCCCTGCGGTGCCAGCGACTCCATCCGCTCGGTGTTGAACTTAAGCGTTGCGATCATGCCGGAGACTGCCGGGAGCAGCACTTCCAGGGTGTCGGCGGCGTCGAAGACCGGTTCCTTGTCCTCCTGCAGGTCGCGGTTGTACGCGAGCGGCAGGCCCTTGAGCGTGGCCAGCAGCCCGGTCAGGTTGCCGATCAGGCGCCCTGCCTTGCCGCGGGCAAGCTCCGCCACGTCGGGGTTCTTCTTCTGCGGCATGATCGAGGAACCGGTGGAGTAGGAATCGTGCAGGGTGACAAAGGAGAACTCCTTCGTGGCCCACAGGATCACTTCCTCCGACACCCGGGACAGGTCCACGCCGATCATCGCCGTCACCCAGGCGAACTCGGCGAAGACGTCGCGGGAGGCGGTGCCGTCGATCGAGTTGTGGGTTGCGGAGAAGAAGCCCAGGTCCGCGGCGACGGCTTCCGGGTCAAGGCCCAGCGAGGAGCCCGCAAGCGCACCGGAACCGTACGGCGAAACCCCCGCGCGCTTGTCCCAGTCCTGGAGCCGCTGCACGTCGCGCAGCAGCGCCCAGGCGTGGGCCAGCAGGTGGTGGCTGAGCAGGACAGGCTGGGCGTGCTGCAGGTGCGTGCGGCCGGGCATGGCCACACCCTGGTGCGCCTTTGCCTGGTCCACCAGGGCCTCGATGGTGGCCAGCACGCCGCGGGCGATGATCCGGGCGTGGTCCCGCAGGAACATCCGCCCCAGCGTGGCCACCTGGTCGTTGCGGGA
This sequence comes from Arthrobacter sp., assembly GCA_035254945.1. Classification (GTDB taxonomy): domain Bacteria; phylum Actinomycetota; class Actinomycetes; order Actinomycetales; family Micrococcaceae; genus Arthrobacter. Next base: position 2,192 of record DATFAE010000010.1, on the reverse strand, counting down.
CCGGCCGGCGCGGAGCTTGCCGCCCAGCTGGGTGCCGGCCCGCTCGATCAGTCCGCGTTCCAGCGATCCGTGCACGTCCTCGTCGGACTCCGCCGGCAGGTAGGCGCCGGAGGCGACGTCGTCGTCCAGCCGGCTGAGGGCGTCAAGCATGCCTTCGAGCTCGGCGTCGTCCAGCAGACCGGCCTTGTGCAGCACGCGGGCGTGCGCCTTGGAGCCGGCGATGTCGTAGCGGGCAAGCCGCCAGTCAAAGTGCGTGGACTTGCTCAGCGCCGCCAGGGCGTCTGCGGGGCCGCCGGCGAACCGGCCACCCCACAGTGCGCCCGTGTTTGTAGCTTCGGTCTTTGGCTCGGCCACAGGGGCTACTTTCCTGCGACGCGGATATCGCGGCCGGAGGCAACCTTCGCTGACATGCCCCACAGCTCGATGAAGCCGCGCGCCATGGACTGGTCGAACGTGTCGCCGGTGTCGTAGGTGGCGAGGTCGAAGTCGTACAGCGAGGTGTCGGAGCGGCGGCCGTTGACGATCGCCTGGCCACCGTGCAGGGTCATGCGGATGTCGCCGGAGACGTACTTCTGGGTGTCCTCGATGAAGGCGTCCAGGGAGCGCTTGAGCGGGGAGAACCACTGGCCGTCGTAGACCAGCTCGGCCCAGCGCTGGCCCACGGTGGCCTTGAAGCGGGCCTGCTCACGCTCCACCGTGATGTCCTCGAGGTGCTTGTGCGCGGTGATCAGCGCCATGGCGCCGGGGGCCTCGTAGATTTCGCGGGACTTGATGCCTACAAGGCGGTCCTCGACGACGTCGATCCGGCCGACGCCCTGGGCGCCGGCGCGGCGGTTGAGTTCCTTGATGGCCTGCAGCGGGGTGACCCTGACGCCGTCGATCGCTACCGGCACGCCGGCTTCGAAGGAGATGGTGACTTCATCCGGCGCCGGCGGGAATTCCGGGGTGGCGGTGTAGTCGTAGATGTCCTTGGTGGGAGCGTTCCAGATGTCCTCGAGGTAGCCGGTTTCGACGGCGCGTCCCCAGACGTTCTGGTCGATCGAGTACGGGTTCTTCTTGGTGGTCTCGATCGGCAGTCCCTTTTCCTCGGCGAAGGCGATGGCCTTGTCGCGCGTCAGGGCGAGGTCGCGGACCGGGGCGATGCACTTCAGGTCCGGGCCGAGGGTCTGGATGCCCACCTCGAAGCGGACCTGGTCGTTGCCTTTGCCGGTGCAGCCGTGTGCAACGGTGGTGGCGCCGAATTCGCGGGCGGCCTTGACCAGGTGCTTGACGATCACCGGGCGGGAGATGGCGGAGACCAGCGGGTAGTGGCCCTGGTAGAGGGCGTTGGCCTTCAGGGTGGGCATGCAGTACTCGTTGGCGAACTCGTCGGACGCGTCGGCAACGTAGGCTTCGACGGCGCCGCAGCCGAGGGCGCGCTGGCGGATGGTCTCCAGCGACTCGCCGCCCTGTCCGACGTCGACCGCCACGGCGATGACCTCGGCACCGGTGGCTTCACCGATCCAGCCGATGGCTACGGAAGTATCCAGGCCACCGGAGTAGGCCAGAACAATACGCTCAGTCACGAAAATGCTCCTCTGTGTTGGGGGTTGCGTTGTTTAAGACTTGGTTATGGAAAGCCTGTCACACCTTGGGACGGGGTGTTACTGGCTGCCGCCGGCTTCCTCAGCGAGCTGCAGGAACCGCGCGGCGAGGTCCTGTCCGCCCTGGGGATCACGGGAGACCAGCAGCACGGTGTCGTCTCCGGCGATGGTGCCCAGGATGGACGGCATGACCGAGTGGTCGATGGCCAGGGCCAGGAAGTTGGCCGCGCCCGGCGGCGTCCGGAGCACGGCGATGTTGGCCGAGGCTTCCGCCGTGACCAGCAGCTCGCTGCACAGCCTGGCAAGCCGGGCATCCAGGATTTCCTGGCTGACGCCGCTCTTGGCCGCGCGTTCGCCGCCTTCGCCGGGGACGGCGTACACCAGGACGCCTTCCTTGCCGCGGACCCGGACGGCGCCTAGTTCCACGAGGTCCCGGGACAGGGTGGCCTGGGTGACCTGGACGCCGTCGTCCGCCAGCAACGCGGCGAGCTCCGCCTGGGAGCGCACCGATTCACCCGTCAGGATGGCTGTGATGCGCGCCTGGCGGGCGGTTTTGGTGGCCGGGCTGGAGCCCGGCACCGACGGGTTGGTGGACACTAGAACGTGCTC
>DATFAE010000009.1:0-10772 GCA_035254945.1 Arthrobacter sp. | reverse complement strand
CCGGGCAGGCCGGATCTCCACAGGCTGTAAAATCGGTACAATGAGCTCCCCCGATCTGACGCCTGAGGAAATCCAGGCCTGCCTCAAGGTTTTAAACACCATCCACGCGTATGACGAGGAGCACCCGGACTACGTCTCGGTCCGGCGCGCCACCGGCAAGATGTTCAAAGCCGTCAAGCGGCACCGTCGTGTGACCAAGCGGGACCTCATCTCCGAAGCAGACCGCGCCGTCATCGCCCAGACGGCCACCGCAGCGCCGGACCGCATCGATGACGAGACACGGGGCAACAAGCTGGCGACGTCAGCGACAGGCCAGGTGGCGGGGCACCTCATCCGGTCGCGTCCGTGCTACATCTGCAAGCAGCACTACACGCAGGTGGACGCGTTCTACCACCAACTCTGCCCGGAATGTGCGGCCTTCAGCCACAGCAAGCGGGATGCCCGCACCGACCTCACCGGCCGTCGGGCGCTGCTCACCGGCGGACGCGCCAAGATCGGCATGTACATCGCCTTGCGCCTGCTGCGCGACGGCGCACACACCACCATCACCACACGGTTCCCCAAGGACGCGGCCCGGCGGTTCGCGGCGATGGAGGACAGCGGGGAATGGCTGCACCGGCTGCAGATTGTCGGCATCGACCTTCGTGACCCGTCCCAGGTGATGGCGCTGACGGATTCCCTGAATGCGGCCGGTCCCCTGGACATCATCATCAACAACGCTGCGCAGACAGTCCGCCGGTCCGGCAATGCGTACAAACCGCTGGTGGACGCCGAGGACGAGCCCTTGCCCGCCGCGTTGGAGGCAGCCAACGGCGGTCCGGTGCTGCTGACATTCGGCCATGCCCACGACAAACACCCGCTCGCCCTCGCAAGCAGCGTCACGGACCATCCGGTCCTTGCCGGGGATGCCATCACCTCATTGGCGCTCTCCACAGGGTCTGCGTCCCTGGAGCGGATCGCCTCCGGGACGGCGATCGACGCCGGCGGGCTGGTACCGGACCTGGCCACCATCAACAGCTGGACCCAGGTTGTCGACGAGGTGGATCCGCTGGAAATGCTGGAGGTCCAGCTCTGCAACGTGACGGCACCGTTCCTGCTGGTGAGCCGGCTGCGCGGGGCCATGAAGCGCTCCACGGCGAACCGCAAGTACATCGTCAACGTCTCCGCGATGGAAGGCCAGTTCTCCCGCGCCTACAAGGGGCCCGGGCACCCGCACACCAACATGGCCAAAGCGGCCCTGAACATGATGACGCGTACCAGCGCCCAGGAAATGCTGGACACGGACGGCATCCTCATGACCGCCGTGGACACCGGCTGGATCACCGATGAGCGCCCGCATTTCACGAAGGTCCGGCTCATGGAGGAAGGCTTCCACGCCCCGCTTGACCTGGTGGACGGCGCCGCACGTGTCTACGATCCCATCGTGATGGGTGAAAAGGGCGAGGACCAGTACGGCGTCTTCCTGAAGGACTACAAGCCCAGCCACTGGTAGCAGGCTGCCCGTTCGAAGAAGCCGGTCACCGGCCGGTCCGGCGACTGTCCCGGCCGCCGACTCCGGCGTATGCTCACGGCATGAGTAGCGATGCAACTCCCGAAGTGGAGAACCTGGAACACCACGAGTGCTGGGCCCTGTTGCGGACCGTCTCCGTAGGCAGGCTGGCGGTCCTGGCAGATGGCCGGCCGGATATCTTCCCCATTAACTACACGGTGGACGGCGGCACGGTGGTGTTCAGGACAGGCCAGGGAACCAAACTGGCTGCTGCGACCGGCGGCGACCACGTGGCGGTGGAGGCAGATGGCGTGGATGCCACTACCGGGCTTGCCTGGAGTGTTGTGGTGAAGGGGTCCGCGGCCGCGGTCAAGGGAACCGAGCAGATCCTCGATACGGCTGCCCTGTATCTGTTCCCCTGGCAGGCAGGTAAAAAGGACGTTTTTGTCAGGGTGAGCCCGGATTCGATCACCGGCCGGCGGTTCAAAGTCACGGCCCCCATGACCTGGTGGACGCAGCTGAGCGGGGCGGCCAAGGCGTCCCCGGAATAGGCTGCGCAACAGGACAGAATACTGGAACGCAGGCCGGGCCAGCCGGCCCGGCCTGCAGTAAGTCATGCGAGCCGTGTGATCTCCACGCTCACGCTCAACGCCGATCCGCCGCCGCCGGACAGGATGCCCTTCAGTGGCGGCACGTCGCGGTAGTCACGGCCCCGCGCCACGGTGACGTGGTAGTCACCGGCCGGTTTGTGGTTCGTGGGGTCCCAGCTCCGCCATTGGCCGTCCCACCACTCCAGCCACGCATGGGACTGGCCGGCGACCGTTTCGCCGATGTCCGCCGTCGACCGCGGGTGGAGGTAACCGGACACGTAGCGGGCAGGGATTCCACAGCTTCGCAGGGCCCCGATGGCAAGGTGGGCCAGGTCCTGGCAGACGCCCTGACGCTGCCCCCACGCTTCCTCGGCGTTGGTGGTCACCGCGGTGGAGCCTGACATGTAGGTCATCTCACCGCGCATCCATTCAAAGATGGCCATGGCTGCCTCATGCGGATTTTTTCCGGCGACCACACCGGGGATAATCCCGAGGACTTCCTCGCCGGGACCGCTCAGCAGGGACTGCGGCAGCCAGTCACTGTGGGTGTTGAGCGTCTCGTCGGACGCCAGGACGTCCCAGCCGGCAATGTCCGTCTCCGAGGGGATCTTTTCCGCCCGGTGGACTTCCACCGTGATGTTGGAGATGACTTCGAGGTGGTCGTGCGGCATCTGCATGTCGAAAGCCGTCACCCGCGTCCCCCAGTAGTCACGGTAACTGCTCACGGCAGCCTGCGACGGCGAGACCTTGAGGACCGATTCCAGGACCACCTGCTGGGGGTCCGTCAGCGGCGTCATGCGGGCCTCGTTGTAGGACAGCGTCACGCGCTTGTTGTACTTGTAGGCGGTCTTGTGGATGATGCTCAGCCGGGTCATGAAACTTCTCCCACCCAGGCCAGTTCGTCCGCCTGATTGAAGTACTTACGGGAAATGGCGTCGGACGCCTGCGAGACGGCTTTCTGCACACGCTCCATGTGCTCCGGAAGTTCGGACATGAGGTCGTCAGTGCGGTGGAACTCCAGGAACGTGCGTGCCTGGCCCACGATCCTGCGGGCGTCATTGATGAAGCCCACCCGCTGCGCGGACGGATCAAGTTTGGCCAGGCACTCATCGGCGTCGCGCAACGCGTAGACGATGGAGCGCGGGAACAGCCGGTCCAGCAGGAGGAACTCGGCAGCGTGCTGGTCACCGAAGGCCGCCCTGCGGGTACGCAGGAAGGACTCGTAGGCTCCCGCGCACCGCAGCATGTTCACCCAGGACATGCCCGCGGACAGGACGTCCCTGGTGGAAAGCATGCGGGCCGTCATGTCCGCGCGCTCCAGTGAACGGCCCAGCACCAGGAACAGCCAGCTTTCGTCATGGCTCACGGTGGTGTCGGCAAGGCCGCTGACCATGGCGGTCCGCTCCAGCGTCCAGTTGCAGAACCGGTACGTTCCCACCACGTCCTTGCGGTGCTGGCTCAGCCCGTAGTACGTGGTGTTGAGGCTCTCCCACAGGCCAGAGGATACGGTCTCGCGGGCACGCCTGGCGTTCTCCCGGGCAGCGCCCAGGGAACCTGCGATGGAGGTTGCGCTGGTCTTGTCATACGCCAGGGCATGGAGCAGTTCGGGCAGGCCGAAGTCCTCGCTCTGCGGCCGGGCACCCATGACAGCCAGGAGTTCCTGCGCGACGCTGCGGCGCTCCTCCATGGGCAGGTGGTTCAGCCGCTCCAGATGCACGTCCAGGATGCGGGCCGTGCCGTCTGCACGCTCCACATACCTGCCGATCCAAAAAAGGGACTCAGCAATACGGCTAAGCATTCGTGGCTACCTCCTGCGCGTCCGGAATCCGATGGGAAAATACTGCCGGGGTCAAGGCCCGGCTCACTGCTGCTGCTCCGACTGGCGGTCGCGCCAGTTGCTTTCCACGGGCCAGACGGATACCCGTTCGCGGATGGCGATGGACGGCCGGGGGATGATCTCCACCGGAACCTGGGGCGAGTCCGCCAGTACCCAAGTGTCCTTGGAGCCGCCGCCCTGGCTGGAATTCACAATCAGTGAGCCCTCCTTGAGGGCCACCCGGGTGAGTCCGCCGGGGAGGACCCAGACGTCGTCGCCGTCATTGACTGCGAACGGACGCAGGTCCACGTGGCGCGGGCCAAACTTGTCCCCGCTCAGCGTGGGCACCGTGGAAAGCTGCAGCACCGGCTGCGCGATCCAACCGCGGGGGTCGGCAATGACGCGCTTGCGGAGCGCGTCCAGCTCGTCGATGGACGCATCGGGCCCGATGACCAGGCCCTTGCCGCCGGAACCGTCCACGGGTTTCACCACGAGCTCTGCCAGGTTGTCCAGGACGTACTCCCTGGCGTCCTTTTCCTCCAGCCGGAACGTGTCCACGTTCGCGATGATCGGTTCCTCGCTCAGGTAGTACCGGATGAGGTCCGGTACGTAGCTGTACACAAGTTTGTCATCGGCGACGCCGTTGCCCACAGCGTTGGCGATGGTGACGCCGCCGGCCCGTGCCGCGTTGACCAGGCCCGGGCAGCCGAGCATGGAATCGGCACGGAACTGCAACGGGTCCAGGAATTCGTCGTCGATGCGTTTATAGATCACATCCACGCGTTGTTCCCCGGCGGTGGTGCGCATGTATACCCGGTTGCCGCGGCAGATCAGGTCACGGCCTTCCACCAGCTCAACGCCCATGAGGCCGGCCAGCAGGGTGTGCTCGAAATAGGCGCTGTTGAAGACGCCGGGAGTCAGGACCACAACGGTGGGGTCATCGACGCCGGACGGTGCCGTCTTGCGCAGGGCGGAGAGCAGGCGCCGCGGATATTCCTCCACCGGACGGATCAGCTGCTGGCCGAACGCTTCCGGAAGGCCCTTGGCCATGGCGCGGCGGTTCTCCAGTACGTAGCTGACACCGGAGGGGACCCGGACGTTGTCTTCGAGGACGCGGAACGTGCCGGCCGCATCGCGAACAACATCGATGCCCGAGATGTGCACGCGCACGCCCCCGGCCGGTTCGAAGCCGTGCACCTGCCGGTGGAAGTGGGCGCTGGTGGTGACGAGCTGGCGCGGAATCACCCCATCGGTGACGACGCTCATTTTGTCGTATACGTCGTTGAGGAAGGCTTCCAGGGCCTTGACCCGCTGGGCCACGCCCCTTTCGAGGACGGTCCACTCATCCGCCGGGATGACCCGCGGAACGATGTCCAGCGGGAACGGCCGCTCCTCTCCCGCAAAGTCAAAGGTCACTCCACGGTCCAGGAACGTCCGTGCCATCGAATCAGCCCTGGCAGTGACATCGGCCAGCGAGAGCTTGCGGAGGGCGTCGGCCACCTGGCCGTACGACTTGCGGGCTTCCTGGCCGGGGGCGAACATCTCGTCGTAGGCACCGGTACGCCCGGCGGCCTCGGAGTAATCCTGGAATAGGTCTGACATGTCCTTTAGCCAACCATCTTTTTGTTTCGAAATCATTACTGCCGTCCATTGTGGCGTGTTGGAGCGGTGCTGCCGGTTCGTGGAATCCGTGTCCTTTCCGGCAAAGTAGGTGAGTGCCACTTGGAAAGGACCGCCTGCTTCCGGGCCTGCTTACCGCCGCCCTGGCCCTGGGCGCCGCGTTCATCATCCACGGGCTGGTCCCCGCGCTGCCCGCCATGACCCTCGCTGTGGTCCTGGGCCTCCTGGCAGCGAACCTTCCATGCACTGCTGCCTGGGTTGCGGGACGTGCCCGGCCGGGACTGGATTTCGCCGGCAAGCACCTGATGCGTGGCGGGATCGTGCTTCTTGGGCTCAAGGTCAGCGTCGTGGACGTCCTGGACCTGGGTTGGCTGGCCCTGCTGCTGATCGCCGGTGTAGTGCTGGCCAGTTTCGCCGGCACGTATGTGATCGCCCGGCTTTTCCGGCTGACCTCGGAGACGTCGCTTTTGATTGCCACCGGCTTTTCCATCTGCGGCGCGTCCGCCATCGGCGCCATGGCAGCGGTCCGCAGAATCCGGCACGTGGACACGGTACTGCCGGTGGCGCTCGTGACGCTGTGTGGGACGCTGGCCATCGGGGTACTGCCGCTGCTGGTCCATCCGCTGCAGCTCACTCCCCTGGCATTCGGTGCCTGGACGGGTGCCTCCGTGCATGACGTTGGGCAGGTGGTGGCCACCGCGCAGACTGCCGGGACGGCGGCCCTGGGCATCGCCGTCGTCGTCAAACTCACCCGCGTGCTGCTGCTGGCACCGGTTGTGGCCGCAGCGGGCGTCCATCAGCGCTTCAGCGCGGCGCGGTCCACGGCGCGGACCACGGCGAAGCCTGCGGCTCCCGCCCCGCCGGGATCGTTCGCAGCACCGGACGCGGACCGCCTTCCTCCTGTGATCCCGCTCTTTGTGGTCGGCTTCGTGGCCATGGTTGGCCTGCGCTCCAGCGGATGGCTCCCGCCGGGCGTCCTCGACGCCGGCGCCGGACTCCAGGACGTCCTGTTGGGGGCAGCACTGTTCGGGCTGGGGTCCGCGGTGCGGATCCGCACGCTCCTGCACACCGGAAGCAGGGCGCTGTCCGCTGCCTTGGCGGCCTGGATGCTCATTGCCCTGCTGGGACTCGCGGCCGCCCGGCTCATGACGGCGTAGGCCCAAACAGACCGACGCCGGAGCGGTCATCCTGCGGCGCTGCGGCGGTGATCGGCGCCCGCATTCCCATGATTAGATAGCGGAGTGTCACATGAGAATCTGCAGCGTACGGAGGCCGCGCAACGGTCGGCCCTGATCACCACCCGCAGCTACGACGTGTCGTTGGATGTGCGGCAGGCCGCGGATCCCGGCGTTGAGGGGTATACCAGCCGGAGCGTCATCAGCTTCTCCGCCGCCGAGCCGGGCCAGTCCACGTTCCTGGACTTTATTGCCGCCGAGGTCCACAGCGTCTTCCTCAACGGCAAAGGGCTGCCCGTTGAGGACGTTGTTGAAGGCCCGCGGATCCGGCTGGACAACCTGCAGGCAGAAAACCAGGTGACGGTCACCGGTACCGCGTTGTACAGCCGGTCCGGCGAGGGCATGCACCGCTTCATCGATCCTGCCGACGGCCAGTGCTACCTGTATACGCAGTACGAGCCCGCCGATGCGCGGAGGGTGTTCGCCAACTTTGAACAGCCCGACCTCAAGGCCGACTTCACCTTCCACGTCATGGCTCCGTCCGGATGGGAAGTCGCCTCCAACGGGGTTGAGGCCGCACGCACCCAGCTGACGAGTGATCCGGCCACCAGCCGTTGGGACTTCGCCACCACCCGGCCCATGTCCACGTACATCACCACGGTCCTTGCGGGGCCGTACTTCAAGGCCGAGGACCACTGGGGCGCGACGCTCGAGGACGGCACGCAGCTGGAGGTGCCGCTGGCGCTTTACTGCCGGGCTTCCATGGCGGAATCCTTCGACGCCGCGGAACTGTTCCGCCTCACCAAAAGCGGGCTGGCGTTCTTCAACAGGCTGTTCGGCTTCCCCTACCCGTGGGGAAAGTACGACCAGGCCTTCGTCCCCGAATACAACCTCGGCGCGATGGAAAACCCAGGGCTGGTGACCTTCACCGACAGCTATGTTTTCACGTCCCGGGCCACCGACTCTCAGTACCAGGCGCGCGCGAACACGCTGATGCACGAAATGGCCCACATGTGGTTCGGCGACCTCGTCACCATGCAGTGGTGGGATGACCTGTGGCTGAAGGAGTCGTTCGCCGACTACATGGGAACCCTCGGCGTGGACCAGGCCACGGACTGGGATACCGCATGGGTGAACTTCGCGAACAAACGCAAGAGCTGGGCCTACGTCCAGGACCAGCTCCCCACAACGCACCCCATCGTTGCGGACATCCCCGACCTCGAAGCCGCCAAGCAGAACTTCGACGGCATCACCTACGCCAAGGGCGCATCCGTCCTGAAGCAGCTGGTGGCGTTCGTGGGGTTCGACGCCTTCATCGCCGGCTCGCGGCAGTATTTCCGCGACCACGCCTACGGAAACACCACCCTGGCCGATCTCCTGAAGGCCCTCAGCGCTGCCTCCGGCCGCGACCTCGCGGGATGGGCGGCCTCGTGGCTGCAGACCTCCGGCATCTCCACCCTGTCACTGGAGACAGGAACGCACGACGGCGAACTGGGCGCCGTGGCCATCGTCCAGGATGCGCGGGATCCCGTCACGGGACGCGAAGAGCTGCGCCCGCACCGGCTGCGTGTTGGCTCCTATGACTTCGACGCCGACGGCGCCCTGGTCCGGACCGGGAGCATCGAAACTGACGTGACCGGAGCACGGACGGATGTCCCGGAACTCACCGGCCTGCCACTGCCCGCCCTGTTGCTGCCCAACGACGACGACCTCACCTACGCCAAGGTCCGGCTGGACCCGGCGTCGGAAGCCACGGTCCTGGCATCCCTGGACCGGATCACCGATCCCATGGCCCGTGCCCTGTGCTGGACGGCGCTGTGGAACTCGGCACGCGACGGGGAAAGTCCGGCCGCCCTGTATGTGGACGCCGTGAAAGCGTTCGGACCGTCCGAGACCGGGATCGGCGTGCTCCTGAACATCCTCGACAACGCCCAGACCGCCGTCGAACGCTACACCCCCGCAGCCGGGCGGGACGCCGTGCGCCGGGACTTCCTGGCGGCCGCGGACCACCAGCTGGCGCTGGCCGCACCGGGCTCCGACCAGCAGCTCGCATGGGCACGGACCGTGGCTGCCGTCAGCCGCCACGATGCCTCCCTCGTGCCGCGGCTCAGGGGCCTCCTGGATGGCACGGGGAACCTGGACGGCCTCGCCGTGGACGCGGAGCTGCGCTGGAACCTGTGGCATGCCCTGGCAGCCAACGGCCAGGCCACAGCAGGAGAACTGGACGCAGAGCTGGAACGGGACACCACCGCGTCAGGACGGGCAGGCCACGCCACGGCACTTGCCGCCCGTCCGGACCCCCGCGTCAAGGCCGGAGCCTGGAAGGCCGCCGTTGAGGGAACGGAGCTCTCGAACCAGCTCCTCAGCGCCACCATCGCGGGCTTCACCACAGCCCCGTCCGCGCTGCTGGAGCCTTATGTGGAGCCGTACTTCGACTGCCTTCGCGGCGTCTGGGACAAACGGAGCATCGAAATCGCCAGCAGGATCGTCCGCGGGCTGTACCCCCTGGCGCAGGACCTCGCCGCCGGGACCAGGCCCGGGCAGCACCCGGTGGTGCTCCGCACGGATGCCTGGCTGGAGTCCAATGCCGACGCCCCCCGCGCCCTCCGCCGGATCATCGTGGAGCAGCGAAGCCACCTCCTCCGCGCGCTCACCGCGCAGGCCACGGACCCACCATCGGTTGCTCCGTAACGGCCCTTTCGAGCGCTCATAACGGCGGTTACGGAGCAACCGGTGGGCTAAGGGACCCGGTTCAGCCACTCTTCGGTGCCGAACTTGGCGGCCACGCGCTCCCGTGCGGTGCCGAGTTCGGCGTCCGTGAGCGCGGACGGGGTGGCGGCGTAGCGTTCGCTGAACACTTCGATCATCGCGGCGATGATCTCGTTACGGGCCAGCCCGGTCTGCCGGCGGAGCGGGTCAACCCGCTTCTTGGCACTCCGCGTTCCTTTGTCCGACAGCTTTTCCTTGCCGATGCGCAGCACTTCCACCATTTTGCCGGCGTCGATGTCATAGCTCATGGTGACGTGGTGCAGCATGCCGCCGTTGGCCAGCCGCTTCTGCGCGGCGCCGCCGATCTTGCCCTGATCCGTGGCGATGTCATTCAGGGGAACGTAGAACGCCGTCACCCCGATCTTCTCGAGTGCGGCCATCACCCAGGCATCCAGGAACGCGTAGGAGTCGGCGAAGCTGATCCCGTCCACCAGGGTCTGCGGAAGGTACAGGGAGTAGGTGATGCAGTTGCCGGCCTCCATGAACATCGCTCCCCCGCCGCTGATCCGGCGGACCACGCTGATGCCGTGGCGGGTGACCCCGCCGGGATCCAGTTCGTTACGGACGGATTGGAAGCTGCCGATCACCACCGACGGCTCCTCCCAGTCCCAGAACCGCAGCGTGGGGTTCCGGCGGCCTGCGCCGACTTCTTCGGTCAGAACCTCGTCCAGGGCGACGTTAATCTGCGTGGACAGCACGGTGGGGGCAATGATGTTCCAATGGTGGTCGGACCAGGACGTCGCCTTAGCGAGGGCGCGGCGGACGGCGACGGCCACGGCGTCGGCCGAGAAGCCGAACAGGACTGCCGCGGGCGGCAGGGATGCTGTGACGGCGGCGGCGAGCTCCGCCGCCGTCGTGCTTTCCGGCAGCCCGCTGAGCGCGCGGTTGATGTCCGGCAGGGCCTCATCAGGTTCCAGGAAAAAATCGCCGCTGACTGAGACTCCGGTGAGCAGCCCGTCCTCAACGTCGAGGTCCACCACCACGAGCTTGCCGCCCGGGACCTTGTACTCGCCGTGGAGGCGGGGCCGGCGGTTTTCGGCGGGAAATGCTGCGTCAGTCATGCTTTCCATCCTGCCCCAGGTCCCGGGAACCCGGAAACGCAGAACCCGCAAACGCAAAAAGCCCGCACCGTTGCCGGTGCGGGCTTTCCAAAGAACCTTGGGGAGAAGTGAATTACTTCTTGCCGCCGAAGCCCTTGAAGCGAGCGTTGAAGCGCTCGACGCGGCCTGCAGAGTCCATGATGCGCTGCTTGCCCGTGTAGAACGGGTGGGACTCGGAGGAGATTTCGACGTCGATGACCGGGTAGGTGTTTC
>DATFAE010000008.1:0-40840 GCA_035254945.1 Arthrobacter sp. | reverse complement strand
CCCACCAAGCTACGCGCGGCGGCTGGCCGGTGGAAAGGGGAGGCGGCCCCCTGGTAGGACAGGAGTGGTTAAGGCTGGACCTGCTGGAGCTGTTCGAAGAGCTCGGGCGGGATGGCGTAGATGAACACCACGGCCAGCAGGTTCTTCGCCGCGTGCACAAAGTAGGCGAACATCAGGTTCCTGCCGGTCCAGACATACACAAAGACCAGTGTGGCGCCCATGGCCAGGTAGGGAAGCAGAGCGGTGAGGGTGATAGCCTCCTGGCCTGCGATGTGGATCCCGGCGAACAGGACCACGGAGAGCCCGCAACACAGCCAGATGTTGAGGCGGCGGCTGAGCTTGCCGATCAGCAGGTGCCGGAAGATGTACTCCTCCACGAACGGGCCGATCACCACCAGCACCGGAATCATCAGCCAGGCCGGGACCTGTTGCATCAGCGCCTGCAGCCCGGCCTGGTTCGCAGATGTCTGGACATCGCCGCCGGCCGCCACCACCAAGGCGGTGAGGATCATCATGGCCACCACCGCCGCCGGCACCATGAGGAGCGTGAACCACGGACGGGTGGCCAGGACGCGGAGATCCCGGGCCACCACCCGCCGGGCGGCGAGCAGGGCGAGGGCGCCGACGCTGCCGTAGAAGACCAGGTTGACGCCGTAGGACGCCACGGCAGGGCTTGGGGCCACCTGGCGCAGCAACGGCAGGAGCAGTTCCCCCGCCAGTGCGAAGAACGCAGCCACCGCCACATAGAGGCCGACCGTGCCGAAGTCGAGGCCGGAGAACCGGTACAGCTCAGGCTGCGGTGCCGGTGGCCGCCGGTGCATTGTGGTCATACATTCAGCCTAGCTCCACCCCAACCAATCTGTAGTTCGCATTGTCAAGGGGCGGGCGGGAGCGGTCCCGGCTGGTTTTCCGGGACCGCTTCCGGGTGGTCCGGGGAAGGTCCTGTCCAGGGGTGTTCCAGCGTGTCGTTGGCGACGGCGTGGTCAGACTAGTATGCGCGGGTTGGTTACCGCGGGACGAAGTGTCCGGCTGGAGGCTATCGCTATCTGAGCGAAGCTGGGCAACGCCAGTGTTCTGGTTTCTTGGCCGGTGAGTCTGCAGTAATCCCCTGGGGCGTCGGGGCTAGCCAGGCCAGCCACGACCCGTTGCCGCAATAGATGAAGTATGTTTCACTAATTATACGGAGGGGAGTATCCCCTGAATGTCCCGTCGTCAGTACGGCCGACCCTGAGCGGCCCGGCGGGACAGGTCCGCGAGACCGGGAAAGACCTCCAGTTGGTTGAACTGACTGGAAACGGGTGTTCCCTGATGAATGTTCCTTTTTGGGCCTGGTTGGCCGTTCTTGCCGTTATTATCCTGATGCTGGCCGTGGACTTGTTCGCGCACCGAAAAGCGCACGTCATCCGCGTCCGGGAAGCCGCGCTCTGGTCCGCCGTCTGGGTCACCTTCGGCCTTGGCTTCGGCGCTTTGATCTGGCGGATCTATGGCGCGGAGTTCGGCCAGCAATACTTCGCCGGCTACCTGATCGAAAAATCCCTCGCCGTGGACAACGTGTTCATCTGGGCGGTCATCTTCACATACTTCGCAGTACCCCGCGAGTACCAGCACCGGGTGCTGTTCTTCGGGGTCCTGGGCGCGCTGATCTTCCGGGGCATCTTCATCGCTGCGGGCGCCGTCATCATCGCCAGTGCCGAGTGGGTGCTGTACATCTTCGCGGCGTTCCTGCTCCTCACCGGCTACCGGATGATCCGCCACCGCAACGACATGCTTGACCCGGAAAAGTCCCGGGCGCTGAGACTCTTCCGCCGGCGCGTGCCCATGACGGACGACTTCCACGGCCAGCGGTTCCTGATCCGCAAAAACGCGGTCGTGCTGGCCACCCCGCTGCTCGCGGTGCTGGTCCTCATAGAGGTCACGGACATCATCTTTGCCGTGGACTCCATCCCCGCGATCTTCGCCGTTACCGACGAAGTGTTCCTGGTCTTCACCGCCAATGCCTTCGCCATCTTGGGCCTGCGGGCCATGTACTTCCTGCTCGCTGACATGATCCACCGCTTCATCTACCTCAAGATTGGACTCGCGCTCGTCCTGATCTGGGTCGGCATCAAAATGCTCCTCAAAATCGACATCTACTACATCCCCACCCCACTGTCCCTTGCCGTCATCGCCACTATCCTCGGTGTGTCCATCGGCGTCAGCCTCTTGGCCACCCGCGGCCAAGAACGCAGGGCTCCCGAGGGGCCGGAGCATTCCCCCTTCGGAACCGCCTCACCCGAGGAGATCGCTGCCCTGGAACCTCTATGGGGCAGACGCCGTAGCACGAAAGCCACGACAACACCCCCACAGGGCGACGCCGGGAAACCAGACGCTGACCCGCACTCACCTATAAAGGGTGACGCACATGAAAGATGACCCGATCCGCCCGGTGGCGGCACTGATACTTGACGGGGCAGGAGCCCCTGAGACTGCCCGGCGCGCAGCGGCGCTGGCCAGAATGGAGGGCAGGCCCCTGATACTCCTGGTGCCCGTGGAACGGACCGGATTCAGCCTCAGCCCCCTCACCCACCGGCTCGCAGCCATCCGGCAGACTGCAGAAGCAGATGCGATCGCTGCCCGGGTCCGGCCGGTGCTCGAAAGTACCGCGAGCGATTTCCAAGTCCGGGCGGTTCCCTGTCTTTTCACGCAAGCAGGGACCACCGGAGGCGCCTCGCTGAGAAGCATCAGGGCCGCCGCACGGCGAATCCGCGCTTTCATCCTCGTAACTCCAATCAGGCAAGATGCTGGAACGATCATCACGAAGGCGCAGCGCCTGCGTCCCGACAGGCATGCGGGCGCCATCGGAGAAGTCAGCGAGGAGGAACCATGACAATCCTGCCGCCGGTTCCGGAAAATGGCCGGCACCCACCGCTTCCTGCAGCACCGTCAACACCTTTGCGCCCAACGTGGACCTTTCTCACGAACCACGGCCACGTCCTTCTGGCGGTGGCAACAAACCCGGACGCCCGCGTGAAAGACATCGCCGAGAAGGTCGGGATCACACCACGCTCGACCCTGCAAATCCTCAAGGATCTCGAAGCCGGCGGATACCTGCACCGCAGCCGGGACGGACGACGAACCCGCTATGCCATAGAACCCCACCAGCACTTCCGGCACCCCGCCACGGCAACCAGGGAAATCGACGGACTGATCGGCCTCTTCGCAGACCCGCCCTCAACCGCGGCGGAGCCAACCCAGGACACTCGTTCATCCCGACCGCATGACCGTCCCCGGAAACGGTATCCCGCAACCTAATTTCGCGCGTTCGAATGATCGCGTTCACCACCGGCCTGTAGCCGCTTGTCAGGCTGCCAGCCGGGCTGTCGAGACCGGGACCGGCGGGAGGGGAGGAGGGCGGCGGTGGGGCGGAAGGTGCGGCGGGCGTCACATTGCGGGTTGAGTTCGGCGTCCCGTAGAATATTCGGTATGCCTAACTTTCTGTTTCGGTGCGCCAAAGTAGCCGCCCGAACGTTCGCCCGCGGATCGGCGGCGTTCCGCGCTGCCGGCGCCTCCGCCGTCGTCGTGCTGTCCCTCTCCCTCGCTGCCTGCGGCGGCGACGCTTCAGGCAACGGCGGCGCCGAGAAACCAGTGGTCCTGACCACCTTCACGGTGCTGGCCGACGTCGCACGGAACGTTGCGGGGGACAAGCTCACGGTGGAGTCGATCACCAAGGCGGGTGCCGAAATCCACGGCTACGAACCCACCCCCGGCGACATCCGGAAGGCATCCAAGGCGGACCTCATCCTGGACAACGGCCTGAACCTTGAAGCCTGGTTCGCGCAGTTCGTGGAGGGCCTGGATGTCCCGCACGCCGTGGTGAGCGAGGGCGTGCAGGTGATGTCCATCAGCGAGGACTCCTACCAGGGCAAGCCGAACCCGCACGCATGGATGTCGCCGGTGAACGTGCAGATCTACGTGGACAACATGGTGAAGGCCTTCAGCGAGCTCGACCCGGAGAACGCGGATGTCTTCAAAGCCAACGGTGACGCCTACAAGGCCCAGCTGCAGTCGGTTCAGGATGAGATGAAAACCAGCCTCGCCGGAGTCCCCGAGAACCAGCGCGCCCTGGTGACCTGCGAAGGCGCCTTCTCCTACCTGGCCCGCGACGCCGGGCTGCGCGAGGTCTACATCTGGGCCGTCAACGCCGAGCAGCAGGCCACCCCGCAGCAAATCACCCGGGCCATCGAGTATGTCAAGGCGAACCAGGTTCCCGCAGTGTTCTGCGAGTCCACGGTGTCCGACGCCCCCATGAAGCAGGTGGTGGGCGCTACGGGAACCAAATTTGGCGGCACTCTGTACGTGGATTCCTTGTCTGAGGCCGACGGTCCGGTGCCCACCTACCTGGACCTGATCAGGCACGACGCCGGCCTCATCACCAAGGCGCTGGCCGGCGCCCCGGCCGGGGCTTCAACAGGGGCAAAGCCATGAGCACCCCCGCCATCCTGGTTGAAAACGTCACGGTCCACTACGGTGAGGTGCTGGCGCTCGATTCCGCGTCGCTCACCCTGGACGCCGCGCGGATCTGCGGCCTGATCGGCATGAACGGGTCGGGGAAATCCACCCTGTTCAAGGTGATCATGGGGATGATCAAGCCCGACGCCGGCCGCGTACTGATCGGCGGACAGCCACCGTCCAAGGCCCGCAAGGAAGGCGGGATCGGCTACGTGCCGCAAAGCGAGGACGTCGACTGGCAGTTCCCGCTGTCGGTCCGCGACGTGGTGATGATGGGCCGCTACGGGCACCAGGGATTCACCCGCCGCCCGTCCAAAGCCGACCGCGCCGCCGTCGACGAAGCCCTGGACCGGGTGGAACTGGGCGAATTCGCCGGCCGCCAGATCGGGCAGCTGTCCGGCGGCCAGAAGAAACGCGCCTTCGTGGCCCGCGGCATCGCCCAGGGCGCCACCATGATGCTCCTGGACGAACCCTTTGCCGGCGTCGACAAGCGCTCCGAGGCCACCATCACCCGCCTCCTGCGCGAACTGGCCTCCGACGGCTGCACCATCCTGATCTCCACCCACGACCTCCACGCCCTCCCCGAGCTCTGCGACGAAGCTGTCCTCCTGATGCGCCGGGTCCTGATGCACGGCGCCCCCGACCTGGTCCTTCAGCCACAGAACCTGGCCATGGCCTTCGGCCTGGACGTGCTCAACCGCCCGCTCCCGGAACCAGGCAGCCCCGGCGCCCGTGCCGAGTCCGCCCGTGCCGAGTCCGCCCGTGCCGAGAACAGGGGCTGACCCATGGACTTCCTGGATATCCTGGTTGAACCGCTTAGCTACGACTTCATGGTCCGCGCCATCGTCACCACCGCGCTCGCCGCCGTCGTCTGTGCCGTGCTCAGCTGCTGGCTGGTCCTGATCGGCTGGTCCCTCATGGGTGACGCCGTCTCCCACGCCGTGCTGCCCGGCGTCGTGCTCGCCTACATTGTCGGGGCCCCGTTCGCCCTCGGCGCCCTCGTCTTCGCGCTGATCGCGGTGACCCTGATCGGGGTGGTCCGCAACACCAGCCGGGTGAAGGAGGACGCCGCCATCGGCATCGTGTTCAGCTCGCTGTTCGCGCTGGGCCTGGTGCTCATCTCCGTCACGCCCAGCCAGACGGACCTGAACCACATCATCTTCGGCAACCTCCTGGGCGTCAGCGTCCCGGACCTCATCCAGGTGCTGGTGCTGGGCGTGGTGGCCTTCGCCATCCTGATCCTGAAGCGCCGTGACCTGACCCTCTACGCCTTTGACCCCACGCACGCCCACGCCATCGGGCTCTCCCCGAAACGGCTGGGGGCGCTGCTCCTGGGGCTCCTGGCACTCACCTCCGTGGTGGCACTGCAGACCGTGGGCGTGGTGCTGGTGGTGGCCATGCTCATCATCCCCGGCGCCACGGCCTACCTGCTGACGGACCGTTTCAACCGGATGCTGGTCATCGCCCCGGTGGTCTCGGCCGTGTGCTCGATCGCCGGGATCTACCTGAGCTACTACCTGGACACGGCCTCCGGCGCCATGGTGGTGCTGACCCAGGGCGTGGTGTTCGCCGCCGTCTACCTCTTCAGCCCGCGCCAGGGACTGATTGGTACCCGGCTGGCCAAGGCTCGTCGCAGGAAGGCTGCCCTTCTCGCGGCGTAGGTGGGTCCTGCTTCGCCTGGAAATGGCGTACGACGGCGGCACCCGGACTGGATGCCGCCGTAGCCGGCCGTGCGGCTTGACGCCGCGGCGTCGGGCGGGGCAGGCTGGTGCGATGAAGTCCTAGCCAGCAGCCCGGCCATGCCGGACTGTTCCCAATAAAACCAGGGCCGCCGTCGAGCGCTGGATGAACCGTCCGGTTCAGCCCCGGCGGCCACACTGCGGAACTTTGCGAGGACTTCTCTTGACCGAACACCTTAACCTTTCCGGCGTCTCCCACGGCTATGGAGACCGCCAGCTCCTGGACGGCATCAGCCTGGTCATCACCGCCGGCGAGCACGTTGCCATCGTGGGTGAGAACGGCGCCGGCAAATCCACACTGCTCCGGATCCTGGCCGGCCTCGAAGCGCCCGACGAAGGCACCACGGTCATCCAGGGCCGGGTGGGCTACCTCGCCCAGACCCACGGCCTGCCGGATTCCTTCACCGTCGGCGCCGCCATCGACGCCTCGCTGGCTTCCCTGCGCGCCCTCGAAGCGGAGCTTGACCGGTTGGAGGCGGGCCTGGCAGATGCAGACGACGACGAGCTGGAAACCTACGGCAGGCTGCAGACCGAATACCAGCTGCGCGAAGGCTACGCCGCGGAGTCCCGGGTGGAGGCTGCCCTGGACCGGCTGGGCCTGGGCGGCCTGGACCGGGACCGGGTCCTCGGCTCCCTCTCCGGCGGCGAACAGGAACGCGTGGCGCTGGCCTGTGTCCTGGCCGATCCGGCCGACATCCTGCTCCTGGACGAACCCACCAACCACCTTGATGCCCGCGGAACCGCCTGGCTGGAGGACCGGCTGGCCGCCCACCGCGGCACCGTGGTGGTGGTGTCCCACGACCGCGTGCTGCTCCGCAAGGTAGCTGCCACCATCATCGAGGTGGATGCCGAGCGCCGGGCTGTGACCCGCTACGGCAACGGCTACGACGGCTACCTCCGGGAAAAGGCAGCCGAACGCCAGCGCTGGGTCCAGCAGTACCACGCCTGGATTGATGCCATGGAGTCCGAAAAGCGGCAGGCAGAGACCGTGGCCGGGACCATGGGCTACGGCCGCAAGCGCGACGGCGACAAGATGGGCTTCGACTTCAAGGCCGGCACCTGGCAAAAAGCGGCCAGCAGCCAGGTCAGGAACGCCCAGGAACGCCTGCGCCGGCTCGAGGCCAGCCCGGTTGACCGCCCGCCAGTGCCCCTGCGGCTCAACGCGGAACTGGCTATTGGCTCCTCCGCGCCGTCCGGGGCCTCGCAGGATGGCGAACCTGTGCTGGCGGCCCGCGGCGTCAGCGTTCCCGGCCGCCTGGCACCCACCGACTTCCGGGCCGCTGCCGGCGAGAAGATCCTCATCACCGGACCCAACGGCGCCGGCAAGTCCACACTTCTGTCCGTCCTGGCAGGAACGCTGGAACCCGCCAGCGGGTCTGTAAAACGGCCTGAACGGATCGGCTACCTGCAGCAGGAGTTGGAACTGCCCCAACGGCCGGCCCTCCGGCTGCTCCCGGCTTTCGCGGCGGGCCTGGGCGGCAACATCGATGAACATGCCGAGGCCCTCCTCCGGCTGGGCCTGTTCCGGGCCAGCGAGTTCCACGTCCCTGTGGGCAGCCTGTCCGCCGGCCAGCAGCGCAGGCTCGCCCTGGCCCGGCTGCTCCTGGGCGGCTACGGCACCCTGATCGTCGACGAGCCCACCAACCACCTGGCGCCGGTGCTGGTGGAACAGCTTGAGGCGGCCCTCGCGGACTTCGCAGGGACAGTGGTGATGGTCAGCCACGACCGTGCCCTGCGGGAATGGTTTGCCGGGTGCGCGCGGAAGAGCGAAAAGGCGCGGACGGACGAATCCGGCCGCTGGACCAGGTATTCGATGGACAAGGGCGTGCTCGCCCCGGCTTGACCGGGTGGGCCGGGACAGAACCATGCCCGTTTAGACGGTTCCGTGCCCGCTCGACGTTGATCGCCGTCGTACGCGCAGGGAACCGTCGAAACGGCGCAGGAGCCCCCGGACGCCGTGGCCCCCAAAAAACGGTGAGTTTTGTGTTAAAGGAACGTTACGCAGGGACCGGCCGGCGGAAACATCGGCGGCGGATGATAGGCCCATGCCAGTCTTCCCGCCGGCCGAAAGGATCTGTCCGTGATCACCAAGAACCTTTTCCTGCAGGGCATCTTCCCGTTTGAGGGCACCGGGCTGGAAAAACCCGTCCCGATCCACAGCGAACTCTCGCACTACGTCCCGGATGGAGTGATCAACCAGGCACTCTATTTCCGGGGCGGCAATTCCAGCAATGAACTGATCACGGTGGTCCTGATGCGCAACGGCGTTCCCATGCGCTATTTCCCCATCGGGGCCAAGAGCGATGTCCATGTGCCGCTGCGGGTGGTGGAGGACATCGAAGGCGGCTCGGTAGTGGAGCTGTATCTTGCCGCCCCGGATGGTGTTGGGGGATCCGTGGTGGTGGACCTGGGCATGGTGGAGCACTGATGACCAGCGTGCTGGACCGGCCGCAGGGCAGGCATGCCGGCGCCGCGCCGCGCCGCCGGCTGGTGGTGGTCGGCAACGGGATGGCCGGTGCCCGGGCGGTGGAGGAGATCCTGGCCCGGGGCGGCGCGGACCAGTTCACCATCACCATGTTCGGTGATGAGCCGTACGGCAACTACAACCGCATCATGCTCAGCCACGTCCTTTCCGGCGAGGAGAGCGACGCCGACATCTTCCTGAACGCGCTGTCCTGGTACCGGGAGAACAGCATCACCCTGCACGCCGGCGTCCGCGTGGACCGGATCGACAAATTCACCAAGCATGTCTTCTCCAGCGACGGCCGCGTGACGCCCTACGACACGCTCATCATCGCCACCGGCAGCCGCTCGCACATGCCGCCGATGGAGGGGCTTTACACCCCGGGCGGGTCCGTGAAGCACGGCGTGTTCGGCTTCCGGACCATCGATGACACCCGCAGGATGGTCCAGCACGCCCAGCAGGAACACCACCGCCGCGCCGTGGTGATCGGCGGCGGCCTGCTGGGCCTCGAGGCTGCCTACGGCCTGAAGAGCCACGGGATCGATGTCGAGGTGGTGCACTCCGGCGGGCACCTCATGAATGCGCAGATGGGGCCCGACGGCGGTGCGGTGCTGCGCAGGAGCGTGGAGGCCCTGGGTATCGGGGTGCACACGTCCAGCCGCACCACAGCCGTCCTCGGCACGGACCGGGTCAGCGGCGTCAGCCTCCGGGACCGGGACGACATCGCCTGCGACATGGTGGTGGTGGCCGCCGGGATCCGGCCCAACGTGGACCTGGCCGTCCTGAGCGGGCTGCCGGTTGAGCGGGCCATCGTGGTGGACGACCGGCTGAAGGTCCAGGATGAGGACGATATTTATGCCGTGGGGGAGTGCGTCCAGCACCGCGGCGAGGTCTACGGCCTGGTGGCGCCGCTGTGGGAACAGGCGGTGGTGCTCGCCAACCATGTGACCGGCGCCGATACGTCGTCGGCCTACCTCGGCTCACGGACCGCCACCAAGCTCAAGGTAGCCGGCGTGGAGGTGGCGTCCATGGGGCTGCACGGCCCGGAGCTCGACACGGACGAGCACATCGTTTTCTCCGAGCCCAGCCGTGGTGTCTTCAAGTCCATCGTGGTCCGCGACAACAAGATGGTGGGTGCCACGCTCCTGGGCGACAGCCGGAAGGTGGCCTACCTGACGCAGGCCTATGACCGCGGGCTGCCGCTGCCCGAGGAACGGATCTCCCTGATGTTCGACCTCGGCGGGCCAGGTGAGGAACAGGGCGTGGCAGAGCTCGACGACGACGCCCAGGTCTGCAACTGCAACGGCGTTTCGAAGGGGGCCCTGGTGGCCGCCGTCAAGGGCGGCTGCACCACGGTCACCGGCGCCATGGACGCCACCCGGGCCGGCAAAGGCTGTGGGTCCTGCAAGCTCCTGGTCAAACAGGTGGTGGAGTGGGCCGCCGACGGCGCGGTGGAGGAGGATCCGGCCGCCAGCTACTACGTGCCGGGGATCCCGCTCGACAAGCCGGCGCTCATGGCCGCGATCCGCACGCAGGGCCTGCGCTCCGTGTCCCAGGTCTTCGCCGCCCTCGCCCCGGGCAGCGCCGAGGACGCGAAATCCAAAATGGGCCTTGCCTCGCTGATGAAAATGATGCTCGCGGACCAGTACATCGACGAACGCGACGCCCGGTTCATCAACGACCGCGTGCACGCCAACATCCAACGCGACGGCACCTTCTCCGTGGTGCCGCAGATGAAGGGCGGTGTGACGTCCGTGCAGCAGCTGCGCCGCATCGCCGACGTCGCCGAGAAGCACAAGGTTCCTCTGATCAAGCTGACGGGCGGACAGCGGATAGACCTTTTGGGCATCCCCAAGGAGGACCTCCCGCAGGTCTGGGCCGACCTCGACATGCCCTCCGGCTACGCCTACGGCAAGAGCTTCCGCACCGTGAAGACCTGCGTGGGCAAGGATTTCTGCCGGTACGGCACGGGTGATTCCACCAAGCTGGGAATCGAGATCGAATCCCGGTTCCAGGGGATCGAGTCGCCGGCCAAGCTGAAGCTGGCTGTGTCCGGCTGCCCGCGTAACTGCGCCGAATCGCTGGTCAAGGACGTGGGCGTGGTGGCCGTGGAAGGCGGCCGCTGGGAGCTCTACGTCGGCGGCGCGGCCGGGGCCCACATCCGCAAGGGCGACCTGCTGGCCACCGTGGATGATCCGGAAGACGTGAAGGTCCTGACTGGCCGCTTCATGCAGTACTACCGCGAAAACGCCAACTGGCTCGAACGGACCTACGCCTTTGTGCCGCGGGTGGGCATCGAGCACCTCCGGGCGGTGATCGTTGAGGATTCCGAGGGCATCGCCGGGCAGCTGGACGCCGCCATGCAGGCGTCAGTGGACAGCTACGTGGATCCATGGACCGAACGTGACGACCCACTCACGCCGGGCCAGTTCCGGACCTCCTTGCCCCTCACCGTCCTTCCCCAGGTGCCGGTCCAATGAGCGCCGAACCCATGAACGCCGGCAGCCACATCCTCGGTCCCGTGGACCAGATCCCCTTCGGCGAAGGCCGGGCCTTTGGGGTCGACGGCCAGCAGGTGGCGGTCTTCCGGCTGAGGGACGGCAGCCTGCGCGCGCTGTCCGCTGTCTGCCCCCACCGGGGCGGTCCCATTGCGGATGGAACCCTCGACCGCGAGGTGGTGATGTGTCCGCTCCACCAGCATGCCTTTGACCTGGAAACAGGCTGCTCCACTACCGGCGCCGAACCTTTACGCACCTACAGCGTCCGGGAGGATGAAGAGCAGAACATTGTTCTGCAAAATGGGAAAAGCGGCGGCAGTAATTAGGCATATCGCGCCCAGGGTGTATTCCGCGTCACGTGCCACCCCTTCAGTCTTGTAGGATGGACCAGCCGCGCGAAGCTTCGGCGACACGAGAGATTCCGATCACAATCGGCTGCCCCAGGGGTGAAAGGCCGAATTTTGTGACCGGAATCATTCATGTTACGGATGCGGCCAGACCCCAACCCACAAGGAAACTGTCGTGCCCCAAAGTACCCCCACAGAACTCCAGAGTCCGGCTGCGCAATCCGCCGTCGTCGACTCCACCCTCAGTGCCGAGGGCTATAAGAAGTCCCTGAGCGGCCGCCAGGTCACCATGATCGCCATGGGCGGCGCCATCGGCGTCGGCCTGTTCATGGGTGCCGGCGGACGCCTGGCCTCCACGGGACCGGCGCTCATCTTCTCGTACGCCATTGCCGGCGTCATCGCCTACCTGCTGATGCGTGCCCTGGGCGAGCTGATCATGTACCGCCAGACGTCGGGTTCATTCGTCAGCTACGCCGGCGAGATGTTCGGCAAGAAGGGCGCGTACCTGTCCGGCTGGATGTACTTCATCAACTGGGCCATGACCGGTATCGCCGAGCTCATCGCGATCGGACTCTACTTCCAGTTCTTCTTCCCCAACGTGCCCGTAGAACTCTCCGCCATCGCAGCGCTGCTGCTGCTCGTGGGCGTCAACCTCCTCAGCGTCAAGGCGTTCGGCGAATTCGAATTCTGGGCCTCCTGCCTCAAGGTGGGCGCCATCGTGATCTTCCTGGCCGTGGGCACCTTCATGGTGGTCACCAACGCCCAGGTGGGCGACGGCAACGCGTCGGTCAACAACCTCTTCGCGGCCGAAGGCGGGATGTTCCCCAAGGGTGCGCTGGTCATGATCCTGGTCCTGAACGCCGTGATCTTCGCCTACAACGGCATCGAACTGGTGGGCATCACAGCCGGTGAAATGCAGGACCCCGCCAAGGAAGTGCCCAAGGCAATCCGCGCCGTCGTGTTCCGTATCTTCGTGTTCTACGTCGGTTCCGTGACCCTCCTGGCCATGCTGCTGCCGTCGGACCAGTACGTGGCCGGCACGTCGCCGTTCGTGACCGTGTTCGGCCAGATGGGCCTCGGCTGGATGGGCGATGTCATGAACATGATCGTCATCACCGCCGCGCTGTCCTCCTGCAACTCGGGCCTGTACTCCATCGGCCGGATCTTCCGGACCATGGCCAACAACGGACACGCCCCGGAATGGCTGACCCGGATGTCCAAGAGCCACGTGCCGTACGCCGCCATCCTGGCCATCGGCGCCGTGTACCTCGTCGGCATCCTGCTCAACATCTGGCTCGGCGGCTCGCACGCCTTCGACCTCGCGCTCAACTCCGCCTCGATCGGCGTGATCTTCACGTGGGGCGCCATCTTCGCCAGCCAGATCGCGCTGCGCCACAGGAAGGGCAAGGTCTCCTCGCTGCCCGCGCCCGGCGGAACCTGGAGCAGCTGGGCCGGCCTGGTGGCCCTGCTGGCCATCACGGTCCTGATCGGCTTCGACACTATGACCAGCAAGACCGGCGAGGTCTTCCACCTCGGCCTCTGGACGCTGGCCACCATCCCGTTCTTCGCGCTGGTGCTGTGGCTGGGTTGGCGGAAGGTCCGGAACAACGAGCCCAAGAGCGAGCTCTTCAGCTAAGGCTTTCCACCCAAGCAGTACGACGACGGCGGGTCACCCTCCCAGGGGCGGCCCGCCGTCGTCGTTGTTCCCGGGTTTGGACCCGATGCGGGGGTAATGGTGGTGCGGAGCGCCCGGCGGGGGCAAACTGGGGCTTGTGGGCGAACCGTGGGTGCTGCATGTGGACATGGACCAGTTCATCGCAGCCGTCGAAGTGCTCCGCCGGCCCGAGCTCGCGGGCAAGGCGGTGATCGTTGGCGGCCGCGGTGATCCCACCGAGCGGGCGGTAGTGTCCACGGCGTCCTACGAAGCCAGGGCCTACGGCGTCGGCTCGGGAATGCCACTGCGCGTCGCCGCGCGGAAAGTGCCCGATGCCGTCATCCTGCCCGTCGACCATGAGGCCTACCTCGCTGCGTCGGAAGAAGTCATGTCGGTGCTGCGCTCGCAGCCGGGCGCCACGGTTCAGGTGCTGGGCTGGGATGAAGCGTTTGTTGGGGTGCGGACGAAGGATCCGGATGCCTATGCCCGGCAGCTGCAGCACGATGTCCTTGAGGAGACCCGGCTGCACTGCAGCGTCGGCATTGGTGACACCCTGCTCCGCGCCAAGGTGGCAACGTCCTTCGGCAAGCCGGCCGGCGTCTTCCGGCTCACGGAAGACAATTGGCTCGAGGTCATGGGGAGCCGGCCGACCATCGAGCTGTGGGGTGTGGGAACGAAGGTGTCGCGTCGCCTTGCCGCACTCGGCATCGGGACGGTTGCCGAGCTTGCCGCGTCCAATCCCGATGACCTGGTCCCCGAGTTCGGCCCGAAGATGGGCCCCTGGTATGCCCAACTCGGACGGGGCGACGGCAGCCGGACTGTCGACGACACGCCCTGGGTGGCACGCGGGCACAGCCGGGAAACCACCTTCCAGCGCGATCTGACTGAATCCGGGCAGATTGACGACGCCGTCAGGGAGCTGGCGGCACATGTCCTGGCGGACGTCGCAGCCGAGGGCCGGCCGGTGGTCGGGCTGACGCTCAAGGTCCGCTACGCCCCGTTCCTCACCAGGACCTACGCCCGGAAGATCCCCACGACATCGGACCCCGCGGACGTGCTCGCGTGCGTTTTCGGCCTTGTGGCGAAGATCGAGCCGGGCCGCCCCATCAGGCTGCTGGGGTTGCGGGCCGAGATGGCGATGCCCGAACACTCCCGGCAGGGACATACCCCGACCCGCAGCGGATGGTGACGGGCGTCCCTAGTCCCTCAGGTGCCGGGCGAAGTGGTCCTCGATCCGCTGCCAGGCTTCGGGGGCGGCCTCCGGGTCCGGTCCGATGCCCATCACCCGCATCAGCGGCCGGAACACCGCCGGGCCCAGGTCTTCGTCGTTGAGGAATGCGTGGCCGGCGGTGGGGAACTCCTTGACGCTGTGCTCGATTCCAAGGTTGGTCAGGGCAGTCTCAAGCCTGCCGGCGGCACCCTTGAGGGTGGTGTCCCTGCCGCCGAAGTTGGCCACGATGGGGCAGGCGCCGCGGAGGGCTTCCTCCAGGTCGCCGGGCAGGCGTCCATAGTTGACCGAGGCCGCATCGAAGCCGTCGCGGGCCACGAGCAGCGCGAATCCGCCGCCCATGCAGAACCCGATGACCCCGGTTTTCCCGGTGGACAGCGGCGAATCGGCCAGCCATTTCCGGGCTGTGGCCAGGTCCGTGAACGGCCGGCCGCTGCCCTTGAGCATGCTGCGCATGGTGCTGACCAGGCAGCGGCGCGTGCCGCCGTCGCTGAACAGGTCCACCGCGAGTGTCAAGTAGCCGGCCCGGGCCAGCCGGTCCGCGTGCCGGCGGGTCATGTCGTTCAGCCCGAACGCCTCATGGATCATCACGACGGCGGGGAACGGTCCGGTTCCGGACGGCGCGGCGAGGTAGCCGCCCAGGTCATGCGAACCGCCGGCGGCCCTGCTCTCGGCGCTCAGGTCTACGTGGGTCATGGCCTAAGGCTAGCCAACCCCATCGATTGCTCCACAACCGCCCTTTTGGGGCCTCGTAAGGGCCCGTGTGGAGCAACCGATGGAGAGTGGGCACAAAAAAGAGCGGCGGCGGATCCCCCATGGGAATCCGCCGTCGCCCGTTTGTGGGCTGCTCCCGGCCGGCCAGCCAAATCCGGCCGGCGGAGCAGCGCAGGGACTAGTCGCGCTTGAACTCGTCCTTGATGTCTTCGCCAACCTTCTTCGCGTCGGCCTTGACCTGGTCCTTCTGGCCTTCGGCCTTGAGGCGGTCGTTGTCGGTGGCGTTTCCGGCTGCTTCCTTGGCCTTGCCGCCCATGTCTTCTGCTGCGTTACTGATCTTGTCTCCGAGGCCCATGGTGGTGCCGCCTTTCGTTTCCGGTGGATCAAACAATGCCTTTTCACCATAACACGAAGCATGCTTACTATTTCAAGCCCTGGGGATACCCGCTTATCTGTTGATTGTCGCTGCCCCGGACTAGGCTCGAATCATGGATCACACCACCAGCCTCACCCAGCACATCCATGCGTCGCCGGAAAAGGTCTGGTCCGTCATTTCGGATATCCCGGGTTCGGCGGCCACCCTGTCCGGCATTGACTCCATCCAGATGCTCAGCGAGGGTCCGTATGGCGAGGGCACCCGCTGGAAGGAAACCCGCACCATGATGGGCCGGTCCGAAACGGTGGAGATGTGGGTGGCCAAGGCCGACCCGCCCCGCAGCACCACCGTCAAGGCCCTCCAGGGCGGTGCGGACTACACGTCCCGCTTCACCCTGGCGGAGCGCGACGGCGGCACGGACCTGACACTGACCTTCGGCGCCGACGTCGTCAAACCAACCATGTTCAGCAAGGTCACCATGGCCCTGTTCGGGAAGATCGGCATGAGCATGACGCGCAAGGCGCTGGCCAAGGACCTTGCGGAGATCGCGGCCAAGGCGGAATCCCTCTAGTGGCGGCGCGGGCGCCCAAGGTCACCGGCCCCCGGCTCTCGCCGGTCGTCCTGGAGGATCTCACCGATGATCCGGCGCCGGACTTCCAGCGGGGAGAGCGGTACGACGGCGTCCGGTACAGCCGTGCGGCCGCCGACGGTCTTGAACTGAGCGGCACGGACTTCGCCGAGTGTGAATTCCAGGGCATCTCCTTCAATGACACGCAGCTGCGGGGCGCCTCGTTCCGGGACTGCATCCTGGCCGAGCTCTACGCACCCGTTTTCACCGCGGCGCGGACCACCTGGCGGGACGTGCACATCGTGAACCCCCGGCTCGGTTCCGCTGAAATCTACGAAAGCGGCTGGCAGTCGGTAAGGATCGACGGCGGGAAGCTGGACTTCCTCAACCTTCGGGGCGCCAAGCTGACGGATGTCCTCATCAGCGACTGCATCATCAACGAGCTGGACCTCGGATCCGCTGCAGCCACCAGGGTGACGCTGAAAAACTGCACCATCGGCACCCTGGACCTCGCCGGCGCCAGGCTGAAGGACTTCGACCTTCGCGGCACAGACTTCCGGACCATCAGCGGCCTGGGCAGCCTCGCCGGAGCGGTCATCGATGACTACCAGCTCACCCTCCTGGCCCCGCTCCTGGCCGCCCATCTCGGCGTCGTGGTTCTCTGACGTCACTCGAGAGGAGCGCGAACGTACAGTTAAGGCCCCTCGCAATGGGGCCTCAAGTGTACGTTCGCGCCAAGGGAGGGTCTTGGTGCCTCTTGCGCGCGCAGTGTAGTCTTTACAGAACGAACGGTCGGTAAGTGGATGGAGTCCCTTGGCCGCCGACGATGACAGTGCCGTTTATCGCGTGAAGGGTGTTTCCATGGCGTCAGCTACCGCAGGACCACAGGCTTTCCTTGTTGGCGGTGTCCGCACCCCGGTGGGACGTTACGGCGGGGCATTGTCCTCCGTCCGGCCGGATGACCTGGCCGCGCTGGTGATCCGGGAAGCAGTGGCCCGGACCGGCCTGGACCCGGACAGCATCGACGAGGTCATCCTGGGCAACGCCAACGGCGCCGGTGAGGAAAACCGCAACGTGGCCCGGATGGCAACCCTGCTGGCAGGACTTCCCCTCCACATCCCCGGCATCACAGTCAACAGGCTTTGTGCGTCGGGGCTGAGCGCCATCATCCAGGCCAGCCAAATGATCAAGTCCGGTGCGGCGGACATCGTGATCGCCGGCGGGGTGGAATCCATGAGCCGTGCGCCGTGGGTCCAGGAGAAGCCGGCAACCGCCTTTGCGAAGCCCGGCCAAATTTTCGACACCTCCATCGGCTGGCGCTTCGTCAACCCGCTCTTCCAGAAGGGCGACCTGGCCCGCGGCGGCAAGATGACCTACTCGATGCCCGAAACCGCAGAGGAAGTCGCCCGGGTGGACGGCATCACCCGCGAGGACGCGGATGCCTTCGCTGTCAGGTCCCATGAACGTTCCCTGGCAGCCATCGCCGCCGGGCGTTTCAAGGACGAGATCGTCCCCGTGACGGTTAAGTCCCGCAAGTCCGAAACCGTGGTGGACACCGATGAAGGCCCCCGCGCCGGCACCACCCTGGATGTCCTGGCCGGCCTGCGCCCGGTGGTTCCGGGCGGCTCGGTTGTCACCGCCGGTAACTCCTCCACCCTCAACGACGGCGCGTCAGCCATCATCGTCGCGTCAGAGGCCGCGATCGAACGGCTGGGCCTGGTACCCCGCGCCCGCATCATCGACGGCGCCTCCGCCGGCTGCGAACCCGAGATCATGGGCATCGGTCCCGTCCCTGCCACGCAAAAGGTCCTCAAGCGGAGCGGCCTCAGCGCCGGTGACCTGGGCGCCGTCGAACTTAACGAAGCCTTTGCCACGCAGTCGCTGGCGAGCATGCGGCGGCTTGGCCTGGACCCGGACATCGTGAACAACGACGGCGGCGCCATCAGTTTGGGGCATCCGCTGGGTTCCAGCGGCTCACGGATCGCCATCACGCTGCTGGGCCGGATGGAGCGCGAGGACGCCAGGATCGGCCTGGCCACCATGTGCATCGGCGTGGGGCAGGGCACCGCGATGCTGCTGGAGCGGGTCTAATGGCCGCCCCGGACCTCGCCGCAGAACAGTTCAGCACCCTGCTGGTCGAGGAGCGCCAGGACCGTGTGGTGGTCCTCCTCAACCGCCCGGAGGTGAGGAACGCCATCGACCAGCAGATGGTCGATGAACTGCACATCGTCTGCGCAGCGCTGGAACAGAACCCCAAAGTCCTGATCATCGCCGGAGTAGACGGGGTCTTCGCCTCCGGGGCGGACATCGCCCAGCTCCGCGAGCGGCGCCGGGATGACGCCCTGCAGGGCATCAACTCCACGATCTTCGTCCGGATCGCCAAGCTGCCCATGCCGGTCATTGCCGCATTGGACGGGTATTGCCTGGGCGGCGGCGCCGAACTCGCCTACGCCGCGGACTTCCGGATTGGAACGCCCGGCGTCCGGATCGGCAACCCCGAGACAGGGCTGGGCATCCTCGCCGCGGCCGGGGCCAGCTGGCGGCTGAAGGAACTCGTGGGCGAACCGCTGGCCAAGCAGATCCTGCTTGCCGGGCTGGTGCTCCGGGCCGAGGAAGCCCTGGCCGCGAGCCTCATCACGGAAATCCACGAAGCTCCGGAACTGATGGACGCCGCCCACAGCCTCGCGGACAAAATTGGCCGGCAGGACCCGCTCGCGGTACGGATCACCAAGTCCGTCTTCCATGCCCCGGCCGAGGCCCACCCGCTGATCGACCAGCTGGCGCAGGGGATCCTCTTTGAATCCCAGGCCAAATTCGACCGCATGCAGGCATTCCTCGACAAGAAAACCGGCGATAAGGAATCAGTGAAGAAACCATGACGAACCCGAATCTCCCCTCCACTGTCGGCGTCCTCGGCGGCGGCCGCATGGGCGCGGGGATCGCGCACGCCTTCCTGATCAACGGGGCCAACGTCCTGGTGGTGGAACGCGATGAAGCATCCGCGGAAGCCGCCCGGGAACGGGTGGAATCCGCAGCCGCCAAGAGCATCGAGCGCGGAGCCGCCGACGCCAACCTTGATGAGATGGTCTCCCGGCTGGCAGTCACCGTGGACTACGACGACTTCAAGGACCGGCAGCTGGTGGTGGAAGCCGTTCCCGAGGACTGGGACCTGAAAGTCACCTCGCTCCGTGGCATTGAGGAGCGTCTGGCCGAGGACGCGTTCCTGGCGTCCAACACCTCGTCGCTGTCGGTCAACGGCCTCGCCCGCGAACTGAAGCGGCCGCAGAACTTCCTCGGACTGCACTTCTTCAACCCGGTGCCCGCATCCACCCTGATCGAGGTGGTGCTCGGCGAGCAGACGTCCCCGGACCTGGCTGCAGCGGCGAAAAGGTGGGTCGAGGCACTCGGCAAGACCGCCGTCGTCGTCAATGACGCGCCGGGCTTTGCCTCTTCACGGCTGGGTGTGGCCATTGCGCTTGAAGCAATGCGCATGGTGGAGGAGGGGGTGGCGTCCGCGGAGGACATCGACGCCGCCATGGTGCTGGGCTACAAGCACCCCACCGGCCCGCTGAGGACCACTGACATCGTGGGCCTGGACGTCCGGCTGGGGATCGCGGAGTACCTGCAGTCCACGCTGGGGGAGCGGTTCGCGCCGCCGCAGATCCTCAGGGACAAGGTGGCCCGCGGCGAACTCGGCCGGAAAACGGGGAAGGGCTTCTTCGACTGGCCTTCATAGGGCCGGCCGCGCCGGGCTGCGGCTAGTCGAAAAACCCCACGATGTAGCCGATGAAGAAGAGCAGGAACAGCAGGACGCCACCCCCGATGGCCGCGATCCAGAAGACCTGGATGCCTTTTCCGGATCCCCGCTGCACAGGCTCATGGGTTCCTGCCACGGAGCCCTCTCCGGGCGGAGTCTCGCCGGGAGGCACGCCGCCGCCGGGTTCCAGGCCGGTGATCTTGTCGTCCTGCGGATCGGGATTAGGTCCTGACACGTGAACTCCTCAAAGGTATCCGGCGGCTGACGTTCCCAGCCTACGGTGCAGCGCCGGGTGGGCCTAGGCTGGTGCAGTGACTTTTCTTGAGCCCATCACGCTGACCGGCACGCATGTCATCCTGGAGCCTTTGAGTCCGGCGCACCACGACGGCCTGGTGGAGGCGGCCCTTGACGGGGAGCTGTGGCATCTTTGGTACACGTCCGTCCCCACGCCCGAGGGGATGGCGGCTGAGATCCGCCGCCGCCTCACCCTCCAGGAGCAGGGATCCATGCTGCCCTTTACCACCCGGCTGATCGATCCCGTGACGGGTGGACCGGGCCGGATCATCGGCATGACCACTTACATGAATATCGACGCCGGCACGCCCCGGGTGGAGATCGGCTCCACCTGGAACGCGGCCTCAGTCCAGGGAACGGGAACCAACCCGGATTCCAAGCTGCTGCTGTTGGAGTACGCCTTCGAGACTCTTGGCTGCCCGGCGGTGGAGTTCCGGACGCACTGGCTCAACCACCAGTCCCGGGAGGCGATTGCCAGGCTCGGCGCCAAGCAGGACGGCGTGCTGCGCAACCACTCGCGGACTGCGGACGGCGTGCTCCGGGACACCGTGGTGTTCTCGATCCTGGAGCACGAGTGGCCCATGGTCCGGAACGGGCTCGAACACAGGCTCGCCAGGCGCCGGTAGGGGCTAGCGCCGTGCCAGGGCCTGCAGATTCACGTCGGCGGTAATTGCGTCGGCGTATGCCTCATGTCCGGCGGCATTGGGGTGGAAATTCTGGGGGGCAAAGGGGTCGGCCGGATTGAAGTTGATCCACGGCGCGGCGGAGATGGAGTTGATTGCGTGGTCGGCGAACTCGTCCATGACGTCGACGTACTGGGCGTTGGCCTTTGCCCCGACGTTGGCGGCATCCACCGCTTGGTCGATGGCGCCATTAAGGGCTACCGTGCCTGCATTGACCAGCCTTTGCGCGTCTGGGGTCATGAGCGTCAGTCCGCCTTCGGGATCAAACAGGAGCGCGTAACCGGACACCACAATTTTGGCGCGCGGGGCGGCCTGGTGGATTGCGGCCAGCGCTTCCACCAGGTCGGCCTGAATGCCGGGTAGCTTGGCTTGGGCGGCCAGTACCGCCTGGGCGCACATGTCGAGCGTGTACTGCGCGCAGACAGCCAACGGTGTGGTGAAGTCAAGGTCATTCGCCCCGGCAGTCAACGTGACCAGTTCGGTCCGGCCGGAGAGTGTTTCGGAAGCGTCGAGGGCGGCTATCTGCTCCATGACGCTGGGTATGTCGGACGGCCCGTTCACAAGGAGCGCGCCACTGCATGCTGCGTTGGTGGACTCGTCGTCGACGATGGCCAGGGCTTCGAGGTAGGTGACGTAACCTCCGTTGGTTTGTACACACGGGGGAGGCGTTATGTAGTCCCCCGCCCCCACCCCGGCCGTGTAGGAGTCGCCAACCGCCACAAGGTCAACGTCCGCAGACGGCGGCGCCGCATCCGCAGGAATTGCCGTGAAGCCCAGTGCCATGGCCAGGGTGGCCAGGCCGGCCGCAAAAGCCGGGCGCCGTCGTCGTAATTCTGGAAGAGTCATTTGGTTCCCCTACATTTGGTCAAACGCGGGTGAGGGTATGTGACACGGTACGCCTGCGCGCGGCGGCGGTCACTCGCCCGGGGTACCCGATTTTCCGGCCCCGGCTACCTGCTCACGGAGGTGCAGGCTTCACCCGGCGTGTGGTTAGCTGTCCGGATGGAGAAACCTGGCAGGCCCCTGGAGTGGGACGGGGCCGTGAATGCCTGGCACGTGGCTGGCGGCGTCTACCGGATGGGCCGCCGCGAATGGCTCACGGAGGCCGGCTGGCGGGATGCTTACGACGACGGCGTCCGCACTGTGGTGGATCTCCGCAACGCCCGGGAGGCACGGCGGCGGGACACCGATCCCGCGGTCACGGACGCGGCCTGGTCCGGCATTCGGATCGTCTCCGCGCCCACCGAAGAGCCGGACCACCAGCAGTTCGCCGCGCTGTGCGGGCCGTACCTGAACGATCCAGCCCACTACGTCCACAACGCCCGGCTGTTTCCGCAGAAGCTCGTCGCCGTCTTCCGCGCAATCGCAGGTGCAGCGCCGTCCGGCGATGTGGTGATCCACTGCGCGGCCGGCCGGGACCGCAGCGGAATGGTGGCGGCCATGCTGCAGGGCCTGGCCGGCGATTCGGACGAACGGATCGCCACCGGCTACGCGCAGGCTGCCCGCGGCATCAATGAGCGCTACCGGACCCATGGGCCGCCACACGACCGCGAACGCTACCTCGAGGAAGCCGAACTTGCGCCGCTGCTGGAACGGCGTGGCCGTGACGTGGTGGCGTTCGTCCGGGACCTTGAACCGGAGACCTTCCTGCTGCGGCACGGCCTCCGTGATGCTGAACTCTCCGCTGTCCGGTCAGTGCTCGGCGTTACGGTGGCTCAATGACATCTGGACCATATCTGGGGGCTGGGATGAAACGGATTCTGACAATTGCTGCGGCGGCAGGCCTGATGCTGGGCCCGGCGCTGGTCGCCCTCCCGGCGTCGGCCGAATCCACTGAACCGCCGGCGGTGGGCGATGTCCTCGCCGGCACGCGCCCCGCTGCGGGCATCAGTGACGCCGGCGTGCCTGAGGCCGGCCTGCCTGAGGCCGGACTGGCCGATGCCGTTGCCCGGGACCTGGGCCTGACGCCCGCTGAATTCAACGCGGCGGGCGAACTCGGCAGGCAGGCCGCGGCGGCCGCTGCGGCGTTGAGCGGCGTCCCCGGCTACACCGGAACGCGCCTGCAGGACGGCAGCATCATGGTCGGCGGCTCCGGGCCGGAGCTGGCGGCCAAAGTCGCGGAACTTGCCGCCACCATTCCCTCGTTGGCACTGGAACCGCCTGCCCCGGCGGCCGCCGGGGGTGCACCCGGCACCGCCGTCGCGGTCAGCACCCGGCAGCTGTTCCAGGACTACGTCCGTGAGGTGGGCCCCCAGGGCCTTCAGGCAGTGGCGTATTCCGACGGGGAATTTGTCATCCGCACGGGCAGTACGAACGCGCGTGAATCAACCACCGGCGGGATGCTGCTTGGCGAAGGTTTCCCGGCCGCA
Organism: Arthrobacter sp.; assembly: GCA_035254945.1. Lineage (GTDB taxonomy): Bacteria > Actinomycetota > Actinomycetes > Actinomycetales > Micrococcaceae > Arthrobacter. The sequence goes on along the minus strand of DATFAE010000008.1, from coordinate 17,661 downwards.
GCTCCGGACGCCCCAACGGCGGCTGCCGGGAGGGTGTCCGCCGAGGACTTTGTGGCCCGGTTTGCCAATGTAAAGCTCGACGCCGGCACGCAGCTGGCGCCGGAGGCGGACCTGGTGGGCGGGCTGGGTTACATCGCCGACACCTGGGAAGTCTGCTCCACCGGTTTCTCTGCGTTCGACCCCGCCGGCCTGCCGTCCGTCCTCACCGCGGGCCATTGCTCCGACGACGGCGCCGCGCAGCAGGCCAGCCTGGAATTTCCGGTCTGGACGCCGGCAGGACCGTTGGGGACGTTCGGGTTCAGCCAGTTCGGCGGCCCGGGCAACACCGGCATCCTGGGGGACGAGGACAACCCCGGCAACGTGGGGACCGACGTGGCCGTGATCGGCTCGATCGCGGCCGGACTTGAACCGCAGCCCGCCGCCAGCACCTGGAACGATCCGGCCGAGGCGGGCCCCGACGTCAAGATCATCGGCACCGCCGCCCCTGTGGAGGGACAGCCGGTATGCCGCTCGGGACGGACATCGGCATGGTCCTGCGGGACGATCGACGAAGTGGGCATCTACGTAGTCCAGGGCCGCTCCGGGAACCCCGCGGACCTGAGGGCCTTCAGCGGGTTCCTGTCGTTCGCGGTCCAGTCCAGCGGGGGCGACTCCGGCGGCCCCTGGCTCAGCGGCAACTACGCCGTGGGCATCCACGCCGCGGGGGAGGGCGCCGGTGCGCCGGTGAACTTCGCGGTGGCCGCCACCTTGGACGATGCCCTGGCGGTCCTGCCCGGCTACCAGCTGGAACTCTTCCTCAACAAGCCCGTGGTGACGTCGCCCGCAGCCGGCGGGACCTTCGAACCGGGACAAACCATTATCGGGGACGTGCCCGCCGCCCCTGCCTCCGCCGTGGCTGCCGGGTCCACGGTCAGGATCACCGTTTCCGGGCAGGCACCCTTCGACGTGCCCGTGGACAGTGGGGGAAACTGGCAGTTTATGGTGCCTGAAGCTGCCCCCGGAGCTGCCCCCGGAGCTGCATCAGGGGCGCTCAGCTTCACTGCCGAAACCATCAACGGGTTCAGCGCGTCCGGGGCAAGCGCCTTCGAATTCGCGCCGGCGGGAGCGGGAACGCCGCCGCAGCCGCCCGTCACCGAGCCCCAGCCGGACCCGCAACCTCCGGTCACGCAGCCTGATCCCGCGCCGCCGGCGGAGGGGGCCCCGCTGACTCCCAGCACGGTCGCGCCCGCAGGTGCCGCGACCGTCGTCGAACCTCCGGCGGCCAACCTCCCGGGCGGCAGCCCCGCGGGCACCAACCTGGCCAATACGAGACTGGCGAATACCGGTGCCGACGGCCTGCTGACCGCAGGCGGCGCAGCGTTGGCGGCCATCGCCGTCGGCGGTGTCCTGATGGTGCTGGTCAGGCGCCGGAAGAACCGCCCTTAGGACGCTCTCTCACTTAACGCAAGGATTCGGGCAACGCTCTCTCATTTGTCGCCATGGATCTGGCGACGCCCCCGCACGTTTTCGGGTGCAAGCGGCGGCGTAGCGGCTGAGCGAGGTGCCCGGCGACTTTTCCTGTCCATCAGCAGGTTGGTGATACGCATGGTGCAGAGCCGCTGGCCGGCGTCGTTGGTGATCAGCACTTCGTGCGTGGTCAGCGTGCCGCCCAGATGGATGGGTGTGGCGGTGATGGTGATCAGTCCGTCGCGGGCGGAGCGGTGGTGCGTGGCGGAGACGTCCACCCCCACGGCCGTCTTACCCATCGTGCTCGCGTGGATGACCGCCGCCCAGGATCCCACAGCCTCGCCCACCGCCAGGGACGCGCCGCCGTGCAGCAGTCCGAACGACTGCCTGTTCCCCTCCACCGGCATCGTGGCCACCACGCGCTGGACGGATTCCTCCACGATCTTGACGCCCATCTTCTCGTCGAGCTCGCCCAGGGTGATCTTCCAGAGCGCGGCGTCAGTGACGTCCGGGGCTGATTCGTGGCTGTCCGGGGATGCGGCGGTCATGGGTTCTCCTTTGTGGCATTGCTGAACTTCTAGTGTGCGGCACGGGACATTCATGTACTGTAGGTATATTACCGAACGGCCGGTCAGTAATGTTCTGACCGACTTTGTTTGTCCCCGTGTTGGAAGGACCCGTCAACGATGACCACCACCGCAACAGCTGAAGCCACAGTCGACACCGTAGAGACCGTCCCCAGTTTTGTGCAGGACTCCTGGTGGACGCCCGACGCCGGTTCGGCAGCTTCCGCTGTCCCTGTCCGGGATGCGAGCACCGGCGAAGTCCTGGCCAAGGTGAGCACCGACGGCCTGGACCTTTCCGCCGTCGTGGATTACGGCCGCACCACCGGCCAGGCGGAACTGGGCAAGCTGACGTTCCACCAGCGCGCCCTCAAACTCAAGGAACTGGCACAGTACCTGAACGCCCGCCGCGAGCACTTCTACGCGTTCTCGGCCCAGACCGGCGCCACCAAGATCGACTCCATGATCGACATCGACGGCGGCATTGGCGTCCTGTTCACTTTCGGTTCCAAGGGCCGGCGCGAGCTGCCCAACTCGCAGGTGGTGGTGGACGGTCCCATGGAGGTGCTGTCCAAGGACGGTTCGTTCGTGGGCGAGCACATCTACACCCGCATCCCGGGGGTGGCTGTTCAGATCAACGCGTTCAACTTCCCCGTCTGGGGCATGTTGGAGAAACTCGCCCCCGCCTTCATCGCCGGGGTCCCCACCATCGTCAAGCCCGCCACCCCCACCGGATACGTGGCCGCCGCCGTGGTGAAGGCCATCATCGAATCCAACATCCTGCCCAAAGGCTCGCTGCAGCTCATCTCCGGCTCAGTCCGGGGCCTCATGGACGTGCTGGACTACCGCGACCTCGTGGCCTTCACAGGCTCAGCGTCCACAGCGCTGTCGCTGAAGTCGCACCCCAACGTGGTCAAGGGCGGCGTTCGCTTCACCTCCGAGACCGACTCCCTCAACGCCGCCATCCTCGGCCCGGACGCCGTGGAAGGCACCCCCGAGTTCGACGCCTTCATCAAGTCTGTGGTCACCGAAATGACCGTGAAGGCAGGCCAGAAATGCACCTCGATCCGCCGGACCATCGTCCCGCGGGAGCTGGTGCCCGCCGTCACCGCCGCTATCGGCAAGCGCATCGGGGAGCGTGTGGTCCTGGGTGACCCGCGCGCCGAAGGGGTCACCATGGGCGCCCTGGCATCCGTGGAACAGCTCGCCGATGTCCGCGCCGCCGTGCAGTCCATGCTCGACGCCGGCGGTGAGCTGGCGTACGGAACGCTCGATTCGCCGTCGGTCACCTCCGCGGACGGAACCACGGGCGTAGTGGAGGGCGGCGCGTTTATGTCCCCGGTCCTGCTGAGCTGGGATGACCCGGAAACGGAGGCGATCCACTCGCTGGAGGCCTTCGGGCCAGTCAGTTCGGTGATCGGCTACAAGGACCTGGCCGACGCCGTGCGCCTCGCCGCCCGGGGCGGCGGCTCGCTGGTGGCCTCGGTCTGCACCAACGATCCTTCCGTGGCGCAGGAACTCGTCATGGGCATCGCGGCCCACCACGGCCGTGTGCTGATGCTCAACCGCGAAGACGCGCGTTCGTCCACCGGGCACGGGTCGCCGGTCCCGCACCTGGTCCACGGCGGCCCCGGCCGCGCCGGAGGCGGCGAGGAACTGGGCGGCATCCGCTCGGTCATGCACCACATGCAGCGCACCGCCATCCAGGGCTCGCCCAACATGCTCACCGCCGTCACAGGCGTCTGGCACACCGGCTCCGACCGGAACTTCACGTTGGAGACCGAAGGGACACATCCGTTCCAAAAGTCCTTGGCGACGCTGCGGGTTGGTGACGCCGTCCGTTCGGACCTGCGCCAAGTTACCCTGGAGGACATCACCGCGTTCGCCAACTCCACCGGCGATACGTTCTACGCCCACACCAACCAGGAGGCTGCGGCAGCCAACCCGTTCTTCCCGGGCATCGTGGCGCACGGCTACCTGCTGCTGGCGTGGGGCGCTGGGCTGTTTGTGGAGCCCGCGCCGGGCCCCGTCCTGGCCAACTCCGGTTTGGAGGGCCTGCGCTTCGTGACCCCGGTGGCCGCGGGCGATTCCATCCGGGTAACCCTCACCGCCAAGAGGATCACCCCGCGCGAAACCGACGAATACGGCGAGGTGGCCTGGGACGCCGTCTTGACCAACCAGAACGACGACATCGTGGCCACCTACGACGTCCTCACCCTCGTGGAGAAGTAACTCCCCCCGGACGCTCTCTCACTTTTCGGGGGTTTTTCCCGGACGCTCTATCACTTCCTGCGGGTTTCTCCCGGGGCTCCCCTCATTGGCGGGCCCCGGGAGCGCCGGAATACCCTTCCCGAGGGCATAAAGCCGCCGCACCGACCAGTACAGGAGTACCACCAGCAGCAGGTTCCGGATGGTCAGTACCAGGACTGCCAAGGGATGGCCGTTGCTGAGCGGGTTGAAGAGCACCGGGAAGACGAAAAACGTGGCGACGGCGATAGTCATCGCCACTGCGGCCGGAACACGCCATTCCCTCCAGCTGTGGGCCAGGCCCACCGCTACTGCGGGGCCAAGCCACAGGACGAACTGGGGCGAACCCACCTTGTTGAATACGACGAAGGCAGTGGCAAGGGCCAGCGATCCCACCAGCAGCAGCTCCGTCCGGTCCGCGCCGCCCCGTTGCTTGCCGTTGTGGAGGGCCCAGAAAATCAGGCCGGCCACCGTGAACGCGGCCAGGAGAAGCAGCGGCTGCATCAGGACGGACATGACTGCTGTCCCCGGCCCGTCCACCTGCATGGATCCGATCCCGACGTTCAGGTAGGTCCGTGAGCCTTCCACGCCCAGCACCGAAAGCCACACCCAGGGCGTGCTGAACGTGGCTTCCAGCTGCATGCCGCGGTCGCCCTGCAGCGTCAGGAAATTGAGCAGCTTGGGGACCCAGCCCATCACGACGGCGAGTCCCACCGCCGCTGCTGTCACCAGAACCCCGGCAGCCACCAGCCGCACACGGTTCCTGCTCACCGCGAACAAAGACAACAGTACGGCCGCCGGCCAGACCTTGATCCAGGTGCCAACGCTGAGAAGTACGGCGGCGGTAAACGGTGCCGACATGCCAAATGCCAGGGCGATGAGAACGATCGGGGCCGTGACGCCGTCAACCCGCGAAAATCCGACGAAGCCAAGCAGCGAGAGGAAGGACAGCCACCACCAGCCTGCCCTGATCGCGTCCTGACGGCGGCCCCACTCCGTCAGCCTGGCCAAGGCAAGGCCGTTCAGCACGGTGACCATCAGCACCCATCCGGTGAAGTACAGCTTGGGTCCGGCGACCCCGGCCAACGCCATGGGCACCACAGCCAGGATGGGATAAACCGAAGCGCTGGGCCCGCCGGTTGGATTCTCGCTGCTGAAGCCGGAAATCATCCAATCGCGGTAGATGGCCGTGTCGCCGAGGGCCGATCCACGCAAGGAGAAAGCCAGGGAAAAGGCGAGGAAGGCCAGGTGGATAACCAGGTAGCCCCAGAGCAGGCCTGCGGGTGAGTTCAACGCCCGTTCCCACCGCGCAGGGACCATGCGGGACCGGAACCGGGAGAGTCTGCTGAAGATCAGGTCAGGGGAAATGGGAAATACCTCGATACTGGCGTGCTGGCTGGGCTGGGCATGGTGGCCAGTTTCTCACGAACCGGTCCCTGGCCCGCGGTGCAGGCAGTGAGCGAGCGTTCGGGGAAAGCCCGCGGTGAGTGAGAGAGCGATGGGGGAAAGCCCGCAGGAAGTGAGAGGGCGTTGGGGGTCTTTCCAACCCGCCGAGGCGTAAAATTTGCCCCGTAGGAGGTGGCGAAATGAACCTAGCCCTGAACACAGCCACAACCATCCTGCCAGTCGATGATGCAGCCCGCGCCCGCAGTTTCTACACCGAAAAACTCGGACTCCCGCACCACGGAATGACAGACGATGGAAGCGAATTACTCGGTAGCGACGGCGGCCCGATGCTGCAGTTGATGCCGGTCTCGGACGGCAAGCACTCCGAGCACACCGCCCTCAGTTTCGAGGTCCGGGACATTGAGCGGATCGTGCAGGACATGGAGGCCAAGGGCGTCCAGTTCCAGGATTACGACCTGCCCAACCTGAAGACGGAGAACCACATCTGTACCACGGACTCCGAGAAGTGCGCCTGGTTCATGGACACGGAGCACAACATCCTGTGCGTCCACGAGACCCTGGGAACGCAGATGGAATATCAGCTCTGACCCAGTGCCGGGCAAGGCCGCAGGCGGGGCGTCCCAGCGAACGGGGACTCCCCTCCTGCCTGCGCATCATCCCCTTCAGGGCCACCACGGGGTGTCACCATGACTGACGAACCATCCGGGCACGGGCGGTCCTTCGCCGGTGCCTGGCGCCGACACAGCAGGATTGGCAAGGTGGCACTGGGACTGGACCTGGCGTTGCTGGCTTTTCCGCTTTGGATCCTGCCGTCGTGGTACCTCATCACTTTCCTGATAGGTGCAGGCGGCGGGTTCGAATCGCCGCGGGCGATTGCCGCGAACAGCGTCTTTCAGGGCGTGTTGGTGCTGGTTGTCCTGGTGGTGAATCTGGTGGCCATCGTCGTGGGAAAGGACCATTCTCGCGTTCTCGGCCTGGCCGTCATCCTGTTGATCGGGGTCCTGGCCTACATGGGCTGGTACATGGGCGAATACGGTTTTCCCGGCTCTGGATACCGGTGAGGTCCCCTTAGGATTCGGCGCCGCCGTGGATGCCGTCGTCGCTGCTGTCATCCGAGGCGCTTGTGCCGGTATCGGTCAGGTCCATGTTGCCGCGCGCTTCCTCCATGGTGGGTCCACCGCGGGGCACGCTGTACGTGTCCGGGCGGATGCCGTGCGCCTGCTCCTCGATCAGGGCCTGCTCCTCGCTGAAGCGGATGACGTTCGCCTCGTCGCCGGCGTCGCCCTGGATGTCCTCCCGGAGGCTGGAGGGGTCGGGAACAATAAACCCGGGATCCGGTTCCTTATGGTGCGTCATGACTGACCTTTCCTTTGTTGGGACGAGCGTGTGGGGGATCAGCGGCTGGTGGGCCGTTCGGTAAGTTTGGCTTTCACATCCTGGCCGTTGCCCCCGCGCTTGACCGTGAATCCCACGGTGTCGCCCGGGTTGCGCTTCCTGAGCTCGGCAAGCAGTTGCTCGGGGCTGTCCAGCCGCACGCCCTCCATGGACTCCAGGACGTCGCCCGGGCGGATTCCGGCGGCACCGGCGGGTCCGTCGTCGTCAACGGACAGAACCACGACGCCGGAGCTTGCGTCGATGCCCAGCTGCTCGGCAATCTGCCGGGTCAGTTCGCCCGGCGTCAGCCCGAGATAGGCGTGCTCGGCGGTGCCGTCCGCCAGCAGTTCCTCGGCCACCTCAACGGCGGTGGCAGCAGGGATCGCGAAGCCCAGCGCCACCGCGCCGGAGGACGGCGGTATGTAGGCTTCGCTGATGCCGATGATCTCACCGCGCATGTTGATCACTGCACCGCCGGAGTTGCCCGGACTGATGGGCGCGTCGGTCTGGATCAGGTCCACCAGGGACAGGCTGTTCTGGGCCGACCCCGGGATGGAGCGGTGCAGGCCGGAGATGATGCCCGCGGTGGCTGTGTTCTCAAAACCCAGGGGCGAACCCAGCACAACCGCCCCTTCCCCGACCTTGGGAAGCGTGGTCTGGTACGTGGGTTTGGGCAGCCCGGTGCGGTCCGCCTGCACCAGCGCGAGGTCTGTGACCGGGTCGGTGGCCTTGACGGTGCCGGCGACGCGCTGGCCGTCCGCGAAGGCCACCTCCACCTTGGTCTGGCCGCTGATGACGTGCTCGTTGGTGAGGATCAGGCCGCCCTCGGAGTAGACCACGCCGCTGCCCAGCCCGTCCTCCGTGAAGATGGTGACGACTGAGGGGGAGAGGTTTTCCACGATCTCCGTAATGGGGGTGGACATGTCCGGACCGGCGCTCTGCCCAGGGGTTGCGGATGACTGGGCGGTGGTGGTGGTGGCGGTGGACGGAACGGGCGACGGCGACGGCGTCGTGCAGGCACCCAGTGACAGTCCCGCAGTAAGCAGCACGGGCAGAAGCGCGGCTTTGCGGCGCAGGCGACGGCGGCCGGTGGAACTGGCATTCGGTGTCAAGGACAACCTCCCCGGGACGCTCGTGTCCTTCCACCGTAGCCGGGGTGCAGGCGTTATACCAAGCATCCTTAGCATCTGCGCTGTCCGGGCGGAGTTCCCGGTGCTTAGGGCTGGGCGTGGAGCCCGTCGAAGGCGATGGTGATGACGTCGTCGGCCAGCTTTTCCGGGGAGAGCGAGCCGCCCGGTTTGTACCACTCCACGATCGAGTTGATGGTGCCGAACAGTAACCTGGTCACCGTGCGGGGATCGATGTCCTGGCGCAGCGAACCTTCATCCCGGGCAGCAGAAATCAGCTCCGCCACCTTGTGGTCGAACGTGCGCCGCCGTTCCAGCGCGTCCCGTTCGATCTCCGTGTTGCCCCGCAGGCGCAGGAGCAGCGTGACGAACGGCAGCCGTTCCACCAGCACCGCCACCGTCTGCCGGAGCACGAACTCCAGCCGCGCGTCGGCGGCGCCGGACTGTGCCTCGGGCCGCTGCAGGATGGCCTCCAGGCCCCCAAGGGCGTGGTCGAGGGCGAGCTTTAGGAGGTCGCCCTTGGACGGCACGTGGTGGTAGATCGCGGACTTGGAGATGCCCAGGTTCTCGGCCAGGATGCCCATGGACGTGGCGTCATAGCCGTGCCGGTTGAAGACGTCGACGGCGATGAGCAGGACCGACTGCTGGTCATAGCCGGGACGGCCGCGCTTGGTGGGGGCTTCGGGGCTGGATACTTCGCTGGTGCTGGGCATAGTGGCTAGTTTCTCATGAACGGTCGGTCGGTCTGGAAAGGCGCGGGCCGGGCGGCCAGGGGATACACCGCCCGGCGGGCCCTTACCCCTTAGCCCTTAGCCCTTCGGCCGCAGGTCGTAGATCCGGCGCAGCTTGCCGTTGGACCGCTCGAGCGAGCCCGGTTCCACCACGGCCACCGTGCACGAAGAACCCACGTGGATCTTGATCTGTTCCTTCAGTGCGCGTGCCGCCGTCGTGCTCTGCTCAATTGTGACCGTCTCCCGGCGTTCGATCTTCACCGTCAGCTGGTCCATCCGCTGGCCCTCCGGGCGGGTGAGTTCGAGCTGGAAGTGCGGGCTCAGCTCGGGGATGCGCAGCGCGATTTCCTCGATCTGCGACGGGAAGAGGTTCACCCCGCGCAGGATGATCATGTCGTCGCTGCGGCCGGTGATGCGGCCCATCCGGCGGTGCGCGGGGCGCGCGGTGCCGGGCAGCAGGCGGGTGAGGTCCTTGGTGCGGTACCGGATGATGGGCAGCGCCTCCTTGGTGAGCGAGGTGAACACGAGTTCGCCGTGTTCGCCGTCGCGCAGTACATTTTCCTTGCCCGCCAAGGGGTTGAAGGCGTCGATGATTTCGGGGCGGAAGTGGTCCTCCCAGATGTGGCTGCCGTCCTGCGTCTCCACGGCCTCGCCAGCGACGCCCGGGCCCATCACCTCGGACAGGCCGTAGATGTCGCAGGCCTTGATGTTCATGGTGACTTCAAGTTCGTGCCGCATCTCCTCGGTCCACGGCTCGGCGCCCAAGACAGCGTATTTGAGCGAGGTGGAGGCGGGGTCGATGCCCATGTGGGCCATGGCGTCTGCGATGGTCAGCAGGTACGTGGGCGTGGCGAGGATGGCGTCCGGCTGGAAGTCCTGGATGAGCTGGATCTGGCGTTCGGTCTGGCCGCCTGACATCGGGATCACGGTGCAGCCGAGTGCTTCGGCGCCGGCATGCGCGCCCAGGCCGCCGGTGAACAGGCCGTAGCCGTAGGCGTTGTGGACTTTCATGCCGGGACGGACGCCGGAGGCGCGCAGCGAGCGGGCCACGAGCTTGGCCCAGTCGGCCAGGTCCTGCTTGGTGTAGCCGACGACGGTGGGCCGGCCCGTGGTGCCGGAGCTGGCGTGGATGCGGGCTACTTCAGCCTGGGGAACCGCGAACATGCCGAACGGGTACTCGGCGCGCAGGTCGTCCTTGGTGGTGAACGGGAAGTTGCCCAGGTCCTCCAGTTCGCGCAGGTCCGTGGGGTGGATGCCGGCGTCGTCGAACTTGCGCTTGTACAGCGGCACGCGGTCATAGGCGTAGGCCACGGTGTGCTGCAGGCGGCTGAGCTGGAGGGCCTCCAGTTCGTCGCGGGAGATGGTTTCCTCGTAGTCCAGGACGGCGTCGGTGCCTGCTGGGGCCTGTGAGATGGGCGTTTCGGGGGCGTGGAGGGTCATGGTTTCCTACTTCTTGGGGATGGTGCGGCTGCGTCCGCGGAACTCTGCGATCAGCTCACCAAACTTTTGGGGGTCGGGCTGCGCGTCGGCGTCGGCGGCGAAAATCTGGATGTCGTACAGTCCGCTGCGGCCCGCGCTGGAGCGGCGGTCCGCGACGGCGGTGATCACCTGGCCGCGGTAGGCCGGCTTGAGGAAGTTGATGTCGACGCCGGCAGCAACGGTGATGTTGTCAGCCTCACCCGGCGCGGGGTTCACCGGGTTGCAGGCGAGGGCGAAGGCGGTGTCGGCGAAGGCGAAGATCATTCCGCCGTGGGCCATGCCGAACCCGTTGAGCATTTCCTGCCGGAGTGTCATGCGGATGGTGGCGTGGCCGTCGCTGACGGCGAGGACCTTGATGCCCATCCATTCGGAGGCGTAGTCGTTTTCCAGGATGGGGTGGGTTGCCCCGGAGAGTGTTGCTTCAGCCATGCGTCATTGCCTCCAGCTTTATTTACCGAATGTTCATTAGGTAATCCCATGGAGGGGGTCGGTGTCAAGGGTTGGGCCGTGCGGGCGTGCGTTCCAGCCCGGTTTTCCGCCGCAGGACCCGGCAGTCTGGCCGGAATGTCCGGGTGGGGTGTCCCGTAACTGGGCCAGAGCGTGCGGCGCCGCCCGGAAACAGCTGCCCGGAAACGCACGACGGCGCCACGAACCTCGGGCGGGCGGACCAACCGTGGCCATCACCACGCCCGCTGCCGGGCAAAACGTCGTCGGAAGCCCGCCCGGAAGTGCAAGGATGGGAGAACCGGCAGCTCCAAACCAGCACAGCAAAGGGCGGACCATGGCCAAAGGCATTTACGTCAGCGCAACCACACCCGGGTCGGGCAAGTCGCTCGTGGCCCTGGGACTGGCGGACACGCTGCACCGGCACGCGGACAGGATCGGCTTCTTCAAGCCCGTGGTCCATGGCCCGGACGCGGCGCATGACCCCATGGTGGCTTTGATGAAGGCACGCTTCGAGCTGGACGATGACCGGTGCCGCGGCGGGCTGACCGGCGCCGAAGTGCGGGCACTGCTCGCCGAGGGAAAGCGCGCAGACATCGATGCCCGCTGCGTGGAGATCTTTGCCGAAATGTCGCGCCACTGCGACGTAGTGATCGTGGAAGGGACCGACCTCACCGGCCAGGATGCCGCCGTCGAATTTGACCTCAACGCCCGCCTGGCCAACAACCTGAGCGCCCCCGTGGTTGCCGTGGTGGGGGCGAAGGGGCTCAGCGTCGCCGAGGCGGCAGCCGCCGTCGAGGTTGCCCGCAAGGAACTGATCGCGGAGAAGTGCGCGCTGCTGGCCATCATGGTGAACCGCGCGGACCCGGACCTGGTGGACGCCATCGGGGCCGAAGTGAAGCTGGGCGCATCCGGCCGGCCGGTGTACGTCCTGCCGGAGCTTGAGGAGATCGCCCGGCCCACCACGGGTGAAGTGGCCTCGGCCCTGGGTGTGCGGCAGATTGCCGGCCGCGCGGACATGGAACGCGATGTGCGGGACATCAAGGTGGCGGCCATGAACGTGGGCAACTTCCTGAACGTGCTGGACGAGGGTGCGCTGGTGATTGTTCCGGGGGACCGTGCGGACGTGATGGTGGCGTGCCTGGCGTCGTCGTTCTCGCCGGAGTTCCCGGTGCCGTCGGCCCTGATCCTCACGGGCGGACTCGCCCCGGACGCCAACATCTACCCCCTCCTTGCGCAGGCACCTTTCCCGGTGTTTGCTGCCGGCGAGGACACCTACACCACCGCCAAGCGGGTCTCCGAGGTCCGCAGCGAAATCTGGTCAGGGCACCAGCGCAAGGTGGCTTCGGCGCTTGGGCTCTGGTCCCGGCGGGTGGACGAGGCCGAGCTGGTGGAACGCCTCCACCTGCCCCGGCCGGAGCGGATGACGCCGCTGCGGTTCCTGCACGACCTCGTCGAGCGCGCCAGGGCACAGCGCCGGCACGTGGTCCTGCCCGAAGGCAATGACGTGCGGATCCTCCGGGCGGCCGAAATCCTGCACCGCCGCGACGTGTGCGATCTGACAATTTTGGGCCGGGAACCTGACGTCCGTGAGCTGGCCGCGGCCCGGGGCATCGACCTGTCCGGGATCAACATCGTGGACCCGGCCACGTCCGAGCTGCGGCAGGGTTTCGCGGAGAAGTACGCCGAGCTCCGGGCGCACAAGGGCGTGGACCTGGCCAAGGCACTGGAAATCATGCAGGACGGCAGCTACTTCGGCACCATGATGGTCCAGCTGGGCGTGGTGGACGGCATGGTGTCCGGCGCGGCACACACCACGGCCCACACCATCCGGCCGGCGCTGGAGTTCGTGAAGACCCGCGACGGCGTGAAGATCGTGTCCTCGGTGTTCCTGATGCTCATGCCGGACCGCGTGCTGGTGTACGGCGACTGCGCCGTCAACCCTGAACCTAACGTGGAGCAGCTGGCGGACATCGCCCTCGCTTCGGCCGAAACCGCCGCGCAGTTCGGGGTGGAGCCGCGGGTGGCCATGCTGTCCTATTCCACGGGCGGCTCGGGTTCCGGGGAAGCCGTGGACGAAGTGCGGCAGGCCACGGAGCTGGTGCGTCAACGCCGCCCGGACCTCGCCGTCGAGGGCCCCATCCAGTATGACGCCGCCGTGGACGCCTCCATCGCGGAGTCCAAGATGCCCGGATCGTCCGTGGCCGGGCAGGCCACCGTGTTCATCTTCCCGGACCTCAACACCGGCAACAACACGTACAAGGCCGTGCAGCAGAGCTCCGGGGCGGTGGCCGTCGGGCCGGTCCTGCAGGGGCTGCGGAAACCCGTCAACGACCTCTCCCGCGGCTGCACCGTGGAGGACATCGTCAACACCGTGGCCATTACGGCGATCCAGGCGCAGTCTGCGGTTCCGTAGGGGTTTTCAAAGCAACGCGGGGTCACTAAATGCCCAATTCTGGCCCCACATTGGGCAATAAGTGACCCCGCGTTGCTTATTGGGAGCCCTCAGCTGTTTTCGGGCTTCGCCAGGCTTTCCGGGTCCTCCTGCTTGGCCGGCTCGTCAGAGAGCCCCTCAGGTGTGAGGTCCAGGTTTTCCGGATCCTTGGGAGGCTGCGGCGCTTCCCCCACCTCCCCGGCCTTGACGTTGCCGGTATCGTCCAGGGCCGGGTTGGCGCCTTCGACGCCGGTGGGGTCCGGCTTTTTCGTCTCCGTGTGGCTAAGTTCGGTGTCGTCCTGCTGAGTGGGGTCGTTGGTCATGAAGGGTCCTCTCTGCGTGGTCCTGCGTTGTCCGCCGACTCTAGGCGCCTGCCGCCACGAACGCAACGGCCGCACCGGCACTGCCCCACGCCGGATACTACAGTGGGTCTACGGAGTGCTGTGCCAGCCGTCCGGCGTGACGCCAGGGGGCTGCCCCGGCAGCTGTACCCGTAGTAGGCAAGGCTCAGGAGGCCCACATGCTCGTGCTCGTCATCAATTCCGGCTCGTCTTCGCTCAAGTACCAGGTCCGCGATGTCGCGGCCGGCAGCGTGCTCACCGAAGGGCTGATCGAAAAGATCGGCATGGGCAACGGCGGCGACGGGGACGGCGAGATCGAGGGCCCGCGGGACCACGCGGAGGCGCTGGAGCAGGTGGACGCCGCCATCCACAAGGAGCTCGGGGACCTCGAGCTGGCGGCTGTCGGGCACCGCGTGGTGCACGGCGGGGAGCGTTTCGCCGAGCCCGTCCTGATCGACAACGAGATCACCCGTGCCATCGAGCGGCTCAACCCCCTCGCTCCGCTGCACAACCCCGCCAACGTCCTGGGCATCCGCGCCATCACCAAAAAGTGGCCGGACCTGCCGCAGGTTGCCGTGTTCGATACCGCCTTCCACCGCACCCTGCCCGAGCACGCCTGGCGCTACGCCGTGCCGGACGAGCTCTACACCAACCACGGCATCCGCCGCTATGGCTTCCACGGCACCTCGCACGAATATGTGACGCACCGGGCCGCCGCGCTGCTGGACCTGCCCGTGGAGGAGTTCGACGGCGTCATCGCCCATCTGGGGAACGGCGCCTCCGTCACGGCCATCCGGGGCGGCAAGTCCGTGGACACGTCCATGGGCTTCACCCCGCTGGAGGGCCTGGTCATGGGCACCCGCTCGGGGGACCTGGACCCGTCCATCCTGGTGTTCCTCGGCCGGCAGGGGTGGACGCCGGAGGACATCGACACCATGCTCAACCGCGAATCGGGCCTGAAGGGCCTCGCCGGCAACAACGACATGCGCTCGGTGGTGGAGGCGTCAGAGGCCGGTGACGCCAGGGCCGCGACGGCGCTCGCAGTCACGTCCTACCGGCTGGCGAAGTACATCGGCGGTTACCACGTCGCTGTCGGGGGTGCCAAGGCGCTGGTCTTCACCGCCGGCATCGGCGAAAACTCGCACCAGTTCCGTGCCCTGGTGGCGGAGAAGCTCGGGGCGCTGGGCGTGGAGCTCGACGCCGGCCTGAACAGTCAGCGGTCCAGGGAACCGCGCGTGGTTTCCACGGCGGAGTCCGCCATCCCCGTGCTGGTGGTTCCCACCGATGAGGAGCGGGCCATCGCGGAGGCGACTGCCGCCGTCGTACGCCCTGCCGGCTGAGCACAGCATGCCGGACATCACCCTGCCCCTCCGCACGGAGCGGCTGGTCCTGCGCCGCTTCGACGGGCACGACCTTGACGCCTTCCATGCCTACCATTCCCTGCCGGAGACGGCCCGTTTCCTGCCGGGGCCGGCCAAAAGCTACACGCAGTCCATGGAACGGGTGGGCAGGTACGCCAACTTCGTGTTCGAGAAAGAGGGTGACTGGCTGTGCCTGGCCATCGAGGCCAAGGGACAGCCGGGCCTGATGGGTGAGGTGGTGCTGAAATGGCTGCCGGGCCGTGGACAGGCCGAGGTGGGCTGGACCCTGGCCCCGGCTGCCCGCGGCAAAGGCTACGGCACCGAGGCCGCGCGGGCCATCATGGGGCTTGGGTTCGGGGAGCTGGGTTTCCACCGGATCGAGGCGCGGCTTGATGCCCTCAACACTGCGTCGGCCAGCCTGTGCGAACGGCTGGGCATGCGGCTGGAGGCCCGCCACGTGGACAAATGGCACTACAAGGGCCAGTGGGCCACCGAGCTGATTTACGCCATCCTGGCCGATGAATGGCGCGCCGGGGTGGCCGGGTCCTAGGCCCGGCCTTTGAGGATCAGGTTCCAGTAGACCTGCGGGAAAACATCCCGGTCCACCACCCAGGACGCGCGGCTTTCCTTCCACGTGGGAACTTTGGGGATGGTGGGCATCGGCCGGTAGTCGGCGTCGAACTCTGCAAACACCACCGTGGACCCGGACACCGTGAACGGGCACACCGCGTAGCCGTTGTACTTCTCCGTCAACGGCGCCCCTCTGCGGGCCGCCACCAGGTTCTTCGCGAGGACTTTTGTCTGCTTGCGCAGCGCCCCGCCGCACTTGGAATTGGTGGTGCCCGCCGCATCACCCAGGGACCAGACGTTGGGGTAGCGCACGTGCCGGAGGGTTTCCGGGTCCACCTGGACGAAGCCGCCGCCGTCGCCGGGGGCGGGCAGGTCCGTGGCCTTGAGCCAGTCCGGCGCCGACTGGGGCGGAACCGCGTTCAGCACGTCATAGCGGATTTCCTCGATGGTGCCGGCGGCGTTGTCGCGGATCAGGGCCACCTGTTCCGCGGGATCGACAGAGACCAGCTCGCTGTTGAGGCGCAGTTCGATGCCGTATTCGGTGATCTTCCGGTTCAGCTCCTCATCAACCCCCGGAACGCCGAAGACGGTGGGGTAGGGCTGGACCATGACCACACGGATGTCATCGAGAACCCCGTGCTCCTTCCAGTAGTCGCACGCCAGGTACATCGGCTTCTGCGCTGCGCCCGCGCATTTGGCCGGTCCGGACGGCATGGTGAACACGGCGGTGCCTGATGTGAGGCTGCTGAGCAGCGTCCAGGCTTTGGGGGCCAAGTGGAACTCATAGTGCGAGGCGCCGTGCGGGGAGTGGACGGCGGCCGCAAGCCCCGGAACCTGGTCCCAGTCCAGCTGCAGGCCAGGGCAGACCACCAGATGGCCGTACGTGACCGTGCCGCCCGAGGCCAGGGTGACGCTGTTGGCCGCGGCGTTGATGCCTGTTGCTCCGTCCCGGATCCACTCGACCCCCGGCGGGATGACCGAGGCCTGAGGCCGGATGGCCTCGCTCGCCTTCGCCCGGCCGCCTGCGATGTGGGAGAACAGCGGCTGGTACAGGTGGTGGTCTTTGGGTTCGACGACGGCGATGTCCGTCACGCCGTAGCGGTGCAGCCGTGCCGCCAGGGAAATGCCGGCGTTGCCGCCGCCGATGATGAGGACGTCGTGGTGCGTGGCCACGGTGCTACTTAGTCTCGGTCAGGGCGGACGCCTTGTGCGCGGCCCGGGCGCCGGTCTTGGCCGACTCCACCACGTACTGCGGTTCATCCTCCGTGGCCCGGTGGGTATTCCCGTCCAGCTCGAAATCGGCGGTCTTCTTTTCCACGATCTTCCCGTGGGTCTTGCCCTGGGGCGTGTTCCATTCCACTGAGGTTCCCCTGCGCAGTGCCATCCGGTACTCCTTCGGTAGGTGTTACTTCAGGCCGGCCCCGGGCAGCAGCTCCGTGGCGCCCAGCGAATCGGCGATGAACGCGTAGTCCCACGCCCGCTCGCGCCACTGCACGTACCGGCCGGACGCGCCGCCATGGCCGCCGTCCATCTCGATCTTCATGAGGATCGGCTCGGTGCCGGTGGTCTTGTTGCGCAGCTCCTGGACCCATTTGGCGGGCTCCACGTACAGCACCCTGGTGTCGTTGAAGGACGTCACCGCGGCGATCTTGGGGTACGCGGCTTCGTGGACGTTCTCGTACGGCGTATAGGACTTCATGTAGGCGTATACGTCGGGGTCCGTAATGGGGTTGCCCCACTCCTCCCACTCCAGGGCGGACAGCGGAAGCTCCGGATCCAGGATGCTGGTGAGGGGGTCCACGAACGGCACCTGGGCCACCACGGCCGCGTACTTCTCCGGCGCCATGTTGGCAATGGCACCCATCAGCAGCCCGCCCGCGGAACCGCCCAGGGCGGCGATGCGGGACGGGTCCACCCAGCCGGAAGCGGCCAGCCAGTCGGTGGCGTCAATGAAGTCGGTGAAGGTGTTCTTCTTGGTCAGCTTCTTGCCGTCCTCGTACCAGTGCCTGCCCAGTTCGCCGCCGCCGCGGACGTGCGCAATCACAAACACCACACCCCGGTCCAGCAGGGACAGCCTGGCGATGCCGAAGCCCGGGTCCATGCTCATCTCATAGGAGCCGTACCCGTACACCAGGCC
>DATFAE010000007.1:0-15871 GCA_035254945.1 Arthrobacter sp. | reverse complement strand
ATGCCACCGAGGGCTTCGCCCGGTTTATGGGAACCCCGCAGTTCCTGGTGTACATGACGGTGTTCGTTGTGGTCTGGCTGGTGTGGAACACGTGGGCACCGCAGGAGTGGCAGTTCGATTCCCGCCTCCTCGGCTACACCTTGCTTACCCTGATGCTTTCGCTGCAGGCGTCCTATGCTGCCCCGCTGCTCCTGCTGGCCCAGAACCGGCAGGATGACCGCGACCGCGTCTCGCTCCAGCAGGACCGCCAGCGTGCGGAGCGCAATCTTTCCGATACCGAATACCTGACCCGTGAACTCGCCTCGCTGCGGATCGCCCTCCGCGAGGTTGCCACGCGCGACTACGTCCGGGCCGAGCTGCGTTCCCTGCTGGAGGACATGCTGGAAGCGCAGGAGGAACTGCGGACCCACGATCCCTCAGGGACGGGCAGCCATGAGTCGCCGCGTGACAAGATCAAGGAGAAGCTGAAGGAGAAACGGGACCGCCAGCGGAGTCCCCGGACCCAGCAGATCCCCCGGGTCAAGCCCAGCCACGCTGCCCAGACCACCGGCGTGCCGAGGCAGCCAGCACCCCCCGAAGCCATGACAACCCCGGAAGCCGAGTAGCGCCTGCATGACTGAAACCCTCCATCAGGCGGTTAATGCTGCCCTGGCAACCGTCATCGATCCTGAGCTTCGCCGCCCCATCACTGAGCTTGGCATGGTGGATTCGGTGGAAATCTCCGACGACGGACGCGTCCGCCTCGCGGTCCTGCTCACCATCGCCGGCTGTCCCCTGCGGGACACGATTACCGCCGACGCGGAAAAGGCGCTGTCCTCGGTGCCCGGCGTGACCGCCGTCGACGTTGAACTGAAGGTCATGAGCCAGGCCCAGCGCGATGCCCTCAAGGAGCAGCTCCGCGGCGCCGGCGGGCAACGCGGCATCCCGTTCAACCAGCCCGGTTCACTGACCAAGGTTTTCGCGGTGGCCAGCGGCAAGGGCGGCGTCGGAAAGTCCTCCGTCACCGTCAACCTGGCCTGTGCCCTCGCGGCGCAGGGACTCAGGGTGGGAATCGTCGACGCCGACGTCTACGGCTTCTCGGTTCCCGCGCTGATGGGAATCACGCAGGCGCCCACACGGGTGGACGATATGATCCTGCCCCCGGTGGCGTACGGGGTGAAAGTCATCTCCATCGGAATGTTCGTCACAGGGAACCAACCGGTGGCCTGGCGCGGTCCCATGCTCCACCGTGCGCTGGAGCAGTTCCTCACCGACGTCTACTTCGGCGACCTGGATGCGCTGTTCCTCGACCTTCCGCCGGGCACCGGCGACATCGCCATCTCAGTGGCCCAGCTCCTGCCCAAGGCGGAAATCCTGGTGGTCACCACGCCCCAGGCCGCCGCAGCCGACGTCGCCGAGCGTGCAGGCGCCATCGCCACCCAGACTGGTCAGTCGTTGGCCGGGGTCATCGAGAACATGTCATACCTGGAAATGCCCGACGGCGGCAGGATGGACCTGTTCGGAAGCGGCGGCGGGGCGGTCCTCGCCGAGCGGCTGACGGCGACGGTGGGTGCGGACGTGCCGCTGCTGGGCCAGATACCGCTGGACATCCTCCTGCGGGAAGGCGGCGACGCCGGGTCGCCGATCGTGCTGGGACAGCCGGATACGCCCGCGGCTGCTGCCCTCGTTGAAATTGCAGGCAAACTGGCCGCAAAGCCGCGTGGACTGACCGGTATGAAACTGGGGCTGCAGCCGCGCTGACGGCTTGGGGTGCTGGGCGGAACCGTTGGACCTGGTGCTGTTCCGTGCCTGGTGCAGTTCCCTGCCGGTGCAGTTGCTACGTGGCCTCGGTGTCGAAAGGCGCCGCTTCACCGGCAGGCAGATGCTGGACGACCCGCTCCGGACGGGGAGAGGCGGCTGTTGCGCTGGCGGCCACGGCAGCAGTCCCAGCCACGGCTGCCACTGCGGGCGCCCCGGCACTGACCGGCTTGGAGTCGTCGTCGAGAAGCGCTTCCTTGATGATGCGACGCGGATCGTACTGGCGGGGATCGTATTTCTTCCAGTCGACGTCGTCGATGTCGATCCCCACCTCCTCCTTGATCTGCTCGCGCGCGCCGGAGGCCATGCGGCGGACTTCCTTCACCAGGTTCGCAAGTTTCTGGGTGTATTCGGGCAGCCGCTGGGGACCGATCACCAGGATGCCGATGATCAGCAGAAGGAAGAACTCCGGGCCATTGATTCCAAACACTTTAGGAAGATTACCCTCTCCGGGGTCTTGCTGACGATTCGCGCCCACGGCCGGCCGAATCAGCCAGGTTTACGGCGTCAGAATCCGGACTATTTTCTGCAAGCCGCGCTGCAGCCTTTCGCTGAACGGCTCCACCGCCGTGGCTTTGAGGGCCTCCGGCTGCTCCCGTTCCACCCCCGCGCTGAGCCCGGTGGCGGCGAGAGCGCTGAGCCGCTGCAGGACAGGAAGGGCATCATCCGCCCGGTCTGCCGGGAGGTCGGATTCGTAGGTCAGGGTGCTTCCTGTGCCCTGCAGGACCGCCGTCCATGGTGCCGAGCTCCTGATCGAAACTCCGCCGTCCGCGGTTGGCGTGCCGAGACCGTGCTCTTCGAGGACAGTGGCATAGTACTGGCCGTCCGACAGCTTCATCTCCACGGCCGGGCGGCCGTCCAGCGTGGTTGCCCTGGCGGAGAGGACGTGAAAGCCCATGGACTCCAGCTCGGGACACACCCAGCCTTCCGTGCGTAGCCCTGCCAACTGTTCCGCGCTGAGCTCACGGCCATCAGCAGGCAACTGCGCAGGCTGCTGAACGAAACTTCCCGCTGCTGAACTGGCAGCCATCGGCAGCGGGTCGCCGGCCAGGACGAAGGCGCTTGCCGCGAGGACGCCGGCAGCGGCGGCCGTCCCGCCGGCGGCGAGGGCGAGGATCTTTGCTCCGCGGTGCGGGCTCCGGGACGGTTCGCAGGGGACCATGGCCAGGACGTGGGTCTGCTGCAGCAGCCGGGCAGTGAGATCCTGGCTGGCGGGCGGAATGGCCGCCTCCCGGAGCCGTTCCAGGTACTGGCGCTCGCGGCGCACTGCCGAGGCGCACTCCGCGCAGGACCTCACATGGCTGTCGCTGCGGTGATGCCTGCGGAACAGCGGGTTGTCTGGAGTCATGGGGCCGATCAGAGGATGCTGGCGATGCGTGGCAACGACAGCTTCGGCTTGCGTGAATGCACGGGCCGGGGATCGCGGTGCGCCAACTTCTCACGCAGCATGGTCCGGCCGCGGTGGATGCGCGAACGCACAGTGCCCAGCTTGACACCCAGGGCCGCAGCAACCTCGTCGTAGGACAGGCCCTCGAGGTCGCACAGAACCACCGCCGCACGGAAGTCCGGCGGGAGTTCCTCCAGTGCGGCCTGCACATCGAGGTCGAGGTTGTTCAGTTCAAAGCTCTGCTCCGGCCCGGGTTCACGGCCCGGGATCCGGGACTCCGCGTCTTCCGCCAGCGCGTCAAAACGGATGCGGCTCTTGCGCCGTGCCTGGTCCAGGAACAGGTTGGTGGTGATGCGGTGCAGCCAGCCGTCCAGCGTCCCGGGCTTGAAATTCTCCAGTGACCTGAAGACGCGGACAAAGACTTCCTGGGTGAGGTCCTCGGCGTCGAACTTGTTTCCGGTCAGGCGGTAGGCCAGCCGGTAGACCTTCGCTGAATGGTTGGCCACCACTTCTTCCCAGGTGGGCCGGATCCATTCAACCGCGGAATCTTGTGATTCAGGGACAGGTGCCACAACTGATGCTGACATCGTCCACTCCCCTCGTGGATAAGCTAACGCCCGGATACTGTTGACATCTCTGGTTCGGCGCCGATCACCGTATGGATGAGCGGACCTTTATCATTTCAAAGTTGGCTGGGAATTTCCTGATTGGCCGGCCATTTCTGCCAAAGGCGCAACCCCCGGCTTCCGCCGGGCGCGCCGCCGGACACAGTAGGCTGTATTCAACACCCCCCTGCCGCCCAGAAAGCGAAATCACCCATGAGCGCCGACAAGTCCACGAGCTGGTCCTATGCAGAAGATCTGCCCGCAGAGGATGAAGTCATGCTTCGTGCACGCGAGCGCTCCTTTGAGCTGGGAGTTACCCCGATCGGACGTGGTGTAGGCGCTGTGCTGACAGTGCTGGCAGCGTCCTCCAAGGCGCAGACCGCCGTCGAGATCGGCACTGGCGCTGGTGTTTCCGGTGTCTGCATCCTGCGCGGTTTGGGACCACAGTCGGTGCTGACCACCATCGATGTGGACGTTGAACACCTGAAAGCGGCCCGCGAGGCGTTCGCCGAGGCGGGCAGCCCCGCCAACCGGACGCGCACCATCTCCGGGCGTGCCGGGGATGTCCTGCCCCGGCTGACTGATGCCGCCTACGACCTCGTCTTCATCGACGCCGACAAGCCGGGTCTTCCGGGCTACGTGGAACAGGCCATCCGGCTGCTGAAGCCGCGCGGGCTGCTGATCATCAACGACGCGCTGGACAAGGACCGCGTGGCCAACCCTGCCAGCAGGGATGCCACCACCGTTGTGCTCCGCCAGGTGGGCAAAACCATTCGCGACGACGAGCGGCTCGCCTCCGCCATGCTTCCCACGGGCGATGGCCTGCTGGTGGCAGTCAAGAAATAGGTCCGGAGTAAAGAGGCCCGGGAAGGAATGGCTTCAGCCCCTGGAAAAAGCCAAGGTCCGCAGCCCCCAGGCGCGGACCCTGGCCCAGCGATATTATTCGGTAACGCCTACGAGGCATTCCTTGAGATTTGCCGCTTCCGCTGCGTTCAATTCAACAACAAGCCGTCCGCCGCCTTCGAGCGGCACACGCATGATCAGGCTGCGGCCCTCCTTGGTGACTTCCATAGGGCCGTCGCCGGTGCGTGGTTTCATAGCCGCCATGAGGAATTTCCCCTCCATTTAGTCCCAGGACTTACCAGCCCGGACGGGCTGTGTCCGCATGGTCAATCAAGCCGCTATGACGGCACGTGTGGGCGCCGCCATGGCTGAACGTATTCTGAATGCTTTTGTCCTTGCTTACTTACTATTATCCCGTAATTACCCGCCCGTAGCTAATCGATGGACATTTCCGGCCGCGTCGCATTCGTGCCGTTCGATGCCCGGCAGCGCAACTAATCACGGCGGATAGTCCCCACCGCCAGGCAATTGCGCCCAGGCCCACAGCCAGACAATCCAGACAATCTGCAAAAGGATAAACATCACGATTACAGTGCCGCGGTAGGCCCTGGAACGGGACAACGCCGCCGCACCGAGCGCCAGCGGAAACAGCGGGAGCAGCATCCTGAACGTGCTTGTCTGGGGATGCAGGAACAGCAGCAGGTATGCCATGTAGCAGGCGCACCACAGGCGCAATTCAACCCCGAGCTTCATCACCGGCGGGCTGAACAGCATCAGGCCGAACAGACCGGCAAAGACAAATGGCGCCAGCACCCCCAGAACCGGGCCGAACAGCTGGACGCCGGTATCGAACCAGGGCTTGAACGGCACCAGGTCGTGCCCCCGCCACACGGTCTCCGTCTTGGTGTACGCCTCGATGTCCCCGGTGGTGGCCCAGGCTGCGGCCGGCCAGATCAGCGCGGCAGCGCCGCTCAGGGCGGCGAGTCCCGCGAGGCCGCCCAGCTCCCCCGGGGTGTGGACCTGCGGGTCCCGTCCACGGCCGCGCTGCACCAGCCGGTAGATAAACAGCAGTCCCACCATGGCTGCAAACGGCACCCCCACCGGGCGGGAGAGGCACATCAGCAGCACCACGGGCATCGCGGCGTAATACTGCCGCCGCACAACGAGGAGCAGTGCCACACCCAAAAGGAGGATGGTCAGGGGTTCGGCATAGGGCACCTGGAGTATCCCGGAGACGGGGAACGTAGCGAAGAAGGCCACCGCCCACATGGCCGTGCCGTGCGGCGCCCGGTGGCGGAAGAGTGTGTAGAGGACCAGGGCGGCCCCCAGCCCTGAGAGCATGGCGATCAGCGCCAGCGCAGCTGCAGGGGAGACGCCGGTCACTGCCGAAAGGGCCCTGCCCATCAAGGGGAACAACGGATAGAACGCCCAGGCGTTTTCCTGGACATTGCCGGCGGCGTCAACCGGCAGCACCGCCGGGTAGCCGTTGCTGATGATCTCGCCGTACCACCGGGCATCCCAGATGTTGATGAAGTTCCAGTAGTCCGGCCTGGCGGGGAACCAGGGGTTCGTTCCCTGTTGCAGTGCCGCGGCCATAAAGATGCAGGCGCTGGCCAGCCTGGCCGCCACGTAAAGGACGGAAACCTGCAGCCACCACGGCCAGCGCCGCACTGCATCCACGGCCCGGATCCGCAGTCCGCTGATCGTTCCGGAAAGGCGGGCCCTGCTGCCGGTGTCCGTGCTCAAGCCCCGTCCTCCGCCAGGTTGTGGACAGGGCCAGGCTGTGCCTGCTCCGGCGCCCGGTCCGGGTCTGGGTCCGGGTCTGCCGGATTCTGCATCACGCGCTGCACCTCGAGAAGCCGCGCCTTAAGCCGCTCCACTTCCCCGCGCTGGGCGGCGAGCTGGTCGCGGAGATCATCAAGCACCTGGTCCACCTGGTCCATGCGGTATCCCCGCAAGCCCAGGGAAAAACGGACACGGTCGACGTCGGCCGGCGCCGCATCGGCAGGGAGCAGGACCGGAGGAAGGTTCGCCACGGGCTGCTCGAATCCGCTGTCGAGGAGCCCGCTGTCCCGGACCCCGCCCGGGCGGCCACGCCCGAAGAGGCCGGCTTGGCCGCCGGCACCTGCCCAGACGACGGCGCCCACCAGCACGATGGCAAGGAAAACCAGGAAGAAGCTCACAGCATCCATCGTGCCAGATCAGGGGCAGCCTGCTATTCGGGCCGCTGCTCGCCGCTGGTTGGTGCAGGGGAGGTGCCGCTCAGCACGCGGTCCACGGCGTCGGCAGGATCATCAACCACCTGGATCAGGTCCAGGTCCTTCTCGGAGACCATTCCCTCGGCCACCAGGGTGCCCTTGATCCACTCGATCATGGGACCCCAGAAGTCAACCCCGAGCAGGACGATGGGGAACGAGGTGACTTTCCGTGTCTGGACCAGCACCATCGCTTCAAACAGCTCATCCAGGGTGCCCAGCCCGCCCGGAAGGACAATGAATCCCTGGGCGTATTTCACGAACATCGTTTTCCGCGCAAAGAAGTACCGGAAGTTGATGCCGAGGTCCACCCATTGGTTGAGGCCCTGTTCAAAGGGAAGTTCAATACCGAGTCCTACCGACACGCCGTTACCCTCAACAGTGCCCCGGTTGGCAGCTTCCATGGAGCCAGGACCGCCGCCGGTGATAACGGCTACTCCGGCCTCGGCAAGTTTCCGGCCGACTTCCACGCCCATGTCGTAGTAGGGGCTGCCCGGCTTGGTCCGGGCGGAGCCGAAAACGCTGACTGCCGGGCCCAGGTCGGCCAGTGCGCCGAAGCCTTCCACGAACTCGCTCTGAATCCTGAGCACACGCCACGGATCGGTATGGACGAACTGCCCGGCGCCCTTGGTGTCGAGCAAATGCTGGTCAGACATTTCCACGGCCGCCTGCTTGCGACGAAGTTCAAGGGGCCCCTTACGGCGCGGCTGGGAAGTTTTGGCCGGATCTGCGTTGATGCTCATCTCCCAAGGCTAGCGCCACGGCGGGCGCACCAGCGGCAGGTATCTCTTGAATCACGATCCGCACGAACTTGGCGTGATTCCCGTCATAGGAGGTCTTTGTTCGCTAGATTCTTCCTATGACTACTCATGTGCCCGGCGATGCGCTCGTCTCCCTGAATGGTGTGAATAAGCATTACGGTCAGCTGCACGTTCTGAAGGACATCAATCTCCAGGTCCGCAAGGGCGAGGTGGTTGTTGTCATCGGCCCGTCAGGCTCCGGCAAGTCCACACTGTGCCGTGCCATCAACCGCCTGGAAACCATTGAGGGCGGCACCATCAGCATTGACGGGAAGGTGCTGCCGGAGGAGGGGAAGGAACTTGCCCAGCTCCGCGCCGACGTCGGCATGGTCTTTCAGTCCTTCAACCTGTTTGCGCACAAGACCATCCTTGAGAACGTGACGCTGGGGCCCATCAAGGTCAAAGGCGTGGCCAAGGCCCAGGCCGACAAGGAAGCCATGGCGTTGCTGGAGCGGGTAGGCGTGGGCCACCAGGCCCCCAAACTGCCGGCGCAGCTCTCCGGCGGCCAGCAACAGCGTGTGGCCATCGCCCGCGCCCTGGCGATGAAACCGAAGGTCATGCTCTTTGACGAGCCCACGTCGGCCCTCGACCCCGAGATGATCAACGAAGTCCTTGACGTCATGATCCAGCTGGCCAAGGAAGGCATGACCATGGTGGTGGTCACCCACGAAATGGGCTTTGCCCGGAAGGCCGCAGACCGCGTGGTCTTCATGGCAGACGGCCAGATCGTCGAAGACGCCAAGCCGGAAGAATTCTTTACCAACCCCAAGAGCGACCGGGCAAAGGACTTCCTGTCCAAGCTGCTCACGCACTGATTCTCACCTACGAACGCACACACTCCAGTTCGCACCCAGGCCGTGACCCACGGCCGACCAATGAAAGGAATGTCATGAAGGCATTTATGACCCGGCGCAAGTCGTTCCTCGTGGCGGCCACCGCTGCCCTGGCGCTGTCCCTGAGCGCATGTGGCGGTTCCACCCCGGGCACCACCAATCCCACCGTTGCCGAGAAGCCGACATTCGCTGCAGGCACCACCATGGCGAAGCTGGCCTCTGCCGGCACCATAAAGATCGGCACGAAGTACGACCAGCCGCTCTTCGGCCAGGTGGGCCTGGACGGCAAGCCCGTTGGCTTCGACGTTGAGATCGGCAAACTGATCGCTGCCAAGCTCGGCATTGCGGCGGACAAGATTGAATGGTCCGAAACCGTTTCGGCCAACCGCGAACCGTTCATCGAGCAGGGCAAGGTTGACCTTGTCATCGCCACCTACACCATCAACGACAAGCGCAAGCAGGTTGTCAGCTTCGCGGGCCCGTACTATGAGGCCGGCCAGGCACTGATGGTCAACAAGGACAACGACTCCATCAAGAAGCCCGAGGACGTCAAGGGCAAGAAGGTCTGCTCCGTGACGGGCTCCACCCCCGCCGCCACGATCGTGGACAAGTACGGCGCCGAGCTGGTTCCGGCGGCAACCTACTCCGCTTGCCTCGAGCCGCTGCGCAACAAGCAGGTTGAAGCCATCACCACCGACAACGTCATCCTTGCCGGCTTCGTGGACAAGGAACCGGAAGCCTTCAAGCTGGCCTCTGACGAAACCTTCACCAAGGAGCCTTACGGCATCGGCCTGAAGAAGGACGACACCGAGTTCCGCAACTGGATCAACGACCAGCTGGAAGCATTCGACAAGGACGGCTCCTACAAGAAGGCCTGGGAAGCAACCGCAGGCACGGTCATCAAGACCGCTCCGGAACTTCCCGCGATCGTCCGTTACTAGGCAACTTCGGCGGCTTTCCGGGGGACTCGTTGAATAGCGGATCCCCCGGAAACCGCCGCCTCCTTTTTCAACCGCCTACGCCCAGAGCCGAAGGATCCTATGGAAGTCATCATTGAAAACCTCCCCCTGTACTGGGAAGGCCTTCTCCGCACTCTTTTCCTGTCAGTCGTCTCCGGGATCATCGCGCTTATCGTCGGAACCCTCCTGGCAGCAGCCCGCGTTTCCCCCGTCGCGGCACTGCGCGGATTCAGCACCGTTTATGTGGAAGTCCTGCGGAACACTCCCCTCACCATCGCCTTCTTCTTCGCGGCGATCGTCCTGCCCCGCCTGGGCGTGACTTTCCAGCAGTTCGAGGTCGCCGCGATCATCGCCCTCAGCGCCTACACAGCCGCCTTCATCGCCGAAGCCGTCCGCTCAGGCGTTAACAGTGTCCCGCTCGGCCAGGCGGAGGCCGCACGCAGCATCGGCATGAAGTTCGGCCAGGTGCTTTCCCTCATCATCCTTCCGCAGGCTCTCCGGACGGTGATCCCGCCACTGATCAACATCCTGATTGCCCTGGTGAAGAATTCCTCCGTCGCCGGCGCGTTCTTTGTGCTTGAACTGTTCGGCTACGGCCGCCAGATGGCCAATGCCAACGGTGACCAGGTCATGGCCGTACTGCTGGGCGTGGCGTTCTTCTATCTGCTCCTCACCATTCCGCTGGGCGTCCTGGCCAGCACGGTGGAACGAAAGGTGGCGATTGCCCGATGACTTCAGTCCTCTACGACGTTCCCGGCCCCAAGGCCCGGCGGGTTTCGCTGATCGGTTCCGTGATCGGGTCGGTGCTGATCCTTGGCCTGCTCGCCTGGATCGTGATGACGCTGGCCCAGCAGGGCATCTTTGAAGGACGCCGCTGGGCGATCTTCACCCGTGCCGATGTCTGGACGCTGCTCGGAAACGGCATCGGCGCCACGCTCAGCGCGGCCGCCATCGCCGCGGTCATTGCGTTCCCGCTCGGCCTGATGCTCTGCCTCCTGCGGATCTCCCTCGTCGCCTGGATCCGGATCCCCACCCGCGTGGTGCTGGAGTTCCTGCGTGGCATGCCGGTTGTGCTGATGATGCTGTTCGTCCTGCTGGTGTTCGGTACGAGTTCCTTCATCGCAGTTATTGCAGGGCTGGTCCTGTACAACGCCGCGATCTTCGCGGAGATCATCCGGGCAGGCATCCAGTCCCTGCCGAAGGGACAGCGGGAGGCTGGCCTGACCATCGGCCTGACCAGCTTCCAGTCCCGGATGCTGATCGAACTGCCCCAGGCGGTCCGCCGGATGATGCCATCGCTGGTTGCCCAGCTCGTGGTGCTCCTGAAGGACACCTCGCTTGGCTATATCGTGGCCTACGGCGAACTCCTCCGGGCTGTACAGGTGATGGCAGACTTCCTGGGCAATGCTTTCCTGTTCCCCATCTTCTTTGTTGCCGCAGCCATCTACATTGCGATCAACATCTGCGTGTCCCGGCTCGCCGTCTGGATCGAGCGCCGTGGTTCCAAGAAGGCAGCGGGCGGAGTTGCCAAGGCACCTACCGCGGTCGTCGCACCGGAACTGCCGGATGTGTCGGAACGCAAATAGCGGCACCTAAACACTGAAGGGTCCGCAGCTCACAGGCTGCGGGCCCTTCTGTTTGTGGGCTATGCGGACAGCCAGCTACGAAGTGCACGCAGGCATTCGCGGATGGCTTCCGCCTCCACATGCTCATTGTCTTTATGCGCCAGGAGCGGATCACCCGGCCCGAAGTTCACCGCCGGGATCCCCAATTCGCTGAAGCGAGCGACGTCGGTCCAGCCGTATTTCGGTTTCGGCTCGGCTCCGACGGCGGCCACGAAGGACGCGGCAGCGGGGTGGTTCAGTCCCGGCCGGGCGCCGGCGGCAGCGTCCGTGCGGACGACCTCAAAACCGTCCAGCAGCTCCCGGACGTGCGCCTCCGCCTGGTCGGGAGACTTGTCCGGCGCGAAGCGGTAGTTGATTTCCACCACGCACCGGTCCGGGATGACGTTGCCGGCCGTGCCGCCGTTGATCTTCACCGCGTTCAGGCTCTCACGGTAGTCCAGGCCGTCCACGTTGATGGTCTGCGGTTCATAGGCAGCCAGCCGGGCGAGGATCGGGGCCGCAGCATGGATGGCGTTGCTGCCCATCCAGGCGCGCGCCGAGTGCGCAGCTTCACCGACGGTGGTGGCTTCGAAGCGGCTGGTTCCGTTACAGCCGCCCTCCACCGTCCCATGGGTGGGTTCCAGGAGTATGGCGAAATCCCCGTCCAGGAGCCCGCCGTGGTTGCGGACCAGGCGGCCGAGCCCGCTCTTGACCGCCTCCACTTCCTCGTGGTCGTAGAAGACAAAGGTGACGTCGCGCTTGGGTTCCGCGCCGCCGTCGAACATGGTGGCTGCCAGCGCGAGCTGGACCGCGACGCCGCCCTTCATGTCTGTGGCTCCCCGCCCGTACAGCACCCCCTGACCCGGAACGCCGGATTCCCAGCTCGCCGGGACCGTGCCCCGTGCGCCCTCGGTGACGGGCAGCGGAACCGTGTCCAGGTGCCCGGCCAGGATGACGCGCTCCGGCCGCCCCAGCTCCGTGCGTGCGATCAGGGAATCACCGTCGCGCACGATATGCAGTTGCGGGATGGTGCGAAGGGCGGCCTCGACGGCGTCTGCCAGGTCCGTCTCGTTCCCGGACACGCTTTCGATGTCCATGATGGCGGCGGTCAGGAGGGCAACATCCTGGCGGACGTCCAGCGGCAGGATGGAAGCCTCAGGGGCGGTTTCGGCAGTCACGTTGACAGTCTAGTTCGAACCCGGCGCCCGGCTCTCGATAGACTGGGCCCATGACTGAGACCGCCACTTCCGCCGTGCCCGAAAACCAGAACGCAACCGCTGATGCCCGCTCCGCCTATGGCTTCGGGCTCGCCACCGTCGTCGCCGCCCCTGGCGCCGAAAACGGCGGCGAAAATGCTGCCGCCACCGTACTGGATGTCTGGTTCCCGGCCCCCGCCCTTGGCGTTGCCGCCGAGAACCTGCGCGCTGTTGAGAATGCGGATCCGACCCTGGCGGCAATCGCGGAAAGCGGTGCCGACGCGGACCGCGGCACCGAACAGAAAGTAGTTTTCGTCCAGATCAACCTGGACGAGGCACCGGCAGACACCGCCGACGCGTACCTGCGGCTGCACCTGCTGTCACATCGCCTGGTTCGGCCGAACACCATCAACCTGGACGGCGTCTTTGGCAAGCTCCCCAACGTCGTCTGGACCAACTTCGGCCCGGCCGCCGTGGACGGCTTCGAACTGACCCGCGCCAGGCTGCGCCGGCGTGGCGCTGTCACTGTCTACGGCGTCGACAAGTTCCCGCGGATGGTGGACTACGTGGTACCCGCCGGCGTTCGAATCGCCGACGCCGACCGCGTCCGCCTCGGTGCCCACCTCGCCGAGGGCACCACCGTGATGCATGAGGGTTTCGTGAACTTCAACGCGGGCACCCTGGGGACCTCCATGGTGGAAGGCCGCATCTCCGCCGGCGTGGTGGTCGGTGACGGCAGCGACGTTGGTGGCGGAGCGTCCATCATGGGCACGCTCTCCGGCGGCGGCAAGGAAAAAATCGCCATTGGCGAGCGTGTCCTGCTGGGTGCCAACTCCGGCGTCGGGATCAGCATTGGCGATGACTCCGTCGTGGAGGCAGGCCTCTATGTCACCGCCGGAACCCGCGTTCGCGTGATCGGCCCGAAGGACGCCGACGGCGAGGACACCACCAAAGTGGTCAAGGCCGTGGAGCTCTCCGGCGTTCCCAACCTCCTGTTCCGGCGCAACTCCACCACCGGCGCTGTGGAAGTCCTCCCCCGCAAGGGCCAGACGGTGGAACTCAACGACGCCCTGCACGCCAACTGATCCGCCCAGCTCACACAGCAGTGGCACGTGGACGTGGCCTAAGGCGGCTCGTGGTGCTGCTCCTCACCCTGGCTCTGGTGGGAGGGGGCGTCTACACGGCCGTGGTGTTTCTGCAGCGCTCCGAGACCCTCGTCTCGGAGCGCTGCACGGCCGTGGTTGGCTCCCAGACAGCGGGACTGGCCACTGACCAGGCGGGTAACGCCTCCCTGATCACGGCTGTCGCAGTCCAGCGCGGGCTGCCTCCGCGTGCCGCAAGCATCGCCCTCGCCACTGCCATGCAGGAATCCAAGCTCCGCAACATCGGCCACGGCGACCAGGCCGGACCGGATTCGCGCGGCCTCTTCCAGCAAAGGCCCTCCCAGGGATGGGGTACGGAGGCACAGATCATGGACCCTTACTACGCGGCCAACGCATTCTTCGACGCACTGGTGAAGATCCCGGGCTACGAGTCCCTGGAAATTACCGACGCCGCGCAACGCGTCCAGCGCTCCGCCTACCCTGATGCCTACGCCCAGCACGAGGACATGGGCCGGTTTTTTGCCTCCGGATTGTCAGGCCAGACGCCCGAAGCGGTCAACTGCACACTGCGCTCCCCCGAGATGCCCGGCGATACCGCCCAGGTTGCCGCCGAGCTTTCCCAGGCCTACGGCCCGCTGGACAGCACAGCCGAGGGGCAGACGCTGACCATTGAAGCGAGCGGTGCCCGGGCCTGGTCGGTGGCACAGTGGGCCGTCGCCAATGCCAAGGGTCTTGCCGTAACCCGCGTGGATGTTGCCGGGCGAAGCTGGAGCCGCGCCGCAGCAGACGGATGGCAGGTTTCGGATGCCACCGACGGCCAGGTTAGGATTACCGTTTCTCCGGTGACTGCTGCGACCTGAGGCCGCCGCAGGCGGCTGGGCTGCTGCGTTTGGCAGGACGTGCTCAGACGAGCATCTCCACCACTGGCTGGACATAGCTGCGGAACAACTCGGGCTGGGACATCAGCTCATGGCTCATGATGATCTTGTCCGGTTCGAGGTACCAGGCGCGTTGTTCGTTCAGGGGCAGTTCGATGATGGTCAGGTTGAAGTCCCGGGAGCCGCGGCCCACTTCCATGAGGCGGTCGTCAACCATGTCGTCGAGTAACTGGTCAGAGCCGCTGGCCACCCTCTCTGCCTCCAGCTCGGCGTATTCGCTGCGGCGCTCCCGCGCCCACGTCAGGGCTGCGCCAAAGTGCGCCTGCAGGACCCGTTGCAGGGCCGGAGAGTTGCCGAAGGCCTCAAAATTGGGCGGCGTCAACTCCGGAGACATCTGCGGGTAGGACTTGAGCAACTGGTCCCACCAGGCTTCCCACTCCGTCTTCAGGGCGCTGAGCCCGCCCACTTCGGCAGTGAGGTGCGAGTGGTCAGCATGGCGGATTTTCGGGGCGGCATGGGACAGTGCGGGGCGGCCTGCTCCGTCCAGCCCGGCGGCATCACGCACATAGAGGGCGATCATCATGGGACCTGAAGTGTCCATGGTTATCTGCCAGCCAGAACCGCCTGTGTGATGCATCCTGTTCCTCCCGTGGCGTGCGCTGTACCGGCTTTGTTTTCCGGATCTGCTTCCCCCGGCTCCCAGTCTATTCCCGAAGCTGCCCGACGTTAACGGCCTGACCAGCGGCCATGCCCGCCAGGTGCCGTTCCAGGACATCACGGCACATCTGGGCGGTCATCCATTCAGGCTGCAGCAAAGCGTGCATGCACAGCCCGTCGATGGTAGCGAGGAGCCTTTCGGCCTCGATGACCAGGGCGTGCTGCCCGCTGCCGTCGTCCGGCATGAGCTCCATGACGAGCCGGCCGACGACGGCGGCCACCCCGCGGTGGCTTCGGTCGGCCTCGGCAGCCAAGAAGGGACGGATGCGGGCGGCGTTCTTGAAAGCCATCCACACGCAGGCATCCACGGCCCGCTCTTCATCCAGCGGCAGCAGTTCACACAGCAGTGTTAATACGGCTTCGTGGTGCCCTGAAGTTCCCGGGGCATGTGGTTCCAGCCCTGCCATCGCGTCTGAGAGACGGAGGATGAGCCGGTCCACGACGGCGGCAAAGGAATAGGTCAGGAGCTCCTCGCTGCTGGCGAAGTAGTGCCTGACGGACCCAACAGCCAAGCCTGCTTCATCTGCCACTTCACGGAGCGAGGCCCTCTCCAGGCCGTCTACTGCGATGATCCGGAAAACGGCGTCTACAACTTCCCCGCGCCGGACTTCGGCATCTACGAATTTAGGCACCCCTATTTTTTAACACACTTGTGCTGTAAAGATGACCTCCTGCTGCGGTGTTTCCGGCCCAGCCGTGACCGGCATCCGGAATGGCCGGGCGACGCGGACATGAAGTGGGATAGCGTTATGGCATGAAAATTCTGGTCACAGGTGGCACCGGGTACATCGGCTCCCACACAGTTTTGTCCCTGCAGGAAGCCGGCCATGACGTGGTGGTGATCGACAACCTGGTGAACTCCAGCGAGGAATCCCTGCGCCGGGTCGCAGAGCT
>DATFAE010000006.1:0-1957 GCA_035254945.1 Arthrobacter sp. | reverse complement strand
CCTCGTCCACCGGCACGGGTGCACCGTCCGGCCCGGGTTCCTGCGACTTGAGGAGGTAGAACTCGATTTCCGGGTGGGTGTAGCAGGTGAAGCCCATGTCCGCCGCCTTGGCCAGGGTGCGCTTGAGGACATTGCGGGGATCCGCGGCAGACGGCTCACCGTCCGGGGTCAGGATGTCGCAGAACATCCTGGATGTCTGTTCGGTCTCCCCGCGCCACGGCAGGATCTGGAACGTGGAGGGGTCCGGCTGGGCCAGCATGTCGGACTCGAACACCCGTGCAAGGCCCTCAATCGCGGAGCCGTCAAAGCCCAGGCCCTCCTCGAACGCACCTTCAACCTCGGCGGGGGCAAGGGCCACCGATTTGAGTGAACCCACGACGTCGGTGAACCACAGGCGTACAAACCGTACGTCGCGCTCTTCGATAGTGCGCAGGACAAACTCTTGCTGGCGGTCCATGATGGCCTCTTCTCCGGTCAACGTCCATGCCCCGGGTCCGCAGTTCAGGAAGCCGGCAGCAGTTCACCAACACTTTACTAAGCAATTGCCGCCAATGCGGGAGCCTGCACCCCGCGTAACACAGCATTAACACCGAAAGGTGGGGCACACCGCCGGACACGGCCGGTGCGTGCGGCCCGCGGAGCATCCCAATATGACGCGAATCACCCGCCAGGCGCCTGCGGCCGGTAGCTAGGACGGCGGGTACCGCACTACGCTCTTGCCATGGCCTCAAGCAACAGTTCTGACTCACGCGCGTCCGCTGAAGTACCCGCACCGTACGGAAACGGGCCCGCGCCGGCACAGGCGCCGTCGTCGGACGCAGCTCCCAAGCCTGCCGCGAAGGTCCGCATCCACCACCTCCAGCAGGCCAAGCGGGACGGAACCCGCTTCGCGATGCTGACCGCCTACGAGCAGTACACGGCGGAGATCTTCGACCAGGCCGGCATTGAAGTGCTGCTCGTGGGTGACTCCGCGTCCAACAACGTGTTCGGCAATGAGACCAGCCTGCCGGTCACGGTCGACGAGCTCCTTCCGCTGTGCCGTGCGGTGTCGCGGTCGGCCAAGCGTGCCCTGGTGGTGGCGGACCTCCCGTTCGGCAGCTACGAGGTGTCCCCCCAGCAGGCCGTGGCCACCGGTGTCCGTTTCCTCAAGGAAGGCCTCGCCCAGGCGGTCAAAATCGAGGGCGGCGCGTTCTACGCCGGGACGGTCCGGGCCATGGTGCAGGCCGGGATCCCGGTGATGGCCCACATCGGCTTCACACCGCAGAGCGAACATGCGCTGGGCGGCTACCGTGTCCAGGGCCGCGGCGACGACGCCAAAAGGCTGATTGACGACGCCGTGGCGCTGGCGGATGCGGGCGCGTTCTGCGTCCTGATGGAAATGGTTCCGGCCGGTACAGCCGCCGCCGTCGACGCGGCGGTCAGCGTCCCCACCGTGGGGATCGGCGCGGGCAAGGAAACCACCGGACAGGTACTGGTGTGGCAGGACATGGCGGGGCTCCGCGGCGGAAAGATGGCGAAGTTCGTCAAACAGTACGCAGACCTGCGCACCACGCTCAGCGATGCGGCGAAGGCCTACGGCAACGACGTCCGCTCAGGCCAGTTCCCCGGCCCGGAGCACTCCTTCTGACACCCCGTTCCGCTCCCCCACTCCTCCGGGAGCCGGAGGGCACGGCCCTCAGTCGTCGTCGTCGCCCTTTTCCCAGGCCTCGTTCCTTGCTTTGACCTTTTCCAGCGCGTGCTCCGCCTCTTCGCGCGTCTTGTAGGGCCCGATCAGCTGGCTCCAGTCCGAGAGCGCGTCCTCTTCCACCTCGTGGGTGTTTACGTTGTACCAGTACTCAGTCATGGTTGGTGCTCCTCGTTCCTGCGGCAGGGTTCCGGCTGCGGGTGCCGCCCCGTGATCCACGTAACGTAAACGCGTACGCGGTCCCGATGCGGCTTCCAGTTACTTGGCGTTCTG
>DATFAE010000005.1:0-41241 GCA_035254945.1 Arthrobacter sp. | reverse complement strand
GCGTCAAGAACCGGCTGACCGTGCACCGCATGAGCCCCGACGCCAGCCGGCTCCTGGACCACGGAACCCACGTGATCAGCGGCGCCGACCTCCCCGGCTACACCACCCTGGAGGGCCCCAAGTTCTATAAACGCGACGGCTGGTACTGGATCTTCGCTCCAGCCGGCGGCGTTGCCACCGGGTGGCAGTCGGTGTTCCGCTCACGGTCCCCGTTCGGACCCTACGAGGCGCGCAAGGTGCTGGAACAGGGGGCATCTGACGTCAACGGTCCCCACCAGGGCGCCTGGGTCACCACGCCCGAGGGGCAGGACTGGTTCCTGCACTTCCAGGACCGCGGTCCCTACGGCCGGGTGGTCCATCTCCAGCCCATGGGCTGGGGCGCGGACGGCTGGCCGTGGATGGGAACTCCCGCGGACGACGGCGGTCCCGGCACCCCGGTGGACAGCCACCCTTATCCGGCGGGAACCTTGCAGGAAGACGTGGCGCCGCCAGCGGGCGACAGCTTCGATTCACCATTGCTGGGGCCGCAGTGGCACTGGCAGGCGAACCCGCGCGAGTCCTGGTCCTTCCAGCGCGGGGGAGGGCAGCTGATCCTGCGTCCACAGGCCAATGACCCGGTTAACCTGCGAGAACTGCCGAACGTGCTGGGCCAGATCCTGCCCGGCACTGCGTCAACCTTCACCACCACGCTGGAACTGGACGGTGTTCCGGCAGGTACCCGGGCCGGCGTCGTGGTCCTGGGCCAGAAGTACGCCTGGCTGGGCATCATCCGGACCGCCGACGGGTTTGTGCTGGGAAGCGGCACCGGCGGGGAAGGGCCGCATGAGGAGCGGCCAGGACGCCAGGTGCCCCTGAACGGCCCCAGGATCGAGCTCCAGATCCGCACGGATGCCACGCCGCGCTCCACCTTCGCCTGGCGGACCGGGCCGCGCGAGCCCTGGGAGGTCCAGGGCTGGAACTTCGAGGTAGTGGAGGGCAAGTGGATTGGCGCTGAACTGGGCATTTTCACCGCGTCACCGCTGGGTTCGCAGGAAAGCGGCAGTGTTATCGTTGGACCCGTGCGGGTGGTGACTGCGCCGGTCCGCCGGGGAGTAGTCACCCCGCACTTCGCCGCCACCGCTTCCTGATGATCGCAAGGACCCAACCGTTGACCGCCACTCCGCGCCCCAAGATCGCAGACGTGGCTGCAGCGGCAGGCGTCTCGGTGCCCACCGTGTCGAAAGTGCTCAACGGCCGTTCACACGTCTCCGAGGCGACACGGGCCAAGGTGCGCCAGGCCCTGGAGGAGCTCGACTACACGAAGCGGAACGTCCCGGCTGACCAGCCGGGACTCCTCCAGCTGGTGGTCAACAACTTCGATTCGCCCTGGGTGCTGGAAATCATGGAAGGCGCCGAGGCCGCTGCGGCCCGCCTGGGCTACTCCATCGTCTACACGCGCGCCGAGCACGCCACCGCCGAGAACTGGCGGAAGCTCCGGGAATCTTCGGCCAACCGGCTTGCCGGCGTGGTGCTGCTCGCTCCGCGGCGCGGCTCACGGCTGGTCGCCACACTGCGGAGCCTCAACATTCCCGCGGTGGCAGTGGATCCGGAGGGAACTGAGGGGCTCACCATCCCCAGCGTCAGCCCGGCGTCGTTCTCCGGAGCGCTCGCCGCGGTGGGCCACCTGCTGGAACTGGGCCACCGCCGCATAGGCATCATCACCGGAAGGGGACACGGATCCGGACACAGCCGTGCGCGCTACGCCGCGTACGCTGCCGCGCTCCATGAGGCCGGACTGCCGGTCCTGCCCGAACTGGTGCGCGACGGCGACTTCAGCATCGAGTCCGGCGTCCGGCACGGCGGGGACCTCCTGGACCTGCCGGAGCCCCCCACCGCGATCTTTGCTGCCAATGACCTCCAGGCGCTGGGGGTCATGAACGCCGCCGCCGGGCGCTCGCTGAAAATCCCGGGGGACATCAGCATCGTGGGCTTCGACGACATCGCGCAGGCCGCGCTGATGTCTCCGCCGCTGACCACCGTCCGGCAGCCGCTGGCGCAGCTGGCGTCCATGGCCGTGGGCATCGTGGTGGAACAGCTCGAGCAGCAGGGCCCTGCGGTTCCCGCTGCACTGGAAGTCGCCACCGAACTGGTGGTCCGGGGCACAACGGCTGCGCCGCGGGCAAAGTAGCCGGGCCCCGAAAGGAACGCGACCGCCTGTTGTCCGGGGCTGCTACTGCGCCTCGAGCACCAGGTTCTTGAGATCGTCCAGCGTCTGCTGCATGTGCGCGTCCATGGCTTCGCGGGAGCGCGAGGGGTCGCGGGACTCCAGCGCCTCCGCGATGTTCTGGTGGTGCCCGATGGCGTGTTCCTGGATCTCGCGCACCGCTGACGTTTCCGTGCGGCGCTTTTCCAGCACGCGGTGCAGCGGCTCAAACAGGACTGCCACGAAGACGTTTTCCGAGGCGTGAAGGATCAGGTCGTGGAACGCCAGGTCAGCCTCCACAAAGGCGGCAACATCGTTGACCTCGTGCGCGGCGCGCATGGCGGCGACGTAGCCGAAGAGCGTCTGGACGTCAGTATCGCCAATCCGGGCGGCAGCGAGTTCGCAGGCTCCGGTTTCCAGCATGCGGCGGAGTTCAATGAGCTGGACGGACGCCTCGGCCTCGTTCTTGCCCTCGGATGCCGCGCGCAGGACAGCTTCCAGCGAAGCCCAGCGGTTTAGCGGATTCACAAAGGTGCCGCGGCCGCGTTCAACGCTGAGGATCCGCTGCGCCTCAAGGGTCTTCATGGCTTCGCGCACCGTCATCCGGCTGACTTCGTGCGCGGCACTCAGCTCCAGTTCCCCGGGCACGCTGGCCCCGGGCGGGAATTCCCCCGCGATGATGCGGTCCAGAAGCTCGTCCGCGACGACTCCTACCAGCGATTTCCGTGCCATCTTCCCCCGTCCATGCCCTTCAGCCGATATGTCAGACAAGTCTACTTGCGCGTTGGTATGTCCTGTGCCACACTGAAATCAAACGCAAGATGTCAGACATCTTACAGATATCAACATCACCACCGAGTACACCCACAATGGAGTGCAGCATGACGCTTGAAGCAGAAGTCCTGGCCGCTTTTCCGGCCGAAGTCCGGATCCCTGCAGCGCTGGTGGCCGACGCCGTTGCCGCGTCCAGCGCCGAATCTCCCCGCATCCTGGTAGTGCTCGACGACGACCCCACCGGAACGCAGTCCGTTGCGGATCTGCCCGTTCTGACCCGCTGGGAAGTTGAAGACTTCGTCTGGGCCTATGCGCACATCGCGCAGAGCAAGTGCAAGCCCGCCGTGTACGTGCTGACCAACACCCGCAGCCTGGACCCCGCCGAAGCTACCGCCCGCAACGAGGAAGTGGTCCGCAATGCGCTGGCCGCCGCCGGCTCCGGCAACGATTCAGGCCTGCGGCTGGGATTCGTTAGCCGCAGCGACTCCACCCTCCGCGGCCACTACCCCCTCGAACCCGACGTCATCGCCGCCACCGTGGCCGAGGTCAGCGGAGAAGCGACCGACGGTGTGGTGCTGGTTCCCGCATTCCCCGACGCCGGACGCGTAACCATCGGCGGCGTGCACTACATGCGCGGCACCGGCGAGGACGCCGGCAAGCTCACGCCCGTGGCCGAGACCGAATTCGCCAAGGACGCCACCTTCGGCTTCGCCAACTCGGACATGGCCGAGTATGTGGAGGAGAAGTCGCAGGGACGCTTCGCAGCCGGCTCCGTGATCGTGCTGGACCTGAACATCATCCGCGCGGGAGCTTCCACTGATGGCAGCGACGGCGATCCGCAGACCAGCGCCAACGCCATCGCCGACGCCATTGCGCCCGCCACCAATTCCACTCCGATCGTGGCCGACATCGTCACCGAAAATGACCTCCGTGCCCTGTCCCTGGGCCTGGAAGAAGCCGAACGGCGCGGCAAGAAGCTGCTCTACCGCGTGGGCCCGCCGTTCGGACGTGCCCGCATCGGCCAGGAAATCCGCACCGAGCTCAGCGGCGCCGAAGCCTACGCCGGCAACACTCCGTCCACCGCGGGCGGCCTGATCGTGGTCGGCTCCCACGTGGGCGTCACCACCCGCCAGCTCAAGGCCCTCACCGAGCAGCACAGTGCAGCCCGGATCGTGGAAATCGACGTAGAGAAGCTGCTTGCCGCCGAAACGGAAACAGCCGCCGACGCCTACCTGGACCAGACCGTGGACACCGTGGTGGAGGACCTCCGCGGGGGAGACGTCATCGTCCACACCAGCCGCCTGCTCATCAAGACCGACAGCCCCGCCGAAAGCCTGCGGATCGCGCGCACCGTGTCTGCCGCCGTCGTCGCCGTGGTGAACCGGACCCTGAAGACCTTCCCGCCGCGCTTTGTCATTGCCAAGGGCGGTATCACGTCCTCCGACGTCGCCGCGCACGGCCTGGAAATCCGGCACGCCATTGTCCGCGGGCCCATGCTGCCGGGCATCGTCTCGCTCTGGGAGCCGGTGGACGGTCCCGCCAAGGGCATCCCGTACATCGTCTTCGCCGGCAACGTGGGCGACGACCAGTCCCTCGCCGACGTCACCCGCAAGCTCAGCAACACCTTCTAGCCAGCCATACCGCCAAATTTCAACGGAGAACACCATGACCAGCAACTACACCGTCACCGTCCTGGGCCTGGGCGCCATGGGCCTGCCCATGGCCACCCGCCTCGCCAGCGAGCTGACCGTCCACGGCTTCGACATCGCCGAGCCGCGCCTGAAGCTCGCCGAACAAGCCGGCATCCGCACCTTCGCCTCCGCCCGGGAAGCCGCCAAGGGCGCCGACGCCCTGCTGCTGGCGGTCCGCAACGGCGAGCAGCTCAACGATGTCCTCTTCGGAGAGAACGGCGTGGCCTCCGTGCTCGAGCCGGGCGCCGTCGTGATCCTGGGCAGCACGGTGGGCACCGAAGCCATCCCCGCCACCGTTGCGCGCCTCGCTGAATACGGCGTTGAACTGGTGGACGCACCCCTGTCCGGCGGCCCCAAGCGCGCCGGTGAAGGCGACCTGCTGATCGTGGTCGGGGCGTCCCCCGAAGCCCAGGAGAAGGCCCGGCCCGCGCTGGAACTCCTCGCCTCCACCCTGACCGTGGTGGGCGACAAGCCCGGCGACGGCCAGGCGCTCAAGACCGTCAACCAGCTCCTCTGCGGCGTCCACATCGCCGCCGCCGCCGAGGCTATGGCACTGGCCGACGCCCTGGGCCTGGACCAGGGGAAGACCCTCAAGGCCCTCGAGGCCGGAGCCGCGGGTTCGTTTATGCTCTCCAACCGCGGCCCCCGCATCCTTGAGGCCTACACCGAGGAA
This sequence comes from Arthrobacter sp., assembly GCA_035254945.1. Lineage (GTDB taxonomy): Bacteria > Actinomycetota > Actinomycetes > Actinomycetales > Micrococcaceae > Arthrobacter. The sequence goes on along the minus strand of DATFAE010000005.1, from coordinate 35,921 downwards.
GGCGCCGAGGTCCTGTCCCGCCTGGACATCTTCGTCAAGGACATGGGCATCGTGGGCAAGGCCACCCGCGCCGCCGGACTCGCAGCCCCCGTCGCCGCCGCGGCCGAGCAACTGTACCTCCTGGGCCAGGCCCAGGGCCTCGCCGCCGCTGACGACTCCGCCGTCATCAAGGTTGTTGCGCCCACCAGGCGCACCGCCTAGGCACCGCTTCACCCCCGCTAAAGCACCCCCATATAAAGCCCGGCGACGGCGGTCCCCCCTCCGCCGTCGCCGTACCCACCCAGCTCGCTAGTCTTAACTGGCGATGTCAAAGGAGACACACGATGAGCGCACTAGCTCTTCTGGCCATAGCAGCGGCGGGCGTCGCCCTGCTCCTTGTGGCCGTGATCAGATTCAAAATCCCCGCCTTCCTCGCCCTGCTTGTGGTCAGCGTCTCCGTGGCGCTGGTGGCAGGCATCCCGTTGCCTGACGTGATCAAGACAGTCACCGAAGGCATGGGCGGCACTCTTGGTTCCGTCGCCATCCTGGTGGGCCTCGGCGCCATGCTCGGCAAGATGATCGAGATTTCCGGCGGTGCACAGTCACTGGCCGGAAAGTTCACCCAGTTGCTGGGCCCCCGCAGGGTCATCGCAGCACTGACCGCGGCTGCGTTCCTCCTGGCGATCCCCGTCTTCTTCGACGTCGGATTCATCATCCTGATCCCCATCATCTACGGCTTCGCCAAGGCCGCCGGCGTCAACCCGGTCAAGATCGGCCTCCCCGTGGGTGCCATCATGCTGGCCATCCACGTTGTTGTTCCGCCGCACCCCGGTGTGGTGGGCGGCGCCGGAATCCTCGGCGCCGACATCGGCTGGACCACCATAATCGGCCTGGTGCTGTGCATCCCTGTGGGTGTGCTGGGCTACTTCGTTGCCCGCAAGCTCAACCGCCGCGACTTCACGATGCTGCCGGCCACAGCCGAGCAGTTCCGCCTCTTCGGCACGGGCAACTCGCAGATTGAACAGGAAGCCGCCCAGGGCACTTCCAACGTTGCTGTCAAGACCGAGGTCAGGACTGCCCCCAGCCCGGCCATGATCATCACGTTGATCGTCCTTCCCATCCTGATGATCATGGTGGGAACCGTGGGTGCAGTCATCCTGCCCAAGGACTCCTTCCCGGCGCAGCTGGCTGCATTTATCGGTGCCCCGTTGATCGCCCTGCTGACTGCCTTGGGCCTGGCCTACTACTTCCTGGGCATCCGCCGCGGCTGGTCTTCCCAGCACACCGGTGAAGTGATGGACTCGGCGCTGGCCCCCACTGCCATCGTCATCCTGGTGACCGGCGCCGGCGGTGTCTTCGGTAAAGTCCTCACCGTCTCCGGCATCGGCAAGGCACTCGCGGAGGGTCTGCAGACGGCGGGCCTCCCGGTTATCGTGATGGCCTTCATCCTCGCGGCAATCCTGCGCGCTTCACAGGGCTCCGCCACGGTTGCGATCATCACCACGGCAGGGCTGCTGGCCGCCTCCGTGGCCGACGGCGGCTTCTCGCCCATCCAGACGGCACTGATCCTTGTCGCCATAGGCTTCGGCGCCTTCGGCCTCAGCCACGTCAACGACTCCGGTTTCTGGATCGTGACCCGCTACCTCGGGCTCTCGGTGGCCGACGGCCTGCGCACCTGGACCGTACTGACCACCATCCTTGGCCTTGCCGGCTTCCTGCTGACCTTCGTGGCCTGGATCCTGGTGGGAGGCCTGGGCGTCTAATGCGCACCCGACTCGACCACCTCGTCACCTCCGCCCTGCAGCAGGGCTCGGCCGTTCCGGCGTTCACCTGCTACGACTTCACCACCGCTTTGGCTGTTGTGGGCGCCGCCGAGGACGCGGGCCACGGGATCATCCTGCTGGTGGCCCCGAAGACGGCCGCCACGGCCAACGGCCTGCGGCTGATCGCCGCACTCCGCGGCCTGGCAGACGGCGCATCCGTTCCGGTGGCAGTCCAGCTGGACCACGCCTCGGACCTGGAAGCCATGGCCGACGCCGTCGCGGCGGGGGCTGATTCGGTCCTCGCGGACGGCTCGTCCCTCCCGTATGAAGACAACATCGCGCTGGTCCGGGCGGCACGCTCGCTGCTGTGTGATGGCGTCGTCCTCGAAGCCGAACTCGGCGGCCTGGCCGGCGACGAGGACCGCGCCTTCGGTGCGGACGAAGCCGGCGTGGCCGTGGCCGGCCTGACCGATTCCGCCCAGGTGGAGGACTTCGTGGCCCGGACCGGCGCGGAGCTGCTTGCCGTGGCCGTGGGCAATGTCCACGGCAAGTACAAGGGCGAGCCGCAGTTGCGCTGGGACGTCCTGCAGGACATCGCCGTGCGGACGCACATCCCGCTGGTGCTCCACGGCGCGTCCGGCATTCCGGCGGGCGAGCTGGTCAAGGCCGCCGTCATGAACGTTGGCAAGGTGAACTTCAATACCGAGCTTCGCACCGGGGTGCTGTCAACGCTCCAGGCGCAGCTGCCGGCGCACAGGGCCGACGGCGAAAACCTGCAGGGCCTTCTGGGCCACTGGAACACCTCGGCCAGGGAGTTCGCCACGGCCGCGCTGGGCATGCTCACCCGCTGACGCGGGTACCAGGCTGTTGTCCCTGGGGAGGCTAGGATCAAGCCATGATCCTGGCCTCCCTTCTTTTTGCGTTCCTTGCCGCCGCCCTGCACGTCTACATCTTCATCATGGAATCCCTGACCTGGACCAGGCCGGCCACCTGGAAGCGGTTCGGGCTGGTGTCCCAGGCCGACGCCGAAACCACTAAGCCCCTGGCCTACAACCAGGGTTTCTACAACCTGTTCCTTGCCATCGGAGCGTTCGTCGGCGTCGGCTGTGTGGCGTTCGGCGCCGACGGTTCCACCACACAGGTAGCCGGCTGGACCCTCATCTTCAGCTGCTGCGGGTCCATGGTGCTGGCCGCCGTGGTGCTCGCCCTGAGCGGGAAAAAGTACCTCCGCGCGGCCGCCACCCAAGGCACCGTCCCGCTGCTCGCCGTCGTACTGGGACTCCTGGCAGTTAATCTCTGACATGCCGCCCTGCCGCAGGCGGGCCAAGCGGGCGGACAATAGAGCCAACAACAACATCCGGCGTTTCCAGGAGCCGCACATGAGTGGCGTGACGGAGCAGGGCGCACCCCCGCAGTATGGGCCCGCGACTGAGCGCGACCTTGTGATCGACCTCGTCCGGTTTTTCTGCCTGGCCCTGGTGGTGGTTGGCCACTGCATGATGGTCAGCCCCGTGCTGCACCGGGACGGCACCGTCACCACCGAGAACACCCTCGGTGATCAGGGCTGGTTCGTTCCGGTCATCTGGATTTTTATGGTGATGCCGCTGTTCTTCGTGACCGGGGGAACCACCGGCCTGCAGTCCTGGCGCCGGCTCAGGGCCAGGGGCGGCACTGGCATCGAGTTCGCCCAGGCACGACTTCTCCGCCTGGTCCGCCCGGCCACCGCCCTGTTGGCGTGCATGTTCCTGGGCCTCTGGGCCGCCCTGTTGCTGGGCGTACACCCGCAGGTGATCCAGCTGATGACCACCGGCGCCGGAATGCCGCTGTGGTTCCTGGCCGCGTACCTCGCTGCGCAGCTGAACATCCCCCTGCTGGCCCGCTTCCATGACCATGCGCCGTGGCTGACGCTCGGTGCGCTGGTTGCCCTGGTGGTGGCGGTGGACAGCGTCCGCGGCGCCCTGCCCCTGCTGGCCTATGCCAACCTGGTGTTCCTGTGGTGCGCCGTGCAGCAGCTGGGCTTCCTGATGGCGGACGGCCGTTTCGCCAGGCTCTCCCGTTCGGCCCTGGTGGGGTCCATCGTTGCGGCCAACCTGCTGCTGGGCATCGTGACAGGGCTGGGCCTGTATTCCGGAAACATGCTGGTGAACCTCAACCCGCCAAACCTTTGCCTGCTGCTGCTGGGCGTGGCGCAGGCGGCCTTCCTCCAGCTGGTCCGTCCCGGGCTCGGCTGGTTTGCCGGGGTGCGCTGGGTCCGGGCCGTGGTCTCTGTTGCCGGGCGCCGCTCCATGACCATCTACCTCTGGCACCTGCCCCTTCTCGTGGCCATGTCGGGGCTCCTGCTGCTCACCGATTTTCCCCAACCCGCAGCCAACACCGCAGCATGGTGGTGGGCGCGGCCGCTGGTGCTTTTGGGCGTGGTGACCCTGCTGCTTCCCGTCCTTGCCGCCTTCGGGCGCCTCGAGGAACGTCCGACGGCGTCAGCCCACACCCGCGGACGGCCCGCCGGCGCGGTGGTGACCGCCGCCGTCGTGGTCTTTGTCCCGGTGGCCGACGCCGCCTTCAACGGCCTCACGCTGGGCCTGCTGGGCGGGGGAGCCGCGTGCTTCGTACTCGCCGTGCTGCTGCTGGGCAGGATGCCGGAGCGTGCATCGAAGCCAGTTCCGGAGCAGCCTGGTGCGGCGCGCGATGGACTGTCCGGGGGCCAGGCGGGCGGACCATTGCCAGCAGGGCCAAGTAGTGCCAGTGTCGAACCATGACCGAGAACATGATTTCCACCGAGGACGAGTTCAGCCCCGACGTTTCGCTTTCACGGAACGACGCCCACCACTGCTATGAGCTGCGGGTCGGCGGGAAGGTCGCGGTGCAGTCCTTTTTCCGGGACAAGCCGGGGCATATAGATTTCACCCACACGGAGACGGCAGAGGAGTTCAAGGGCCAGGGACTCGGCAAAGTGCTGGCTCACTTCGCGCTGGATGATGTGGTGGCATCCGGGAAGCGGATCATCCCGCATTGCCCGTTCATCGCCGGATACCTCCGCCAGCATGAGGGCTACGAGCAGTACATCGACTGGCCCGAGGACGCTTAATCGAGGGGATGCCTGGCCGAAACGAACTCTGAGCCATTGGTTAACTGGCCTGCCCCATGGGAAAAGGACCGGGCTTCCTCCGCTGAAGGGGTCCGTCAAGCCGCCGGACTGTAACGGGAAGCCGCGCTGTTGTGACCTGCGCGACATTTTTATAAAGTCGATGGTGGGCCATGCAGCCGGCCTGCGGGCACCTATGCGGAGATCGCGATGAGCCACAAACTTTCCCATCACAAGCTTCGAATTGTTGTCCACGTTGAGGTGGACCGCGGAAACATCAGCGTTGAGCTGGCCGGCTGCCTGACGCAGGCCAATTTTCCCGCCTTGTTGCACCTGCTGCTCCGTGCCCAGCGCCTTGCCTCCGCCCCCGAACTCTCCCTGGACCTGCGGCGCGCCATCCATCTCGACGCCGGTGTGCTGGCGCATCTTCGCCACATCGCCAGCCCGGGTTCGCACAAGTCGGGGCAGCATGCGGCCATCCACCACGCGATGGGGCTTGCGGCGGCTGCGGCCCTGGAGGAGGCCGACGACTTCCGCCTGACGCTCGTCGAGCCGGTCTACCTGCCGGTGTGCCCCATCCATTCCGCTGCCGACAGCGCCGCTGCCCGGCGGGACGCAGCGAAGGCGGCCGTCGTAGAGCACCCCAACCAGCCCACGGACCCTGCCCATCCGGTGCGCCCGTCCCGTGCGGCGACGGCCAAGCGTTCGACGCGCGAACGTGCAGTTAAAGCCCTCCACGTGCACCTTTGACGTTATTGCCTGCCAGTTCGCGCGGGGTATTTTGCCTTTCTCGCTCGACGTCGGCCAGTCAATGACGCGCTTCCCAACCCGAATAAGCCTGTATCTGCGCGGTTTCGATAAATAGGTCACAAAAGTTTGACGAAAAGGCATGCCTAAGTAAGGCTTACCTTGCTAAACATGCCCGCCGTCGAACTAAGGATGACCACCGTGCCGCTGCTGCCCCGTGTTGATGAGATGTATGTGGATGAGAACCAGGTGGGCCACGCCCGGCCCGGACAGGATTTCGGCTCGCGCGTGGAGCTTGCCCTCGCTGCCACCAACCATCTTTTCAACACCCGGAACTCCACCCGCTACGTGGCGCAGGTGCTGCAGGGCGTCAACGCCGTTGCCACCAAACTGGACCGCACCACCCGGCCGTTCACCGGCGTCGGACCGGCAGAGATGAAGGCGCGCATCGGCGCCGTGGACCTGGACCGGCCGCTCCCGGACACCGCCGCCGCCCTGGAAGAGCTCGAGTCCGTCTACCTCCGGGATGCGATCTACTTCCACGATGCCAAGTACGCCGCCCACCTGAACTGCCCGGTGGTGATCCCGGCGCTGGTGGGGGAGGCCATCCTCTCCGCGGTGAACTCGTCGATGGATACCTGGGACCAGAGCACCGGCGCCACCATGATCGAACGCCGGCTCATCGACTGGACCGCCGAGCGGCTGCAGTTGGGGGCTGCGGCGGACGGTGTGTTCACTTCCGGCGGCAGCCAGTCCAACCTGCAGGCGCTGCTGATCGCCCGCAACCACGCCGTAGCCGGCCTGCGCCAGGAGCCGGCCGGCACCGGGCTCCGGCTGCCGGCTCTGCTGGAGAAGCTGCGCATTTTCACATCCGCCGACAGCCACTTCAGCATCCAGAAATCCGCCTCGACGCTGGGGATGGGGTTCGACGCCGTCATCTCCGTCCCGTGCGCCGCGGACCACCGGATGGACCCCGCCGCCCTCGCCGGAGCGATGGCTGAAGCGCACGACGCCGGGCTGGTGCCCATGGCGGTTGTGGCCACTGCCGGCACCACCGACTTCGGCGCCGTGGATCCGCTCACGGAGCTCGCCGCACTGGCCCGAGCCTACGGCGCCTGGTTCCACGTTGATGCCGCCTACGGCGGCGGGCTGATGGTCTCGAACCGCTACCGCCACCTGCTGGACGGGACGCAGCTGGCCGATTCCGTCACCGTGGACTTCCACAAAACATTCTTCCAGCCCGTCAGTTCCAGCGCCCTGCTGGTCCGGGACGGTTCCATGCTCCAGCACGTCACCTACTACGCGGACTACCTCAACCCGGAAAGTGCCGCCCTGGCAGAGATCCCCAACCAGGTGGACAAGAGCATCCAGACCACCCGGCGGTTTGACGCGCTCAAGCTCTGGCTGACGCTGCGCATCATGGGCGCTGAGGCTATAGGGGCCCTGTTCGACGAGGCGATCGACCTCGCCGCCCGCGTGGGTTCGGTCCTGGCGGCGGACGACGATTTTGAGCTCGCCGCTGAGCCGCAGCTCAGCACGCTGGTCTTCCGGTACCGGCCGCGGGTGCCGGATTCGCCCAGCGGTGGGAGGCTCTCCGAAGATGCCGCCGATGCCCTCAACCCTGCCATCCGTGCGGCAATCTTCGCCTCCGGCCAGGCCGTGGTGGCCGGCACCAAGGTGGCCGGCAGGCACTACCTGAAATTCACCCTCCTCAACGCCGAGGCAACGCTGGGGGACATTAGCGAGGTCCTCGAACTGCTCCGTCGCACCGGCGCCCGGCTGCTGGCCAACACCGCCACCACGACTACCACCACCGCCACCACCGCGGGAGCTTCCGCGTGAGCACCGGTGACGGTCCGCGCACTGACGCGCGCATTTTCGACTTCGCCGGCATCGGCGTCGGGCCCTTCAACCTGGGCCTCGCCGCCCTCAGCGAGCCGGTGGACGGGCTGGACGGCGTCTTCCTGGAACAGCGGGACTCGTTCGACTGGCACCCCGGCATGATGCTGGAACCCGCACACCTCCAGGTGCCGTTCATGGCGGACCTGGTGACGCTGGCGGACCCCACCTCGCCGTATTCGTTCCTGAACTTCCTCAAGCAGACCGGCCGCCTCTACCGCTTCTACATCCGCGAAAACTTCTATCCGCTGCGTGCGGAGTACAACCAGTACTGCCAATGGGTGGCCGGCCAGCTGCGGTCCGTGCGTTTTAGCACGGCTGTGCTGGATGTTGCGTACGACGACGGCGTGTATCGCCTGTCGGTGGAAGGTCCGGAGGGGCCGGAGGTGCTGCTGGCGCGGCGGCTGGTGCTGGGCACGGGCACCTCGCCTTATGTGCCGGCGTCCTGTGGCGGAATAGTCGGCGCTGCGGCCAAGGAAGGCGGGGGACTGGTCCTCCACAACGCCGACTACCTGTCGAGGAAGAGTGAACTGCAGGCCAAACGCAGCATCACCATCGTGGGCAGCGGGCAGAGCGCCGCGGAAATCTATTACGAGCTTTTGCAGGACATCGATACGTACGGGTACCAGCTGAACTGGGTCACGCGGTCCGGCCGGTTCTTCCCGCTGGAGTACACCAAGCTCACCCTGGAGATGACTTCGCCGGAATACGTGGACTACTTCCACGGGCTGCCGCAGGACCAGCGAGACAGCCTCATCAAGAGCCAGAAGAACCTGTACAAGGGCATCAACTCCGAGCTGATCGACGCCATCTACGACCTCCTCTACACCAAGAGCCTGTCCGGGATGGTGGACACCCAGCTTCTGACGCACTCATCGCTGACCGGGGCGGCCTGGGATCCGTCCGCCGGCGCCCACACCCTGCGGCTCCGCCACGAGGAACAGGGCTCGGACTACACGCTGGACAGCGAGGCCGTGGTCCTGGCCACCGGCTACACCTACCGGGAGCCAGGCTTCCTTGCCGGCATCCAGGACCGGATCGCCCGGGACTCCGCCGGCCGCCTCGCCGTGGCACGCAACTACAGCACCGGCGTCGAACCTGGCGAGATCTTCGTCCAGAACGCGGAACTGCACACGCACGGCTTCGTCACCCCGGACCTGGGAATGGCCGCCTACCGCAACTCGTGCATCCTGCGCGACATCACCGGCCGCGAGGTCTACCCCGTGGAGCGCAGCATCGCGTTCCAGCAGTTCGGCGCGCCCGGTGGCCTGCCTGGATCTGCCGAAGCGCTCCCAACCGGTAATGCACTCCCAACAGGCGAAGCGCGGGTGTCCGCATGAACTTCACCTTCCGTTGCGTGGATGCTGTCGCTGATGCACCCCTGCTCCACAGCTGGGTCACCCAGCCCTACGCGTCGTTCTGGGGAATGCTGTCCTCCACAGTTGACGGCGTTGTGGAGGAGTACTCGAAGATCCAGTCCAGCGGGCGCCACCACGCGCTGCTGGGGCTTGACGGCGGCGTACCCGCCTTCCTGATGGAGGAGTACCGCCCGTCCGCGTCGCCCCTGGCCGCCGCCTATGCTGTCCAGGAGGGCGACATCGGCATGCACCTGCTGGTGGCACCGCCGTCGGGAGGCCCCACGCCGGGCTACACGGCCGCGGTCATGGACGCCGTCCTGGGCCGGCTGTTCCAGAAACCCGGGGTCGAGCGCGTGGTGGTGGAACCCGATGCCCGGAACACCAGGATCCATGTGCTCAATGAGCGGCTCGGCTTCCAGCCGGCGGGCATCGTGACGCTGCCGGACAAGGAAGCGCTCCTCAGCTTCTGCACCCGGCAGGACTACCTCGACGCCCGCGCCGCGCTCCGCAACACCCACCCCGATCCCCGAGGGAGCCTCACTGTGACCACCATCGAACTGGACCACGCTGCTGTTAACGACCCGGCCGCAGTTGATGCTGCCGCTGCATTTGAGACTGAGGCGGCGAACACCGGAAACATCGTCCCGCACCTCGCTCCGGAGCGCTGGGCTGCGGCCAACCGCCACCTGGTCCGCAAGGCCCTGGCCGAGTTCCTGCACGAACGCATCCTGGAACCGCAGCGCCTGGGGTCCGGCGCCGGTACCGCAGGCCCGGGCGCCCCCGCGGCGTACGTGGTCCGCAGCGATGACGGCTCAACGGCGTACTCGTTCACCGCCCGCGTCCTGGAGCTGGAGCACTGGTCCGTGGACGCCGCGTCCATCTGCTGCACCCGGAGCGGCGAGGACGCGGCCCCTGATGCGCTGCGGTTCATCACCGAGTTCAAGGACACCCTGGGGATCCGTGAAGAGATGCTCCCGGTCTACCTCGAGGAGATCAGCAGCACCCTCGCCGGCCACTCCTACAAGCAGTGGCTGGGGCAGCCGTCGGCCCGGGAACTCGCCGCCGGCGTCACGGGCGGCAGCGACCCCGCAGCCGATTTCCAGGCCATCGAGCGCAGCATGACCGAGGGCCATCCCTGCTTCGTCGCCAACAACGGCCGCCTGGGTTTTGGCATCAGCGACTACCGCGCGTTTGCTCCCGAGACCGGGGCATCCGTCCGGCTGGATTGGATCGGGGTCCACCGCAGCCATGCTGTCTTCACCTCCAGCGCCGGGCTGGACTACCGCGCGCACCTGGAAGCCGAGCTGGGTGCCGGGACCCTGCAATCCCTCGACGCCGAATTCCGCGCCCAGGGCGTCGACGCGGCCCAGTACTTCCTGATGCCCGTGCACCCCTGGCAGTGGGAGAACAAGCTCACCGTCACGTTCGCGGCCGAGATCGCCCAGCAGCACATTGTTCATCTGGGAACGGGGACTGACAGCTACCAGGCCCAGCAGTCCATCCGCACGTTCTTCAACACGTCCGCCCCGGCAAAGAGCTACGTCAAGACGGCGATGTCCGTCCTGAACATGGGCTTCATGCGGGGACTCTCACCCCAGTACATGAAGGCCACCCCCGCCATCAACGACTGGCTGCAGGACCTGATCCGGTCAGACGAAGCCCTGCAGAAGCGCGGCCTGGCAATGATCAGCGAGATCGCCGCCATCGGCTACCACAACAGCTACTACGAGGCCGCCTCTGCCAAGGGCTCGCCGTACCGGAAAATGCTGTCCGCGCTGTGGAGGGAAAGTCCGCTCCTGCTGCTGGAAGGCGGCCAGCAGCTGGCCACCATGGCATCGCTGCTGCATGTCGACTCGGCAGGGCAGCCGATGGTGTCAGCCCTCATCGAACGCTCGGGGCTGGACCTTGCCGAGTGGCTGCGCTGCTACTTCGAGGCCTACCTCGTCCCGCTGGTCCACTGCCTCTACCGGTACGAACTCGCCTTCATGCCGCACGGCGAGAACGTGATCCTGGTGCTGGACAACGGCGTGCCCGTCCGGGCGGTCATGAAGGACATCGCGGAGGAAATCGTGGTGATGGGCGACCGGCTGGACCTCCCCGAAGAGGTGTCACGCATCCGGGCTGACATTCCCGACACCGAAAAAGTCCTGGCCATCTTCACCGATGTCTTCGACTGCATCTTCCGCTTCCTCGGCGCGCTGCTGATTGAGGACGGGAAACTCAGCGGGGACGAGTTCTGGGGGACAGCCGCCCGCGTCATCAAGGACTACCAGGCGGAGCACCCGGAGCTGGCTGACCAGTTCGCCCGCCACGACCTCTTCGCGGCCGATTTTGAACTGTCGTGCCTGAACCGGCTGCAGCTGCGGAACAACCAGCAGATGCTGGACCTCACGGACCCGTCCGGCGGCCTCCAGCTGGCAGGCCGGCTCGCCAACCCGCTGGCAAGGTTCGCCAACCGCCGCTGACCCCCGGTATTGGCGCGAACGTACACTTGGGGCCCCAAAATCGATCGGATGAGGGGCCGCAAGTGTACGTTCGCGCCAGGAAGCGGGGCAGCTAGGCTGGGCGTATGACCTCAGGTGACACCACCACAGCCCTGATCACCGGTGCCAGCGCCGGGCTGGGTGCCGAGTTCGCCCGGCAGCTGGCAGCCCAGGGCCACAACCTCGTGCTGGTGGCCAGGGACCGGGCCCGGCTCGAAGAAACAGCGGCGGAGCTGGAACGGCGGTACGGGATCCGGGCTGAGGTGCTGCCCGCGGACCTGACGGACGACGGCGGGGTGGCCGCCGTCGTCGAACGCCTCACCTCAGCGGTCAGCCCGGTGGGCATCCTGGTCAACAACGCCGGGGCCGGCCTGCTGCACAACTTCGAGCGGAACGATATTCCGGAGGAGAAGCGGCACCTGAGGCTGCACGTTGAGACGGCCATGGAGCTGACCCACGCCGCCCTGCGCGGCATGCTGGAGCGCCGTGCCGGCCGGATCATCAACGTGTCCAGTATTTCGGCGTTCCTGCCGCGCGGCACGTACGCGGCCGCGAAGGCCTGGCTGCTCAGTTTCAGCCGTTCGGCAAACCTGGCCTACGGACCGCGGGGCGTGAAGGTCACTGCGGTGTGCCCCGGCTTCATCCGCACCGAGTTCCACGACAGGATGGGCATGGACAAGTCCGTCATTCCGTCCTGGAGCTGGCTGACTGCCGGGCAGGTGGTGCGGGAAGGGCTGGCGGACAACCTGCGCGGCAAAGCCGTCTCCATCCCGTCGAAGCGCTACAAGGTGGTGGCAGCTGCGTCGCGCTTCCTGCCGGACAGGCTAATCACGGGGCCGGCGCGCAAGGCGAAATAGCGGCGTACTCCCGGCCGGCCGGGCCCGGACGGTCACCACCACCAGGATTCCCACCAAGGCGCCCACAAGCGTTTCCACCCCGCGCTCCAAAATGAGGACAGAGGGGTCGATCGGTGCCGCCAGCTGCGTCATGAGGAGGATGACTGGCGTGAACGAGACCATGGCCAGGCCGTAGTGCCGCGCCATGAACAGCTCAGTGGTGAACTGGAAGACGATGACCAGGATGGCCAGAACCAGCACCTGGTGTGCGGCAAAGAACGGTGCGAGCGACCACGGAGCCGGAACCAGGACGACGGCGGTGACCGCCAGGCCGAGGAATGTCCCCACAATACGGTGGATCCCCCGCCGCACGCGGCTGGGAAGGTCGGCACCGGCCAGCGGCACAGCGGCGGCCGCCATGGCCCAGTGCGGATGGCCGCTGCCGCTGAGCACCCCGAGGGACCCTGCCATACCCACCGCCAGCGTGTACCTGGCTGCATGGACGGCGGCCGCCCGGCCCGCGGCGCCCCGGAGGGAGACCACGTCCCTGGATGCGCCCGGCTGCCAGGTCCGGCCGCGGACCCAGCCGCCGAAGCCAACCGCCATGGAGAAGGCGGCCGCAGCGGCGGCGATCAGCACGGCGGCATACCAGGGAACGGCCAATGGCACCGAGGCGCAGGCGCCCAGGGCCAGGATGCCGAAGAACGGGCCATTGGGTTTGAGGTTCACGCGGTCCGAATACACTGAGCCGGCTCCGGCCAGTACCGCTTCCACGGCCACCAGCCACCAGGACTGCAGGTGGTTGAGGGACAGGAAGGCGCCCACGGCCACCCCGCTCAGGAGCACCAGGGCGGCCTGGGACTGGTGCCGCAGACGCAGCTGGTGCGGTTCGGACCGTCCGTACATCCCCGTCAGGGCGCCGAAAACCGCGTAGGTGATCAGGTCTGCGCGGCCCACGGCCAGGAGGAGGAGCGACGGAACGGCGACGCTGAGGGCAACCCTGAGCGCTGCGAGGTGGTCATTGTTGGCCGGTTCCAGCCGGTGGAGGGCACGGACCTGCCGCAGCACTGGCTTCACGCGTTGACACCCTTCTGGTTCGGAGCCCCGGAGCCGGGACCTTTCAAATTATCTCCCGGCGCACGGCTAAGGCCCGCCCTGCGTGCTTCCCCCAAGGAAAGCGCGCGGGACGGGCCTTTGAGCGGACTGCAAAGACGGCGGCTACAAGACGGGCCGGACAGGCCGCTTTGTTGTTCCGGTGTGTTGCTTAGACCCCGGCAGTTGCCTTGGCGGCTGATGCGTCGGTATTGGCCGAGGCGTCGGTGATGTCCTGGGTTTCGAAGGGCATGTCGTCCAGGTCGATCAGCGGGTTCTCATCCTGGGTGGCCACCAGTTCCCGGGCCTCCGCCTGGGTGTCCACGCTGGGCATGGAGCCGGGCAGCGGCCGCTGGGCTGATTCCTTGAGGAAGTAGATCGCGACGGCGCCGATCAGGGAGGTGCCCATCAGGTAGTAGGCGGGCATCATGTCGTTACCGGTCGCAGTGATCAGCGCGGCAACGATGAATGGGGTGGTGCCGCCGAAGATGGCCACGGCGAAGTTGTAGGCAATGCCCATGGCGCCGTATCTGTTGGCCGTCGGGAACTGCGCGGGCAACGCCGAGGCGAGGTTCGCAACATAGAACGTCACCGGGAAGGCGATCAGCGCGAGGCCGGCCAGCGTGGACCACACCTCGCCGATGCCGATCAGCAGGAACGCCGGGGTTGCCAGCACCACGGTGCTGATGGCGCCGATCCACAGCACGGGGCGGCGGCCGATCCGGTCAGACAGCTTTCCGGTCAGCGGGATGCAGAGGCTCATGATGACCAGCACGGGGATGGTCAGCAGGGTTCCATGGACAGGATCGTAGCCCTTGGACTCAGTGAGGTACGTCGGCATGTAGGACGTCAGGGCGTAGCCGGCGGTGTTGGCAGCGGCGACGAGGATCATCGCCACGATGAGTGAGCGCCAGTAGGCCTTCACGATTCCGACCGGCCCCTTGGCGGCGTCGACGTCAGCTGCTGCGGCGTGCTGGCCGAGGGATTCCTGGGCGTCCAATGTTGCCTGGAACTGGGGGGATTCCTCGATCTTGTTCCGGAAGTAGATGGCGATCAGGCCCAGCGGACCGGCGATCAGGAACGGAATGCGCCAGCCCCATTCCTCCATGGTGGCCTGGCCGAGGGTCAGCTGCAGGACGGAAACCAGCGCGGCACCCAGGGCGAAGCCAAGGTAGCTGCCCATGTCCAGGAAGCTGGCAAAGAATCCGCGGCGCTTATCCGGGGCGTATTCGCTCACGAACGTGGTGGCGCCGGCGTATTCACCGCCGGTGGAGAAGCCCTGCACGAGCTTGAGGATCACCAGGAGCGCAGCGGCCCAGATGCCGATCTGCGCGTAGCCGGGCAGCAGCCCGACGGCGAATGTGCTCGCCGCCATGAGCATCAGCGTTGCGGCGAGGACCTTTTGCCGCCCCACCTTGTCGCCGAGCCAGCCGAACACAACGCCGCCGAGTGGGCGTGCAATGAAGGTGGCGGCGAACGTTCCCAGCAGGAACAGCGTCTGGACGGATTTGTCGGCCTCGGGGAGGAAGACCGGCCCCATGGTGGTGATCAGGTAGCCGAATACGCCGACGTCGAACCATTCCATGGTGTTACCCACGATGGTCCCGCCGAGCGCCTTTTTCAGCATGGGCTGGTCTACGACATTCACGTCGGACTCTTTGAGCCGGCGTCGTGCAAGAATCTTTGGTTTCCGCGCACCGGATGGTGCCTTAAACGGCATTGCGTTGTTGGTTCCGCCGGCGCTGTTAACGCCTGCTGAAGAGTCGGTCGTGCTTCGGTCTATGGGCATTTGGGCGACTCCTATGGAGGTCATTTGCTTGCGACTTGTAGCTGCCCCGCTCCGGGCAGGCCTTCAATTTTACGCGAATTCCATGGCAATTGAGAGTTCGATGCCGTAGGATCACCTGTTTCGGGGTGTTTTCGGCCGTTGTCGTCTGATTTCTTTTCACCGCTTTCGCCGCGCCATCACTGGAAATCCGGCTCGGCGGGGCCATCGTTACCTAATCTTTTTCATCGGGTCCCCTTTTGTGCCGCTTTCGGCAGCCTGGTCAGGGCTAATGGTGACGTCCGCCACGGCCCGTCCGGCCACGGCGGGATGTCCCCACCGGCCCAAAACAGGGGTTCACAAGCGAGGCGCAAGCTGCCTATTGTTGTGCCATGGGAACACTGATTTTTGAGTAGGCGGACGCCTGTGGCCCGGACTGACCGTGCCCCGTCCATGCTGATCTCGTCAGACACGCTGATCCTCCTCAGAAAGGTTCCACCTATGACTGAACAAAACACTCCCAGCGAGCCCGATACCCCTGCCGAAAAACCAGAAGCCAAGGGCATCAGGGCCGGGCTCACCGAAGCGCAGCGGGCCATGCTCGCCAGCAAGTCCCGGGGTGGCGACTCCGGGCTGCAGAGCGTAGGCAAGAGCCACAAACCCACGCATGCCAGCGGCAAGCAGGGGCCGGTCGAGAAGAAAGTCCGCTGGTAATTCCTGGGCCGGAAAGACCCCATCAGACCTACTGTTGGTGAACACTTCATTTCATTGCGGAAAGGAAGAAAAATGGCTGAAAAACATAGCGGGTCAAAGATTGAACCGGAGGTCGCGGACCATCTCGCGGCGGCCATGGGCACCACCTCCATGCCTGGGCCGGCCACCATTGCCGTGACCACCGCCATGGCGGGGGAGCGGCGCTGGCCGGACGGGTACGGCAAGCACCGGCACCCTAAGGAACATCGTTCAGCCCCTGGCCGGATGGGCCACGAGGCAGCCGTCACGGCCGTGCACCGGACAGGCCGCCCGCAGATGCCGCACTCATCCTAGGAACGCTGGGCCAAGGACGCGCATCTGACCTGCCCGACGCGCAAAAGCCCTGGTGACACCCGTATTCGGGTGTCGCCAGGGCTTTTCCGTGTCCCCGAGGGATTTGCGCGTCGCCGGCCCAACCGCGCTACGCTTCGTCCACCACCTCGTCCGCGTCCTTATCCAGCCGCCAACCCCGCCAGACAGGGTGCCTGAGCTTCCCGGCGCCCGTCCATTCGCCGAACGTCACCTCACCGACCAGCCGCGGCGTTACCCAGTGCGCGTCCGATGCGTCCTCGCGGGGAACGTCGTCGAACGGGGAGGTTTTCCGGGCGAGACCGTCCACCTTCTGCCGGAGTTCCTCCAGCTCGCGCAGGCTGAACCCGCTGCCCACCCGGCCCACGTACCGCAGTTTGTTGCCGTCGGGGATGCCCACGAGGAGCGATCCCACCGAGCCCTGCCGCCCGCCTTTGCCCGGCCGCCAGCCGCCCACCACCACTTCCTGGGTCTGCTCCAGTTTGATCTTGATCCAGGTCCTGGTCCGCTGCCCGCTGACATACCGGCTGTCCGTCCGCTTGGCCATCACGCCCTCGAGCCCCAACTCCTGCGCGCTTTCCAGGATGTGCTCGATCCGGTCGTCCAGGACGGGGGACAGCTCCACGGGGCAGGCCGACGGACGGTAGAACTCCTCGAGCCGTTGCCGCCGCTTGTCGAACGGAAGGCGTCGCAGGTCCTTCCCGCCGTCGAACAAAAGATCAAAAAGCATCAGCCGGACCGGAATGGCGGCGCGGGCCTTGGCGACGTCGGCGGGCCGGGTCAGCTTCATGCGTCCCTGGAGCACTCCGAAGTCGGGTTTGCCGGAAGGCCCGACGGCGAAGATCTCGCCATCGGTGACGAACGGCCGGTCCGGCCAGCAGGTCCGGTCGGTCAGTTCGGGGTAGGTTGCGGTGACGTCGTTGCCGTTGCGGCTGAGGATGCGGACCTTCTTTTCGTCCGCGACGATTACCGCACGGACGCCGTCCCATTTGAGTTCGTACCGCCAGTCGCTGCCCTGGAGGTCGGCGGCGGTACCGGCGGTTGCCATCATGGGACGGAAATCCTCGGCGCGGACCGCTGGCGCCTTCTCATCGGCTGCATGTTCCACTTCTTCCGGATCGGCCGTCCCGTCGGATCCGTCGTTGGGCTCTTCACCGTCCTCCGGAGCCTTCCGCGGATGGAACGTGTGGTGGTCCTTGTCCATCAGATGGATGAGCCACTGCCCTTCGGAGTCCTTGCCCTGCCCCCGGCCGGTGTGGATCAGCGCAAACTTCCTGGTTCCGCCCAGGCCACCGCCCTCGGAGCCGGTCAGCGTGGCGATGACCTCCCGGCCGTTGATCCACTTCTCGAGTTCGTAGGTTCCGTGGTCCCAGATGGTGACCTCCCCGGCACCGTACTGTCCCTTGGGTATGGTCCCTTCAAAGGTGGCGTAGTCCAGGGGGTGGTCCTCGGTCTGCACGGCCAGGTGGTTCTTGCCGCCGGACTCTGGGACCCCCTTGGGCAGGGCCCAGGACACCAGGACGCCGTCATACTCCAGCCGGAAATCGAAGTGCAGCCGGCTGGCGTGATGCTCCTGGATGACAAAGGTGTTCCCGGTCCCTTCGGCCCCTGTGAAAGGTTCCGGCGTCGCGTTGGGATCGCGCATGGAACGGTACTTTTCCAGCCGGGGATGCGTGCCGCCGTCGTGCTCGGTTTCTTCCCGGCTCCCCGGGTGCCCGGTTCCGGTGGCGACGGCGGCGAACGGGTCCTTGCCTGCCTTCACCCGGCGCATCACGGCTTTGTAGTCGAGGTGCTGCAGGTTGGGTGAACCGATCTCCCGCCAGGTCCGGGGTGCTGCCACCTTGGGGGTGGGCCTGCCGCGCAGCGAGTAGGGGACGATGGTGGTCTTGGCCGCGCTGTTTTGGCTCCAGTCCACCAGGACCTTGCCCCTGCGCAGGGTTTTTTTCATGTCGCTGACGGCGAGATCGGGGTGGTCAGCCTCCAGGGCCCTGGCCAGTTCATGGGCAAAGTCCGAGATCTGGTCCGAGGTCCGGGTTCCGTCCAGGCCTGCGTAAAGGTGGATGCCCTTGCTTCCGCTGGTGACCGGGACGGGGTCCAGGCCCACGTCCTGCAGGATGGCCCGTGCCAGCAGGGCCACCTCGACGCATTCCTCCAGGCCGGCGCCTTCGCCGGGGTCAAGGTCCAGGACCAGCCGGTCCGGATTCAGCTGCCTGCCGTGGGAGTCGACCTTCCATTGGGGGACGTGGATCTCCAGTGAGTTGATTTGCCCGAACCAGGTCAGCGTGGCGGGATCGTTGACCATTGGGTAGTAGATGGTGCGGTCCTTGTGCGTGATGGCGGCGCGGGGGAGCCAGCCCGGGGCCGAGTCCTCGAGGTTCTTCTGGAAGAACACCTCTCCCGGCTTATCCGCGGTGCCCACGCCGTTGACCCACCGCTTGCGCGTTGCAGGCCGGCCGGCCGCTGCCGGGATCAGGACATGTGCCACGGCGGCGTAGTAGGCCAGGACGTCGGCCTTGGTGGTGCCGGTCTCCGGATAGATGATTTTGTCCAGGTTGGTCAGGGTCAGTTCACGCCCGGCCACCCGGACACGCTCTTTAGCCGCAGCCAAGGGTCTTCACCTCCGGCCCCGTGTGCGGTTCACTTGAGGCATGAGAGCCATCTGGAAAGGTGCCATCGCGTTTGGCCTGGTCAACGTGCCCGTAAAGGTCTACAGCGCCACCGAGGACCATGACATCAGCCTCCACCAGGTCCACAATGCCGACGGCGGCCGGATCCGGTACCAGCGGCGCTGCGAGGTGTGCGGCAAGATCATCGATTACTCGGACATTGAGAAGGCTTTCGAGGACGGCGGCCGGACCGTGGTCCTGTCCAAGGACGAGCTCAAGTCCATCCCGGCGGAGAACAGCCACGAAATTGAGGTGGTCCAGTTTGTTCCGTCGGAGCAGCTGGAACCGATGATGTTCGAGAAGAGCTATTACCTGGAGCCGGACTCCAAATCCCCCAAGGCGTATGTCCTGCTCCGCCGGGCGCTGGAGGACACGGACCGGGTAGCCATCGTCCAGTTTGCCCTGCGCGAGAAGACCCGGCTGGGGGCGCTGCGAATCAAGGACGACGTGCTGGTGCTGCAGTCGCTCCTGTGGCCGGACGAGGTCCGCGAGGCCAATTTCCCGGCCCTGGATGAGCCTGTCCGCATCTCCGCCCAGGAACGCGAAATGTCCGCGGCGCTGGTGGAGTCCATGGCCGCCGACTTCGATCCGGACCATTTCACCGACGATTACCAGGTCCAGCTCCGCACGCTCATCGAGGCCAAGCTGGAAAAGGGTGACTCCCTGGACACTGACGAGACCTTCGGTGTGGAAGCCGGCGAAGGCGGCAAGGGCGAAGTCATTGACCTCATGGAAGCCCTCAAGCGCAGCCTGGACCGGAAACGCGCGGGCGGGTCTGCGGCGGCTGCCGGTGACACAGGCACCGAGGGCGACGACGAAGAGTCGGAGGAAGCGGACACTGGAACCAAGGGGCGTGCGGCAAGATCCACCACGGCAAGATCCACCACTGCCAAACCGACCGGCACCAAGTCTGCTGCGGGCACCAAGTCCGCTGCGAAGTCGGGTACTGCTAAACCGGCCACCGCTGCAAAGTCGGGGACGGCCACGTCCGCTACCGCGAAGTCCACCACCGCCAAGCCGGCCGCTGCCAAGTCCACCACCGCCAAGCCGGCCGCTGCCAAGTCCACCACCAAGACGGCCGCTGCCAAGCCTGCGGCGAAAACTACTAGTACCCGGGCCCGCAAGGGCGCCTGATTCTGCACAGCTTGATTCTGCACAGCTTGATTCTGCACAGCCTGATTCTGGACAGCTGCCTGGCCAGGCGGGCCCCGTGCCGGCTGGTGCGCGGGCCGCTCGTGTGCGGACGATCAGTGGAGCGACGCCTGGTGAGGTGATGGCCGCCGCCTAGGAGTTCCGGAGCGCAGAGATGAGCTCACTCTTCTTCTTGGCGGAGTATCCCGTGAGGCCTATTTCTTTTGCTTTGGCTTTGAGTTGCGGGACGGTCCAGTCGTCGTAGTCGCCTGACTTACCGCCCTTGCGGCCCACGGCAGAGCGGCCCTTTTTTGCTGCTGCGTTCGAAATGCGGGCAGCCTTTTGCTTGGACGCGCCGTCCTCGCGCAGTTCCTCGTACAGTTCGGGATCCTTCAGGCTCGGGTTCTTCTTCGCTGGCATGTCATCCTCCTTCAGCGGTAATCCGTACGCCGCAATGCTGTTTTTGCTGGTCAGGCTTCCACGCTATGTCCGGGCCTGTGGAAAAACAAGGAAACACTAAGGCTGCTTGCTTTTGGCTGCCACCGGCACCTCCGGACGCTTTACACCCCGGCCCGCTGCGGCCACAATGGGTCGCATCACAGCCTCCACTGTTAGCACAGCGTGCTGTCACTCGAAACCTGTCACAGGAGAGGGGCATCGACATGAATGACACAACGGACGTCAAAGAGGCCGACCGTGCATTGAAGCAGAAGCATCGGGCCATGTGGGCCTCGGGGGACTACCCCGCCTTGGCCAGCGAACTGATCCTGGACCTCGGCGCCATCCTGGTTGAGGCGTGCGGAGTCAAAGCCAGGCAGCGGGTCCTGGATGTTGCTGCCGGGGCAGGCAATGCTGCCATTCCTGCGGCCATGATGGGCGCCCGCGTGGTTGCCGGTGATCTGACACCGGAAATGTTCGACGCCGGCCGCCACCAGGCAGCCGATCGCGGCGCAGAGCTTGAATGGGTGGAAGCCGACGCGGAGGCCCTGCCGTTCGGGGACAACGAATTTGATGTGGTGATGTCCTGCCTGGGCGTCATGTTCGCGCCCCGACACCAGGCCGCGGCAGATGAAATCGTTCGGGTGTGCAAGCCCGGCGGCGCCATTGGCCTGCTGAGTTGGACGCCCGAAGGTTTCATCGGAAGGATGTTCTCCACCATGAAGCCCTTCGCGCCGCCGCCTCCGCCCGGGGCATCACCGCCGCCGCTCTGGGGAACAGAGGACCACGTGCGGGAGCTCTTCGGGAACAGGATCACTGACATCAAGGCGGAGAAGCGCACGCTGGCTATCCACAGTTTCCACCAGCCGGAGGATTTCCTGCGGTATTTCAAGTCCCACTATGGGCCTACCATCTCGGTCTATAAATTCCTCGGCGACGACGAGGACAAGGCCAAAGCCCTGGACAAGGCCCTCATCGAACTGGCTGATTCCTTCGGTGACGCCCATGGCGATGCCGCGTGGCAGATGGACTGGGAGTACCTGCTGGTTACGGCAAGGAAGGCCAAGTAATGTCAGCAAACCACGTGGCAACGTCCACCATTACCATCGATGCCCCGCCGGACAGGGTTTGGAACGTCATCACAGATCCTCAGGCCGTAAAGGAGTTTATGTTCGGCGCAGACCTGGAGACGGACTGGACCGTGGGCGCACCCATCGCCTGGCGTGGGGAGTGGGAGGGGAAGCCCTACGAGGACAAAGGGAAGATCCTGGAGGTTGAGCCCGGGCAAAAGCTGGTCCACTCCCACTTCAGCCCGCTGGGCGGCGAGGAGGACAAGCCCGAGAATTACCACACGCTGACCTGGACGCTGGAGGACAAAAGCGGCCAGACGCAGCTCACGCTCTCGCAGGACAACAACGCCACCGAAGAAGCGGCTGAGCATTCCAAGGGAATGTGGGACATGCTCGTGGCGGACGTCAAGAAGATCACTGAACGCGGCTGACGGCCCCAAGCAGGCACCGCTTAAGCGCACCACTTAAACGTAGCGGCCGCCGTCGCACCGTTCCCTCACGGGAGAAGTACGACGGCGGCCGCTGATGTTAAGCGCGGGGAGTTACTTACGCGTCGTGATCCGTTTCCAGGATCTTCACGAGGTTCTCCAGGGCGTCATCCGCGCCGGTGCCCTCGGCGCGAAGCACCACAACGTCGCCATGGGAGGCACCCAGGCTCATCAGGGACAGAATGCTGGCGGCGTCCATCGCCTCGTCGACAGGCTCTCCTTCGCGGGCGATGGTGATGTCGAGGTCGTACTCGCCGGCGGCTTCCGCGAAGATGGCGGCGGGACGGGCGTGCAGGCCTACTCGGCTGGCAACGGTTGCGGTGCGTTCTGGCATTTTTGCTCCTTTGTCTTTCGGCGCCCTGGTGTTCAGCGCCGTTGATGGGTTGTGGGGCCGGGTCAGACCGTTACGGGAACGGACTCCACGGTAGCAGCGGGCTCGCGGACGGCCCAGCGCTTGAGTGCAATCACTGACAAGGCCGTCACCACGGTTCCTGCCACGATCGCGACGAGGAACATCAGGAAGTTGTCGATGGCGAAGAACACGAAGATGCCGCCGTGGGGGGCCTTGGATCCCACTGCTGCCGCCATGGAGATGGCGCCCGTCACTGCTCCACCCAGCATGCTGGCGGGGATGACGCGGAGCGGGTCAGCAGCGGCGAACGGGATGGCCCCTTCGGAGATGAAGGAAGCTCCCAGCAGCCAGGCGGCCTTTCCGTTTTCGCGCTCAGCCAGGCTGAAGCGCTTCTTGTCCAGGACCGTCGATGCCAGAGCCATGGCCAGCGGCGGCACCATACCTGCAGCCATGACTGCTGCCATGATCTGCCACGGAGCCTGGTTGTCCAGAGTTGCGGTACCCAGGCCGGCGACGGCGAACGCATACGCGACCTTGTTGACCGGGCCGCCGAGGTCGAAGCACATCATGAGGCCCAGGATGATTCCCAGGACGATGGCGCTTGCGCCGGTAAGGCCGGACAGCCACGCGTTCAGTCCATCGGTGAGGGACTTGATGGGCCCACCGAGGAAGAGGAACATCGCGCCTGATGCAACGATCGAGGCCAGCAACGGAATGATGACAACAGGCATCAGGCCGCGGAGCCAGCGGGGCACGGACCAGCTTCCAATCACGTGGGCGATATAGCCGGCGAGCAGGCCGCCAACGATGCCGCCGAGGAAGCCTGCACCCATAAACCCGGCTACAGCACCTGCGACGAAGCCTGGTGCAATACCTGGCCGGTCGGCGATGGCGTAGGCGATATAGCCGGCCAGCGCAGGGACCAGGAAGCTCATGGACAGGGCGCCGATCTTGAAGAGCACGGCACCGAGGTAGGCGCCGAGCGGGCCCCAAGCGTTATCAGGGAATTCGGTGGGCAGGTTGAGGAGGTTGTTGTCCACCACGATCGCGTCGGCGAAATCGGTGATCAGGTAGCCGCCCATCAGGAAGCCAAGGGCGATCAGCAGGCCGCCACCGGCGACGAACGGGATCATATAACTGACGCCCGTCAGCAGGGCTTTCTTCAGCTTCTGGCCGATGTGCTCGCCCTTTTCCATCTCCGCGTTCTGGGCCTGCTCCTCCGCACCGAAGTGCGGTACGCGGCGTGCGTTCGGGTTGTCTGCCGCGGCGAGTGCTTCCTGGACCATCTTGGCGGGTTCGTCGATGCCGCGCTTGACGGGTGCGTTGATGACGGGCTTGCCGGCGAAGCGTTCCTTGCCGCGGACGTCCACGTCCACCGCGAAAATCACGGCGTCGGCGGCGGCGATGACCGCGGGGTCCAGCGGCTTGGCGCCGGAGGAGCCCTGGGTCTCAACCTGCAGGTCAACACCCATTTCCTGGGCGGCGGCAACCAGTGAGTCGGCGGCCATGTAGGTGTGGGCGATGCCCGTGGGGCACGCGGTCACAGCGACGATGCGCTTGGGGCCTGCGGCTGCTGGGCCAGCAGCGCCAGCAGTGCTGGTTGAGCCTGCCGGAACAGCAGCCGACGCCGCGTCAGCGGCAACAGGGGCGGAGTGGGCTGCCGGCTTGTCCGCCAGTGCGCCGTCCACGAGTTCCACAATCTCCTCGCGCGAGGCTGCGTTGCGCAGGGCCGCCGTGAAGTCCTTCTTGATCAGGGACCGTGCCAGCTTGGAGAGCAGCTTGAGGTGTTCCTGGTCGGCGCCGCCGGGTGCGGCGATGAAGAAGATCAGGTCCGCAGGGCCGTCCTTGGCGCCGAAGTCCACCTTGGGGTTGAGGCGGGCCATGGCCAGGGTGGGAACGGTGACCGCCTCGGACCGGCAGTGCGGGATGGCAATGCCGCCGGGGATGCCGGTGGCAGTCTTCTGCTCCCGGGCAAAGGCATCGGCGAAGAGGCCTTCAACTTCGGTGGCGCGTCCGGAGGCAGCTACTTTGCTGGCCAGGTGCCGGATCACGTCCTCGGGCGAGTTGCCCAGGTTCTGGTCGAGCTCGACCAGGTCGGTGGTGATGAGCGCAGTCACTGTCAATCCTTTCGAAGGGCCGTGATGGTTACGGCATCCGGGGTGGTTTGGTGAACTGCCGGGACAGTGGAACCCGGCAGGGAGGCGGCGGCGGCACCGTGTGCCACTGCCTGACGGAGGCAATCGGCCGGGGCGGCGCCCTGGCCGTGGGCGAGCAGATAGCCAGCCAGCGACGAATCGCCCGCGCCGACCGTACTGACCGCGGTGACCGGCGGATGCGTGGCCAGCCACGCGCCGTCGGCCGTAACCAGGACAGCTCCCTTGGATCCGAGAGTTGCCAGCACAGCACCCACACCGGAACGCACGACGGCGGCGGCGGCCGCTGCGGCAGCCTCCGGATCCGCTTCAAGTTCGTCTGCGGTTGACGCCGTGGCGAATCCGGCTGCTGCAGCCAGTTCCGCCAGTTCCTCGGCGTTGGGTTTGAGGAGATCCGGTTTCCCGGACACAGCGTTCTGCATCGTGCCGTCCGGCGATGGGCCGGACACGGCGGCCACGAGCGGACCGCCGGAGGAGTCGACGGCGATAAGGGGCGCGCCGCCGTCGGCTCCGGAACCAGCGCCGGCCGAACTGCGCAGCCGGCGGGTGACGGTGGCATAGAAGTCAGCCGGGAACCCCGGCGGCAGGGAACCTGCCAGGACCACCCAGCTGGCACCGCGGGCGTGCTCCAGAAGCAGGACGATCAGGGCCTCCTGTTCATCTGCGGTCAGCACCGGCCCGGGCTCGTTGATCTTGGTGGTAACCCCGCCCGGTTCGGTGAGGGCCACATTGGTGCGCAGGGGCTCGTCGATGGGAAGGGCGGCGAACGGTACGCCGTCGTGGTGCAGCCCGGCCAGGACGGGATCGCTGTCACCGCCGGGGAGTACCGCAATGGTCTGCAGGCCCGAGGCGACCAGCGCCCGGGATACGTTGACGCCCTTGCCGCCGGATTCCTGGCTGACCGAGACGGCACGCTGGACTTCGCCGCGTTCCAGGGGGCCCGGCAGGGCCACCGTGCGGTCCAGGCTGGGGTTGGCCGTGAAGGTGACGATCATGCGATCACCACGTCAACGCCGGCATCGGCCAGGGCGGCTGTGAGTTCCGGGCTGGGCTCGCTGTCAGTAATCAAGGTGTCCAGATCTTTCAGGGAGGCGAACTGGACAAGGGTTTCGGCGTCCAGCTTGGAGGAATCGGCCAGCACCACGATGCGGCGCGCCGAACGGACGAAGGCTGCCTTGACGGCGGCTTCTTCAGGATCAGGGGTGCTGAGGCCAAAGACGGCGTGGATGCCGTTGGTGCCGATGAAGGCAATGTCCGGACGCATCCGCTGCGCGGCTTCCACGGTTGCCTGCCCCACGGCAGCCTGGGTGAGCCCGCGCACGCGGCCACCCAGGATCTGAAGGGCGATTCCGGCGGTGCTCGACAGCTTGGCGGCGATCGGGACGGCGTGCGTGATGACCACGAGCTCGGCTGCCGGGTCCGCTGTGGAAGGCTCGACGGCGGTTCGCCGGGAGAGGAGGTCAGCGAGTACTTCGGTAGTGGAGCCGCCGTCGATCAGGATGCTGCCCGAGGACGACTGCGGAATGAACTTCAGGGCGGCCTGGGCGATACGCAATTTCTGGTCCGGGCGTTGGATGGCCCGTTCCTTGATGCTTTCCTCCGTGGTGCTGAAGCGGTCGGCCGCCACGGCGCCTCCGTGGACGCGGCGTACGGTCCCGGCATTTTCCAGGGTGGCCAGGTCGCGGCGGACGGTTTCGGTGGTGATGCGGAAGCGCTCAGCCAGCAGGGTCACACTGACCCGGCCGCTGCCGGCAACAAGCTCGGCAATCTTCTGCTGGCGCTCCTCGGCGAACACATACCCTCCGTTGCGTAAAGTCTGGGAAACCATCAAGTGACTGGCATCACACGGTGTTGAATTACTTGACTTTATCTTTGCTTATGTTGGTTTGTCAATGGAAACCCAAACGAAACAAAGAACCGCTCCGGGTCTTCGCGCCCGACTGCCGAGGACCGACGCCCGCAGGGAAGTGGAAAGCCGGGCCGGACCATTGTGGTCCGGCCCGGCTTTTCGGGTTCATGATGGAGTGCTTCGTCCTGCGGTTTACAGGCCGCCGTCGCGGCTTTCGTTGCGGGTGATGCGTTCCCCGGTGTTGGGGTCCACCACTGAGCGGGTTTCGCTGACCCGCCGGCTGCGCCCCGGCGAGGCCAGGATCAGTGAGGCGATGAGTCCAATGACGCCCACTGCCATGAGGATGTAGCCGATGAGCACCTGGTCGACGGCCGGGATCAGGCCTGGGGCGACGGCCCAGGCGAGGATGGCGCCGATGGCGATGAGGAAGATGGAGGAACCGATTCTCATGACTTGCTCCTTTATGTCCGCGGATCTTGTGGGGCGGTACTTCTGGAACTGCAGGACTTGCTGGATAGCTTGCCAAGCGCGTTTGCTAAGCATGCTGTCTGTCTAGCGTCAGGCTACAGCGCTGTCATGGCTGATTCAATGACTGGGCGGGGGTGCGGCGCAATCGTAACCGTGCGCCACGGTGCCGTTGCGCCCCGCCTGCTGGTTAGGCTGGTCCGATGGAAACAGTTGTGTGGTCCAGGCCGGAGGAGGAGCG
Source organism: Arthrobacter sp. (assembly GCA_035254945.1). Taxonomy (GTDB): domain Bacteria; phylum Actinomycetota; class Actinomycetes; order Actinomycetales; family Micrococcaceae; genus Arthrobacter. The sequence goes on along the minus strand of DATFAE010000005.1, from coordinate 9,002 downwards.
CGCCGGTACACCGCTGCTGGTGATGATGCATGGCTACGGCACTGATGAATCCCGGATGGTGCGGCTGTTTAACTACCTGCCGTCAGGGTTCACCTGCGCGGCGTTGCGGGCGCCCATGGCCATCGGTGACCACTATGGCTGGTTCCTCCTGGACTACTTCCTCGCCAACGACTTTGCCGACGTCATCAGCACCACCAGCAAGGTCCACCACTGGATCGACTCGGTCAGGGGCCAGCACAGCAGCGTGAGCCTGCTGGGGTATTCGCAGGGTATGGCAATGGCCAGCACCCTGTTGCGCCTGCACCCCAGGAGCTACGAAACCGTCGTGGGCCTCTCCGGTTTTGTGCTGGAAAATGAACTCCTGGCCCTGACCGACTCCTTCGACACCCCGCCGCCGTTCTTCTGGGGGAGGGACAAGGCGGATTTGGTCATCAATGAAGACGCCACGGCCCATACCGAGGAATGGCTGAACGCCAACACCCAACTCACGGCAAGGACCTACCCCGGCATGGGGCACGCCATGTGCAAGGCCGAGATGGTGGATGTCAGCGCCTTCCTGCGCCATTACGTCCTGAAATGATCCCGGCGGTGTCCCGCCTGATACCCGGCCCGCGGGCCGAGAGTCACGTCACACTGGGACGCGGAGAAAAAACAGTTGCGCGCCAAATTTGTAAGCGCTTACACTCGTCTTCGGCCGATTCCACCGGCCCTTGAACTGGGCGGGAAGGAGAACTGCGGCATGGACCTGATTCATGTGACTCTGCGGGCGGCGAAGACGCCTGCCAACTGTCCGCTCGCCCCTCGGTTTGTCAGGGGACGGCAACGCGCCCATGATGGGAGGAGGCATTCATCAGCGCCCCTCCGGCCAGCCGTGGCATTTTCACCCACGCCCCCGCGCCGCGCTTGCTGATCGCAGCGGACATCGTCGCCGCCCCATCCACGCACCGCCCATCCCAAGCACCGCGCCCGCCGGGCCTGCCCGCCGTCTGAAAGGACACCGCACCGCGCATGACTGATCTTCTGACCCAACCCAACAGCTGGACCGCCGCCTCCGCCATTCTCTTTGACCTGGACGGGGTGCTAACCCCCACGGCGGCTGTCCACGAGCAGGCCTGGCAGGAACTCTTCGACGGCTACCTGGAAACCCAGCCGCAGGTGGAAGGCTACCGGGAGAGCGACTACTTCGACCACATCGACGGCAAGCCGCGGTTCGACGGCGTCCGCGACTTCCTGGCGTCCCGCGGCATCGTGCTGCCCGAGGGTCCCACCGACGACGATCCCGCCCACACCACGGTGCAGGGACTCGGCAACCGCAAGAACCGGATCTTCAACGACATTGTGAGCAGTGGCGTGGAGCCGTTTGAGGGTTCCGTGCGCTTCATCGAAGCCGTGCTCGCGCAGGGACTGAAGGTCGCCGTCGTCTCCTCCTCGCGGAACGCCCCGGCGGTACTCAAGGCTGCCGGCCTGAGCGACCGCTTCCCCGTGGTGGTGGACGGGGTGGTGGCAGCCGCCGAAGGCCTGCCCGGCAAGCCCAGCCCAGCCACCTACGACTACGCCGCCCGGCTGCTGGAACTTCCCAGCGAGGATTGCGTGGTGGTGGAGGATGCTGTCTCCGGTGTGCAGGCAGGCCGTGCGGGCTCCTTCCACTCCGTGATCGGTGTGGACCGCGGCGCAGGCAGGCAGACGCTGCTGGACGCCGGCGCCACCATGGTGGTCAACGACCTGGAGGAACTCCTCTAGCCCGCTGGACACCTAGTCCGTGAGTTCCGGCTGTTCCCCGACGGCCTGCTCCACCTGTTATTCAGCGGCGTCCCGGCCCCAGCCAAGCCGCACAACCAAATCCCACGCGGGGCCGCAGCGGCCCTGCACGAAGCGCCTCAAAGCCGGATGAGACCCGGCTGCACAGCACAACGCCAAAAGGACCCCAACACCATGGCTCTCATCACCGCGGACCGCGAACGGTTCCCCAACACCCCCTGGCAGCTTGTGGAAACGCGCCACGAGCCGGGCAACGCGGGCACGTTGGAGACCCTTTTCGCGCTGGGCAACGGACACCTTGGCATCCGCGGCGCCCATTGGGCGGCCGCCGACGCCGATCTGCCGGGCAGCTTCATCAACGGCCTGCACGAAATCTGGGACATCAAGCACGCGGAGAACGCGTTCGGCTTCGCCCGGACCGGGCAGCGGATCATCTACATCCCCGATGCGAACAACTTCACGGTGATCATCGACGGTGAGGCGCTCAGCCTTGCCGAATCGGCGGTGCTGGAATACCGCCGCTCGGTGGACTTCTCCACCGGCATCTACGAATGCCGCATCACGTGGCAATGCCGCTCCGGTGCCACCGTCACCACCACCGAGCGCCGGGCCGTGGGCTTCGCGTCCCGTGGCAGCCTGGGCATCTCGCTGGAAGTAGCGGCGGACCGGGATGTGTCCGCCGACGTCACGTCCTCGGTCATCAACCGCCAGGACCAGCCGGTGGAGGACCACTCGCAGCACGATCCGCGCCGCGCCGGACGCCACGCCGGACGCGTCCTGCTGCCCTTGCGGCTCGACGGCGGCGACGGCTCGCTCCGCCTCTCCTGGGAAGCCGCGGAATCCAAGCAGCGCGTGGGGATCGCCGTTGACCACTGGACCTCCGCAGGCCACCAGCCCTTCGACACCCTCGTGGACCAGGACGACAGCAGCGTCCGGTACGTGTTGGCCGTCGGCGCCGATGAGCCGTTCCGCCTTGAGAAAAGCATCAGCTACGCCGCGGGCCGTGGCGTCCAGGACTCCGGACGGGACGCGGCCGAGGCCGCCGAAGAGGGGCTGCGCTCAGTGGAGGACATCTTCACCGAGAGCCGCGAGCACTACCGCGACTATTGGGCCACGTCCGACATTGTGGTGGGCGGCCAGCCCGAGCTGCAGCAGGCCATCCGCTGGAACCTGTTCCAGCTGGCCCAGGCCACCGCGCGCGCCAACGTCGCAGGCATCCCCGCGAAGGGAGTCAGCGGCTCCGGCTATGAGGGGCACTACTTCTGGGACCAGGAGGTCTACCTCCTGCCGTACCTGACCTACACCAACCCGGAAGGCGCCCGCCAGGTCCTGGAGTTCCGGCACGAGATGCTCCCCACCGCCCGGATCCGTGCCAAGGAACTGAGCGTGGACGGCGCGCTGTTCCCGTGGCGCACCATCAACGGGTTGGAGGCCAGCGCCTACTACGCCGCCGGCACCGCCCAGTTCCACATCGCGGCGGCCATCGCTTTCGCCACCAACCGGTACGTCTGGGCCAGCGGCGATGCCTCCTTCCGTGATGGCATGGGCGCCGAACTGCTGATCGAGACGGCACGCATGTGGATCTCGCTGGGCTTCTTCGGCAAGGACGGGCTCTTCCACATCCACGGCGTCACCGGCCCGGACGAGTACACCGCCGTGGTCAACGACAACCTCTACACCAACGTCATGGCGCGCTTTAACCTGCGCGCGGCCGCTGCCCTGGACCACGCCGAGATCAGCGATGACGAACGCCAGCTGTGGGAGGCCGCGGCGAGCCGGATGCAGCTTCCGTTCGATGACCGGATGCAGGTGCATTCCCAGGACAACGACTTCATGACCCTGGAGTCGTGGGACTGGAACACGCCGCGGTCCAAGTACCCGCTGCTGCTGCACTTCCACCCGCTGGTGATCTACCGCCACCAGGTCCTCAAGCAGGCGGACACCGTCCTGGCGATGTTCCTGCAGTGGCAGGACTTCACAGCCGAGGAAAAGCGCCGGGCCTTCGATTTCTACGATCCCATCACCACCGGTGACTCCACCCTGTCCGCCTGTGTCCAGGGAATCATGGCCGCCGAGGTGGGCTACCCCAAAGCGGCCCTGGAGCACTTCACCAACGCCGTATTCATCGACCTCGACGACACCCACGGCAATACGATCGACGGCGTGCACATCGCCTCCACCGGCGGCGTGTGGAGCTCGCTTGTGTGCGGCTTCGCAGGCCTCCGCGACCAGGGCCCGGTGCCGTTCTTTGATCCGCGGCTGCCCACGGAGTGGGACAGCCTGGCCTTCCACCTCAAGGTCCAGGGCCGGCTGCTGAGGGTCGAGCTCGACGCCGGTTCCCTCACCCTCACCGTGACCGGGGGCGAGCCGCTCGACGTTGACGTCCGGGGAGAGCTGATCAGCGTGGCCGGGGAACCGGTGCGGGTGGCTTTGGCGCCGGTCCAGGTCCCGGAGCCCACGGTCTTCCCCAGCGGACCGCCGACGGCGAGCCTCCCCGTGGTGCGCGCCCGGGCTTAACTCGCTGGCACAGCTGCCGCTGGCCTGAGCCGCTGCGCGCCGCGCCAGGCGGCAGAAGCGACTACGGCGGCAGGAACCGACGCTGCGTGCGTCAGTCTCCTGCCGCCGTCGTGCGTTCCACCTCAGGCGCCCGGTCCAGCGGGTGGGCGAGCTCGTCCTGGGGCATCTTCGCGACGATGGACGCAACCACTGCCACGATGGGGCACACGCCGCCGGCCACCAGGAAGATCAGCCAGATGGGGAGCACCTCCGCGGCCGGTCCGGCCAGGGCCATCGAAACCGGCATCAGGGCAAGGGACACGAAGAAGTCCAGGCTGGAGACCCTGCCGAGCAGGTGTGGCGGGACGCGTCGCTGAAGCAGCGTGCCCCAAATGACCATGCCGACGCTGCCCGTGGCACCGAATATGAACAGGGCCACGGCCAGTGCCCAGAAGCTGTCCATGATTCCGACGGCGGCAAGGGGCAGCGATCCCACGCCCCAGGACGCCATCATCACCGTGAGATACCGCCTTGGCAGCCTCAGCGAGGCGGTCGCCATTGAAGCGGCGGCACCGCCGACCCCCATGATGGCGAGCAGGAAACCGAACATGCTCGAGTCGCCGCCCAGCTGGTCGCGGACCACGAACGGAAGCAGCACCTCAATTGGACCGATCAGGAAAAGCACGGAAATGCAGGCCCAGAGCAGGGTCCAGAGCAGCCAGGGCGTCCGCAGGGTATAGCTGATGCCTTCGCGGAGGTCGTGGAACAAGGACGACTTTGCCCGCCGTTCGCCCACGCCGCCGCTGTGTGGGGCGCCGTGCGGAGCGCTGGGTCCGGAGCCGTTGGCAGGCGCAGCCAAGGCATGCTGGCCCAGGAAATTCAGGATGATGAACGCCATCAGGTGGCAGGCAGCCACACCGGTGACGGCGTGGGCCGGTGAGAGCGCGGCCACCAGGATTCCGGCGACGGCGGGCCCGGCCGCCTGCTGCAGGGTGGGCCGCATGGTGCCCTCCATGCCGTTGGCCGCGAGCAGGTCCTCCGGCGGCAGGATCCGCGGCAGGATGGCTGAGTAGGCGGGGAAGAAGAACGCCGCGCCGACGCCCAGCACAAAGGCGCCCACCGCGAGGTGCCAGATCTGCAGCCAGCCGGCGATGGACAGGGCGCTGACAGCGGCGATGACGGCCAGGTTGGCGCCTTCCACGGCGATGATCAGGAGCCTCTGCGGGAAGCGGTCGGCCGCGATGCCGCCCGCCAGGACAAACGCCACGAGGCCGACGCTGCCGCCAGTGGCAACGAGCGAGAGTTCCAGCGGGCCACCGCTAAGGTGGATCACCTGGTAAACCATTGCGACGGCCCACATCCCGGACCCGAAGATGGAGATGGCGAGTGCCGCGATCAACACCCTGTACTCGCGGTGCGCAAAAGGCCGCAGGGCTTTGGGGGTGGGCATAGGGTAAGTCTAGGCTTACGTGGTTATCGGGGGGTACTGGAATGCAGGCTGCAGGGCAACCGCAACAGCAAGCTCCAGGGCAGCGGCTGGCGGTGGTCACCGGCGCCGGCCGTGGGTTCGGGGAGGCGCTTGCCCAGGAGCTTTCGGCGGCGGGATGGCTGGTGCTGGCAGTAGTGCGGCAGTCCGGCCAGGCAAGAGTGCTGGACGGGCTGCCCGGGTTGCAGGCCGTGGTTCATGATGTCCGGTCTGACGACGTGTCAGCGGTAGCTGACGCGGTGCGGGGGCGTCCGGTGGATGTCCTCATCAACAATGCATCCCAGGGGGCGCCGCATCAGCCGCTCGGTTCCGTGCAGGCGGCGGGTGTGCTGAACGCCGTCGACGTGAACGCGGCCGGCCCGCTGCGCATGGTGCAGGCCCTGCTGCCTCAGCTGATCGCGGCCGATGACCCGGTCATTGTTAACGTCACGTCCCGGCTGGGGTCCCTGTCCGGCCAAGCCCGCGGGGACTTTGCAAGCCTTTCCACCAGCTATGCGTACCGGGTGTCCAAAGCTGCCCAGAACATGCTGACAATTTCCCTTGCGCAGGATCTTCGGGGGCAGGTCCGCTGCTGGGCGGTCCATCCAGGCAAGCTCGCCACCGGCATGGGGCGGGCCGACGCCGTGAAGGCTCCCCGTGTTGCGGCGAGGGAGCTGCTGGAGCTGCTGGGATCGGACGATCGGCGGTCGCCAGGCTTTGTATCGCTCGGCGCGCCGGATCTGGACTGGTGAACCGTGGAAAACACCGCTACCGCCTCGTGGCGGCGCAGCCTGGCATTTGTGGGCGCCAGCCATGGCCTCGCACTGCACCCCGTCGATCCCAACGGCGAACTGGTTCCAGGTGAGGCGGCCAGCTGTTTCGCCTCCTTCTGGGCGGCGGAATGGTCGCGCTGGGGTACAGGCAACGCACTGATAATCGCCACGCTGCAGGGCTGGCGGAGCTACGGAAGCAATGAGTACTTCGCCGCCACCCTCGCCGCCGAACTCACCCGCTACTTCCCGGAGGCAGCCAGGTTCCCGCTCAACGGGATCTCGCACACCCAGGACGAGTTCGACGTCGAACTGGACCTTGAACGCGGGTTTCGCGCAACGGGCCGCAAGGCTGAGCTGGCGCTCGCAGGGATCCTGGACCGGCGGCCCTTCTCCCAGCCCGATTTCCAACTCGGATCCAGCGCGGCCGCCCTCAGCAATGTCTATCTGCCGTGCAGCAGCGGCCGCCTGGCCGAATTCGGAGTGGAGTGGCCCGGCGCGCCGAGCGTCTATCCGGGACCGCGGGGGCCGTCGTCGTCCGCCTATATGGCCGTGGCCGAATCCTGGGTGATGTAGGGGACCGGGCCGGGGTTGGCCTAGTGTTAAGCAACCTTAGTATTTAGGTACGGCAGTGAGACTGCCGCGGACGAAAGCAGAGGTGACCATGGCCAAGCGCAGCAATCCCGCCGTGCGGATCGCACAGGAAACCGCTCACAATGCGGTATTCGACGCCGAAGGAAAGCCGAAACCCGGGGTGCACAACGTGCTGCTCCGCGCAGTGGAGATCCAGCGCCCGCTGGTGCTGGCCTACATCCGCCGGGTGCAGCGCAAGCAGCCGCACGCATCTGCGGCACAGCTCGCCGTGCGAATCGAACGCGACTACCTGGCGGCCGTCACCGGCGGCGGCGCCATCGTGGGGGCCACCGCGGTAGTGCCCGGCGTTGGGACTGTGGCGTCGCTCGGACTCTCCGCTGCCGCCACGGTGGGATTCCTTGAAGCGACCGCGCTGTATGCCACATCGCTCGCTGAGCTTCACGGCATCCGCCTGACCAACCCCGAAAAGGCCAGCACCATGGTCATGGCCATCATGCTTGGGGAAGAGGGAACCGCGTTGTTGGGGACCCTGAGCGGCCAGGCCTTGGGGAAAGGTACGAGCGCCCCCAATGCGTGGGGTGACGTACTCTCGAAAGCCCTGCCCGGGTCCGGCTTCGGTGCCGTCCGCAGGAGAATCCAAAGGGCCTTCCTCAAGAGCCTGGTGAAGCGCCAGGGTACGGCGCTGTTCGGCCGGGCGCTGCCCTTCGGTGTCGGTGCTGTGGTGGGCGGGGCAGGAAACCTGATCATGGGGCGGGCCGTGGTGGCGAACGCCAAGGAGGCTTTCGGGCCGATGCCGGATACGATTCCAGGGGAGCTCAAAGCCGCTGAGGCGGGCCCGGACAACCTCACTCTGGAAGGCAACAACCTTGGATCTCAACGCTGACCTGGGCGAATCATTCGGCTCGTGGAACATGGGGGACGACGCCGCGATGTTCCGGCTGGTCACCAGCGCCAATGTTGCCTGCGGCTTCCATGCGGGCGATCCCGTCACCATGCTGGACAGCTGCCGGGCCGCCTTCGAGCTGGATGTAACCGTCGGCGCGCACGTGGGCTACCGCGACCTGGCCGGCTTCGGCCGGCGTTCCCTGGACATGTCCTTTGACGAGCTTTTCGGTGATGTCCTCTACCAGCTGGGCGCCCTGGACGGCGTGGCCCACGCTGTCGGGACTTCCGTGGACTACGTCAAACCGCACGGCGCCCTCTACGAGCGCCTCGTCCAAGATGAAGAGCAGGCTTCAGCCGTGGTGGCCGCGATTCAGGCCTACGACCCCGGTTTGCCCATCCTTGGCCTGCCGGGCTCGCAGCTGCTGCTCCAGGCCAAGGAGGCCGGCCATCCCGTGTTTGTGGAGGCTTTCGTGGACCGCGCCTACCAGGCCGACGGCACGCTGGTCCCGCGATCGCAGGAAGGTGCCGTGCTGCACGACGTCGATTCGATCGTGGAGCGCGCAGTGCGCCTCGCAGTGAAGGGTGAGGTGGTAGCTGTGGACGGGACGGTGGTCAAGGTCAGGCCGGACTCGCTCTGCATCCACGGCGATACCCCCGCGGCAGTGGAGATGGCCGCAGGAGTCCGTGCCGGTCTCGAGGCTGCGGGCGTGGAACTGGAGTCGTTCGCGTAGTTGCTGCGCTCCAACGCAGCACGGCACACGGTGCTGACTCCTGGAAGTTGTGGCATGCCTCAGCGGGCAGGAACAACGCCCAGTCCGGGAACTGAACTTGGGGCAGGTTCACGGGGCCGCATGTCTTCCGGCGAGGCAGGGCTGATTTCCTGGTGCCTGATTTGGTCCAGGATTTGGGGTGGCCAGTGTGGTGCTTCCCGGTCGTGGTGTTCGCTTTGGTAGTGGCGTCCGGTGGGTGAGGTCCAGCCGGGTGGTTTGTCTGTGCTGGCGTCGGTGGGTGTCCAGGCCGTGGAGTGTTTCAGC
>DATFAE010000004.1:0-11075 GCA_035254945.1 Arthrobacter sp. | reverse complement strand
CAATCAGTATCAGCTCGCTCACCTGCCCACCCCGTGGGCGGCGGCATGGATCGTGTTCATGACACGGTTCATGCTGACGGTGTCCAGCTCGTGGAAGACGGGAAGGATGAGCGTCCGGTCAGTCAGCCGCTCGGTGTGCTGCAGCCCCGCGTTGCCTGTGTCGCGCCAGCGGTAGGCCGGCTGCCGGTGCGCCGCCATGATTCCCCGCCGCGCCGAGATTCCCGCGTCGGCCAGGCGCCCCAGCAGTTCCTCGCGGCTGACGGGGAACCCTGGAAGGATCTCAACCCAAAAGGACTGGAAGTTGGTGGTGCCGTACGGCGGATCAGCCACGAACCTGAGGCCCTTCAGGCCCGCCAGCCCGGCTACGTACGCCGCAGCGATTTCCCGGCGCCGTGCCACAATTTCCGCAAGGCGCCGCAACTGCACAACCCCGACGGCGGCCTGCAGGTCGGTCATCCGGTAGTTGAACCCGATCTCGAGATAGACCTCCGGCGGCGCCAGCAATGACCCGTGCCGGTCGGTCGCGGAGACACTCATGGAATGCTCCCGGAGCGTCCGTGCCCGCGCCGCCCAGTCCGCCCTGTGCGTGGTGAGCATCCCACCCTCGCCGGTGGTGAGGATCTTGCGCGGATGGAACGACCAGACAGTCACGTCCGCCCCGGTGCCCACCGGCCGGCCCTTGTATTGGGAGCCCACCGCGCAGGCGGCGTCCTCAATCACGGTGATCTCGTGCCGGTCGCAGAGTTCCCGGATGGGGTCCAGGTCCACGGGCACCCCGCCCTGGTCAACCACAATCACCGCCCGCGTATCCAGGGTCAGCGCCGCGTGGATGGTCTCAGCGGTCACGTTGCCGGTGGCCGGGTCCACGTCGCAGAACACCGGCCGCGCCCCCACATAGGTCACGGCGTTCGCGGTGGCTATGAAAGACAGCGACGGCACCACCACGTCGTCCCCGGGGCCGATGCCCGCCACAATCAGGGCCAGGTGCAGCGCGGTGGTACAGCTTGAGGTTGCGACGGCGTGACGCACCTCCTGCGAGGCGCTGAAGTCAGACTCAAACTCCTTGACCTTTGGCCCCTGCGCCACCCAGCCGGAGGCAACCACCTCGGCCAGCGCCTGTGCTTCCTCATCACCGAGCCAGGGTTTCATGACGTTGATCCGGGCAAGGACTGTTTCCGCAGTCATCGGGCACCAACTTTCCTTGTCGCGGCGATCTCATCGCGCAGCGGCTTCCACCAGCTGACGAGTTCGCGGAGTCCTTCTTCGAGTTCAACTTCCGCCTTGAAACCCAGGTCCTGCCGTGCCGCCGACGTGTCAGCCAGGCGGCGGACCACGCTGTTCACCAGGCGGTCCGGTCCGTGCTCCACTTCCAGGTCCGAGCCCATGACCCGGAGCAGCGCCTGCGCCATTTCCAGCAGGCTTGTCTCCGTACCGCTGGCAATGTTGTAGACGCCGTGGCTGACGCCGCTCGCTGCCGCCAGCACGTTGGCCCGGGCCACATCCGTGGTGTAGACGAAGTCCATGGTCTGCAGGCCGTCGCCGAAGATCAGCGGCGGCTGGCCGTCCATGATCCTTTCCATCCACCGGACCAGGACCTCGGTATACAGGCCATGGACATCCATCCTGGGCCCGTAGACGTTGAAATACCGCAGCATCACATAGTCCAGCCCGGTCATGGCGTGGAAACTGCGGGCCATCCCCTCGTTGAAGGACTTGGCCGCGCCGTAGAACGTGTCGTTGTTGGCATGGTGGTGGCGTTCCGTGGTGGGAAATTCTTCCGCCATGCCGTACACCGATGCGCTGGAGGCGGCAACCAGTTTGTCCACCCCGTGCTCGGCTGCGGCCTCCAGGATGTTGAACGTTCCGTCCACCAGCACCTCAAGCGCCAGCCGCGGTTCCTCGGCGCACTGCGTGATCCGGATGGCCGCCTGATGGAATACCAGGTCCTTGCCCTTTGTGAGATCGTGCACCAGGTCCCGGTTCCGGATATTTTCCTCCACCAGCTCAACCCGGCCGCTTTCCAGCGCCGGGCCGAGGTTGCCCAGCCGGCCGCGGACCATGTTGTCCAGCACGTCGATCCGGTTCACCCCTGCCACCAGCAGGGCGTCCACGAGGGTGGAACCGATCGTCCCGGCCCCGCCGGTCACCAGGACATTGGCCCCCTCCAGCTCGCTCACAGCGCACGCTCCAGCTGCACTCCGGCGCCCGCCATTTCGGACCCCTCAACCGGTGCAGCCTGGCCGTCCATGCCCAGGCTGCGGGTGACCGCTTCCAGGACTGAGAGGACACGCAGTCCGGAGGCGCCGCCGGTGCGCGCCTCACGTTTGTTATGGATGCAATAGGCCAGCTCCTCCACCACCTGCCCCAGTGCCTCGCGTTCGGGAAGGGCCGGCGACCAGGTATCCCCCAGCCGGTAGGAGACGGCGGAGGTCTTCTTCTCACCCGCCGATTTGGCCTGCCGGTCCAGGCTCACACCGCGGTCGTAAACGCTCAGCCGCTGCTGCGGGTTCAGGTCGTCCCACACCAGCGTGCGCAGCGAGCCGCCGATCACCATCTGCCGGATCTTGGTGGGGCTCAGCCAGTTCACGTGGACGTGGGCGGTGGCGTCGTTGGGCAACCGGAAATTCAGGTGTCCCACGCAGTCCCTTCCTGTCCCCAGCGGGTCCGCGCCGAAAGCCGAGACCTCGGTCGGGTTCAGTCCGCCGGGAAGCACAAAGTCGAGGATCGCGAGGTCGTGCGGGGCGAGGTCCCAGAACACGTCCACATCGGGCTGCACCAAGCCCAAATTGATCCTGGTGGAGTCCACGAAGAGGATTTCGCCGAGGGACCCCGCCTGCACCAGTTCCTGCATCTTGAGCACCGCCGGTGTGTAGCAGTACGTGTGATCCGCCATCAGCACCAGGCCGTTCGCCGCGGCCTCCGCCACCATTTCCAGGCCGTGGGCCCGGCTGTCCGCAAGCGGCTTTTCCACGAGGACGTGCTTACCGGCGCGGAGCGCCGTCATGACGGTCCCGTGGTGGGTGCGGGCCGGCGTCGCGATCGCCACGGCGTCCACATCGAATGTATCCAGCAGCTCGTCCAGGGATTCGACGACGGGAATGTCACCCAGCGTGGCCGCCAGCCTGGCAGCCCGTTCAACGTCCAGGTCACAGATGGCCACGAGGTCCCACTCGGGGCTGGCCTGCAGGTTGCGGGCCAGGTTGGGCCCCCAATACCCGGCTCCTACGACGGCGATCTTCAGTTTCGGCGTCGGCTGGCGGTGCGTGGGGACGTGGAACGGATTGGCGAAGGTTCTCATGTCACTTTCTTTCCCGGGTGAGGTGTGGTGGTTAGTAGGCGCCGGAGGGCTTGATGACTGCGCGGAAGGTCCGCCACAGGATCAGCAGGTCTCCGGCAATGGACCAGTTTTCGACGTAATAGAGGTCCAGCCGCACTGCCTCATCCCAGGAAAGGTCTGAGCGGCCATTGACTTGCCAGAGGCCGGTGATTCCCGGCTTGATGAGCAGGCGGCGGTGGGTGTGGCGTTCATAGCCGTTGACTTCCCGGTCCAACGGTGGACGGGGGCCCACCATGCTCATGTTGCCGAGCACCACGTTCCAGAGCTGCGGCAGTTCATCGAGCGAGTACTTCCGCATCCATCGCCCGCACCGCGTCACCCGGGGGTCGTCGCGCAGCTTGAACAGCACCCCCGAGCCTTCGTTTTGCTTGCTGAGCGCCGCCAGGCGGGCTTCGGCGTCCACCACCATGGACCGGAACTTGAACATCCCGAACACGGTGCCGTCCTTGCCCACCCGGTCCTGCCGGAAAAGTACCGGCCCCGGGCTGTCCAGGTGCACGATTACGGCCAGCACCAGGAGCAGCGGCGACAGCGCAAGGAGGGCAGCCAGCGCCATCGCCACATCCATGACTCTCTTCAGCGCATGCTTGGCTCCCGAGTACTGGGGAATATCCACATGCATCAGGGGGAGGCCTTCCACGGGACGCCAATGGATGCGGGGACCCGCAACATTGGTGAGGGTGGCCGCAAGGACCATTTCCGCGGCGCATTCCTCCAGCTTCCAGCCGAGTTCGCGGATGAACTTGTTGCCGCCGGGCAGGGGCCCGGCCACGATGACTGCGTCCGCATCGGACAGCCGCGCGGTCCGGGCGATGTCATCGGTCGATGAGAGGACCGGTATCTGCTGGCCATCCACGCGCAGGCTCGCCCCGCGCCGGGCACCGGGAAGGCAGACTCCCAGGATCTTGTACACGGGGCCGGATTTCCTGGCCACCTGCTGCACCACGTACCGGACTTCTTCGGGTTCGCCGACGACGATGGCCCTGGAGAGGTGGCGTCCGCGGGCCTTTTCCCTGGTGAGCCGGCGCCGGAACGCCCAGCGGTTGCCGGTCAGGGCCACCAGCCCCAACGGCAGCGACACGGTGACGAAGGCGGTCCCGCCATGGATGGAGAACACCACGGCGGTGATGGCCATCAGGCCGAAGATCCGCAGCGTCGCTGACGCGACGCGCTTGTACTCGTCCGCCCCGACTCCCAGGACCTTGGAATCGCGTGTCCGGTAGATTTCCAAGGCCATAAGCCAGAGGAGCGTGACCGTGGCTGCAGCCAGGATGCCGCCCTTATCGCTTTCAACTCCTGGAACGAATCCGACACTGGAGAGCATGTAGCCGACAGACACGGCTCCCGCCACCATGAGCGAATCAGTGACGCGGAGAAGATTGATGTGCGTGGAGATCCACGCTGCGGCGGCCTTGCGGCCGGGCGTGGCGGGGACGGCAGCCGGCGGCAGCAGAAGACGGGTTCCTGCGGCTTCTGCTGCCGCCAACGGCGCTGTTGCGGACCGCTGTGCAGCAACGGGTGCAACGGGCCAGTCAAAGGTTGCATGCCGGGTCCGGGCTACTGGAATTTCCGCCATGATGACCCCTTCCCGGCGTGTCCGCTTTTTGCTCTGACCGTGAAGCAAAATTAGCCCGGAAACGGCGGTTATTACGGGGAAAAGCGGGGCCTTTGTGGTACTGGGAAGGTAACAGTGTGGATACTGCGGGTACCTGCAATTGCAGAGATTCTGGGCCTAAAGGACAGGCAGAACATACGGTTCCCGGGCAGCCGCTTCCTTGCCGGCAGCCAGGGCAGTCAGCTGGGCGCGGGACTCCACGCCCAGCTTGCGGTAGATGGCCGTGAGGCGCACTTCCACGGTCCGCACGGAGACGTACAGCGTGGCTGCGATCTCCTTGTTGCGCATGCCGCGGGCCACCATCTGCGCGAGCGCGCGCTCGTGGTCGGCCAGCATGAGCATGGCGGGGTTGCCCGGTGCGCGGGCGGGCTCAACACGCTCGTCCAGCAGGAGCGAATCAACGTGCTGGGTCCAGGCGTCGGCGCCTGCCTCGTCAAACATCACCTTGGCCCGCAGCAGCCCGTCCCTGGCATCCCGCAGCCGGCCGAAGGCACCAAGCCGCTCGGCGTAGCACAGCAGCGTCCTGGCACGTTCCAGCAGTGAATCGTGTGCGGTCCTGCTCTCGAGTGCGTGGGTGAACAGCTGAAGCGACTGCTCACCATCGGCAAGCATGGCCCGGCTCCGTGCCACGGCAGTCAGCAGCCAAGGAGACCTGAGTCCCACGGCACGGCTTTCCAGGCGGTAAAGGGCCTGGGTTGCTTCGCGGTGCCGGCCCAGCCGGACCAGCACTTCCACGAGGTCAGCTTCGCAGCGGAGCAGTGTGGGGTTGCCGAAGGCCGTGCCGATCTCGGCGGCGCGTGACAGCTGGGCGAAGGCCTCGGCCAGGTTGCCGCGCATCAGTGCGAAGTGGCCCTGGCAGGCGGCCAGCTGGGCAGTGATGGCCGGGTGGCTTTCGGCCCCGGAGAAATGCTGTGCCTCCGCAACGTAGAGTCGGGCCATCGCCTCATCACCCAGCGAGTGGGCCCGCCACACGCGGAAGATGTGCCGCATGCCGCGGTGGTACTTGCATTCGGGTTCGGTGAGTTCCAGGTCCTCGATGAGCCGGACGGCCGTCCGCACATTCCCCGCCCGGATCTCGTTGTCGATGGCCAGGTAGGCTGCGGTTTCCCGCCAGTTAACGTTGCTCGCCTCCACTGAATTCCGCACCATCGTGAAGGCTTCCTGGGCAAGTTCGTGGTGTTCGGCGTAGCTCAGGGCGCGTCCCTGAACCAAAAGTGTGGCCACCGTGCCGGCGGCGTCATGCTTGCGGCCGAGATGCTCGGCGTTCCCGCTGATCGCCTCGATGAGGAGCTTGGCACGGTCTGCCACCGCGAGGCAATCCTTGGAGGCGGCGTCCTGGAACTGCTCCGCGTGACGCAGGAGATTCACCGCGTCTTCGAGCTCCCACCGTTCCGCGTAGTAGATCGATCCGACTGCCAGCAAGGTGGCGGCGTAAGCGGGATCGTGCTGGCCGAACTCCTTCACCAGCCGAAGCACCATGCTTGACCGCACGGCCGCGCCCTGGATGAACTGGATTTCGAAGGCCAAGCCCGTCAGCCGCAGAATCAGTGCAGGGTTGCGTGTCACCCGCTGGGCCCAGTCCAGGTACCGCTTGGCGTAGACAAATTCGCCCCTGTTGAACAGCAGTTCCGCCACCATGGTGAGCCGCGCAGCAGTCTCGGCTTCCCACGGATTGATGGTCAGTGCGCGCTCGATGTACTCGACGGCGAAGGACACTTCCCCGCTCCGGATCAGGTCAACGGCAAACCGCAGGAGGCCAAACGGCGTCTGTCGCTCCAGCGCCGTAAAGCTGAGGTGCCACCGGCGGGCATACGGGTCGGTCTCACCGGCGGCGTCGGCCAGCGCGCGGTGGTTGGCGGTGCGGACCGCCGGTGTCATGGCAGCGAAGACGTAGCCGCGCAGGAGCTGGTCCTGGATCCGCAGGTGCGGTCCGGACCGGCTCACCATTCCGTTCGCCAGGAGCTCATCCACGCCTGTCCACAGCTCGCCGTAGACCTTTTCCAGCGTGGCGATGTCGCTGCGGCAGGACAGCGACATCAGGTCCAGGACGTGCCGCGCGGCAGGGGTCAGGCCGCCGACCGTCGCGGCGAATTCGGACTCGAAGCTTCCCTTGGAGGGCAACGGAATGGGGAGGGCGTACTTCCCCTCGGCCTGGCGTTCCAGCAGGCACGTGTAAAGCTCGACGGCGGCAAGCGGGTTACCCTGCGTAGCGGCCGCCACCGCATGGACTGCCGCGATCGCCGTCTGTCGCGCCGGGATCGACTCCAGCATCCGGACCGTGTCGTTGTAGTTCAGCGGCTTCAGGTGAAGGGCCGGGAGACTGCCGAACGGGCTGTCCGGTGATTCTTCACGGACGCTGGTGAAAAGGGCCATGTCCGTGCCGGACAGTCGGCGCGCGAGGAATCCGATGACCGCCTGGCTGCTGGGATCCAGCTGGTCCGCATCGTCGACGACGATGACGGTGCGTGATGAGGACCGCTGGTGCAGCCCGTTCAGGAGCATGGTGGAGACGGTGGGGACGTCCATGGCACCGGTTGAATCGCGCAGCAGTTCGTCGGCGAAGCGGTTGAGGACTGGATCGTCGATTCCGTTCAGCAGGGCGGTGAGGCCGGACAGCGGCCAGTCAGATTCGGAGGCACTTGCCCGCAGGAAAACGGTCCGGTAGTCGGAAAGCCGCGGGATCTCGGACAGGAGTGCGGATTTACCCACGCCCCGCCGCCCGACAACCGTCAGGGCGGATTCCTTCGGACCCCGGATCACCGAAAGGATCCGGTCCAACTCCTTGCTTCGGCCTATTAACGACATGTGGTCCCCATCCATCGAAGAAGGAGACCGATATTGCGTTGTACTGCATTAACTAATGACGAGGCCCGTCCAGTCACGTAATGACTGTGCGGGCCAACTTCCTGGCCGCTTCATCACGTCCAGCACGGTACCCAGCCGTTGGATGCCAATATAGCCCCGATCCGGATCCTGCACCAGAGTAATCCGGGCCCGCTTGTACTCAAGTTTCGGGGGTATTTCAAAGTTGCCTGATGGGCAAACGGTGATTCGCATTGGTGTTCGGTCCTGTGAGAACATCCTTTTGGGCGCCGGCCGATCTGTGTAATTGCACATCCACCCGGCGGCATCCCCGCTCTATGGTGGGAGAAACGTGTGATCCACCGCACGGGCCGGCTGCGTCTGCGCGCCTGGCCGGTGACCACGGCGCCGACAGGCAGCCAACATCTTCCGCATCAACACTAAGGACGGCGCACCCATGCACGCTGACCAGCAACTATCCAAGGCGCTCAAACCGCGGCATCTTTCCATGATCGCCATCGCCGGCGTGATCGGCGCGGGCCTCTTTGTGGGCTCGGGTGCCGCCATCCAGCAGGCCGGGCCGGGAATCCTGCTGGCCTACATGGCTGCCGGAATCGTGGTGATCCTGGTGATGCGGATGCTTGGTGAGATGGCAGCCGCCAACCCTGAAACCGGGTCCTTTTCGACGTACGCGGACAAGGCGCTCGGCCGGTGGGCAGGCTTCAGCATTGGCTGGCTGTACGCCTGGTTCTGGATCATCGTCCTGGGCATCGAAGCCACCGCAGGCGCGGCCATCATGCACCGCTGGGTCCCCGGCATTGACCAGTGGGTATGGGCGCTGGTCCTGATGGTCCTGCTGACCCTGACCAACCTGGGATCCGTGAAGTCGTACGGAGAATTCGAGTTCTGGTTCGCCTCCATCAAGGTCGCCGCCATTGTGCTGTTCCTGCTCTTCGGCGTGGCGGCCATCCTGGGCCTTATCCCGGGCGTCCCGGCACCGGGCCTGAGCAACCTGGTGGAGAATGGCGGATTCCTGCCTAACGGGCCGGGAGCTGTCCTGGCCGGCATCCTCGTGGTTGTTTTTTCTTTCTTCGGCGCAGAGATCGCCACCATCGCCGCCGGTGAGTCCGAGAACCCTGTTGATGCAGTCAAAAAAGCCGTCAAGTCCACAGTGTGGCGCATCCTGGTCTTCTACATCGGCTCCATTGCCATTGTGGTCACCCTGCTCCCCTGGAATGACGCCAACGTGGCCAAGAGCCCGTATGTCGCCGTGATCGAACTCTTCGGCATTCCCGGTGCCGGAACCATCATGGACATCGTGGTCCTCACCTCCGTGCTGTCCTGCCTGAACTCCGGCCTCTACACGGCCAGCCGCATGCTCTTCTCCCTCTCCAGGCGTGGCGATGCACCGAAGGCCTGGACCCGGATCTCCAAGCGGGGCGTCCCTGCCTCGGCAGTCCTGGCCTCCACCGTTGTCGGCTTCGTAACGGTCGGGTTGAACTACATCGCCCCGGATACCGTCTTCCTGTTCCTCGTGAACACTTCCGGTGCGATCGCCCTGTTTGTGTGGCTGGTCATTGCGTCCTCGCAGCTGGTCCTGCGCAAGCGCATGGGCGCTGCGGCCAAGGACCTCGCCCTCAAGATGTGGCTGTTCCCCTACCTGACCTGGGTATCCATTGCCAGCATCGTGGCGTTGCTGATCGGCATGGTGATCCTGGAGTCCACCCGCGAGTCCCTCCTGCTCTCGCTCGCACTGGCAGCCGTCGTGGTGGGCATCGGAGTGTGGCGCTACCGCAAGGGCGGCGGCTCGGCCGATGAGGCTCCCCGGGGCGAGGACGCGGTTATCGGCGCCGGCCCGGCGTCGTAGATTCCACTGCAAGGCGGGCAGCTTAGGAAGCCAGGCCCAGCACCAGGTTGATGGTGGCAGCCAGGATGACCGTGCCGAACAGGTAGGACAGGAGGCTGTGCTTCAGCGCTTCGCGCCGGATGCGGGGGTTCTCCAGGTTGGTGTCGGACACCTGGTAGGTCATCCCGATGCTGGTAGCCAGGTACGCGAAGTCCGTGTATTGCGGCGGTTCGTCCTGGTTGAAGCTGACGCCACCTTCGCTCCCGCCGCCGTAGTAGTGCTCCGCATACCTCAGCGTGAAGAGCGTCTGGACCAGCATCCAGGACAGGGCAACGCTGGCGAGGACCAGTGCCGCTCCGCCAAGCCGGGTGCCGCCGTCGCCCTGGTGCGATCCGACCATGGCGACGGCGACGGCCGCCAGCGAGGCAAGGTTCGCTCCCAGGATCAGCAGGTCAGTGGTGCCCCGGGACGGGTCCTCCGCGGTGGCGTGCGCCTTGGTTTCCGTTGGGCCCATGCGGCCGACCAGCAGCCACACCCAGATGACATAGACGAATGCCGCAGTAGCCCATCCCGCGGCCGGTGCCTGGAGCCACCGGCCGGTGGCGCCGGTAGCCGCAGCGACAGCGATTCCAGCCACCATCATGGCCACGAACCGGAGCCGGCTGCGCCTCACCTGAGGAGGTGGGGCGTTGAGCGGCGCGGCATCCATGGTCTGTACTCTAGCCGCGCTACTGGTGCACACCCGGCGGGCCGCGGTTTTCCACATAAACGCACGCCCGCTTCCGCTCCGAAACCACGGCGCCTAGCCTTGAGTCAAGCGCGAATCGCCTATCCGGTCCAAATGCACTAAGATATTGAAGTCTGTGCTGCGCCCTGCCTCCGTTCCGGTGGCCGGGCAATTGCATGGCATCGCAAATGAACCTCCTGTTACGGAAATGCCGTAACCGCTTAGCCCAAAGGAGGTGGGTTCACATATGCGTCCTTACGAATTGATGGTAATCATCGACCCCGAGGTCGAAGAGCGTACCGTTGAGCCGTCGCTTCAGAAGTTCCTGAATGTCATCACCAACGATGGTGGAACCATCGAAAAGGTTGACATCTGGGGCCGTCGCCGACTGGCCTACGACATCAAGAAGAAGTCCGAAGGTATCTACGCCGTGGTGAACTTCACCGCCAAGCCGGACACCGCCAAGGAACTTGACCGCCAGCTGTCTCTTAACGAGACCATCATGCGCACCAAGATCACCCGCCCCGAAGAGCAGAAGGTTGTTGCTGAGTAACTTCAGCACCAATTTTCATTCTTCACCCCGCAGGATCGAATTCTTCATCCAGGCTCGAACAAGGAGGCAGTAGATGGCAGGCGAAACCACCATTACGGTCATCGGTAATCTCACCAATGACCCGGAATTGCGGTTCACACCGTCAGGTTCGGCAGTAGCGAACTTCACCATCGCTTCCACCCCACGCACCTTTGA
>DATFAE010000003.1:0-27057 GCA_035254945.1 Arthrobacter sp. | reverse complement strand
GCCACGGTACTGGACAACGGCGGCCACACGGCCACCAGCCAGTCCCAGGCGGCCGCTGTCCCCGCGCCAATCCTGACCCTGCAGAAGCCCGTCGAGGGCAGCAGCGTTGAAGGTTCCGTGGAATTGAGCGCCACGGCCGATCCGGAAAAGTCCAGCCATGTGGTGTCCTTCGAGCGCAGCGTGGCCGGCGGCGACTGGACAGCCGTTGGCTCCGACGATTCCTCGCCCGTGTACTCCGTGGTCGATGGCATTGCGTCGCTGGACCTCGCGGACGGCACAAAACTGCAGTACCGCGCCACCATGGCCGGGCCTGGCTTCAGCGTGGTCAGCGAACCGCGGACCGTGTTTGTGGGTGCAGCCCCGCAGCCCGACTCGGTGACCGTTGCCGGGGACCTGAACCTGCAGATGGGCTGCGCTGAATGGGATCCGGCCTGCCCCCAGGCCATGATGATCCTGGACCCGGCGGATAGCATCTGGCGGCTGACCGTGGACCTGCCGGCCGGGCGGTACCAGTACAAGGCCGCGCTCAACGCCGGGGAAGCCAACTACGGCACCGGCGGGGTCCTTGACGGAAGCAGCATCGTCCTGGACCACTCCGGCGGCCCCGTGACCTTCCGCTACGACAACAGCACGCACATCCTCAGCGCCATGTATGCCTCACAACAGCCGGGAGCGGTGGCTGTCGCGGGGAGCCTGGACGACGAACTCGGTTGTGGCGGCGAGTGGGACCCGGCTTGTGACCAGGCCCAGTTGACGCTGGACCCGGCGACTTTGGTGTGGACGCTGTCCGTGCCGGAGCTGGCGGCAGGCACGTACCAGTTCAAAGCTGCGCTGAACCGGAGTTGGGACGTGAACTACGGGGCTGACGGGGTGCAGAATGGAGCCGACATCTCCTACACGCACGACGGCGGCGCGGTCACCTTCCGGTACGACCACTTCACCCACCTGCTCACGGCGGGCCAACCCCCTGCATAGAGCAACGCGGGGTCACTTCTTGCCCAATATGAGTCGTTGAAAGGGCAGGAAGTGACCCCGCGTTGCATGATGTGGAGGCCGACTCGGGGCGGGCTAGGGCACGTCGCGGGCCTGGGTGCGGACTGTCCGCCCCAGGCCCGTGACAAACCGCCGGATGGCGAGCTCGGCCGTGGGCGGCTCGCCGAAGAACTGCCGCTGCAGGGCGGTGTCCGCGACGTACCGGCCCGTCTGGAACCAGGCGATCATGGCGGCCAGGTCCTTGGCCATGGGGTTGACCGGTGCCAGCAGGGCCCCCGCCGCCCGGACAACACCCGCAGGAACGGACCGCACCGTGAGGGCTTTGCCGGTGAGCCGCCCCGCGATGTCTGCGACGTCCTGCATGCCCACCGGCCGGTCCCAGCCGATGTCGATGCGCCGGCCTTCCAGGCCCGGAAGGTCAACCGCCTCGGCGAGGTAGCCGGCGACGTCGGGCGTGAGCACAAAGGTCAACGGGACCCGCGGCGATCCGATCCAGGTGAGCCGGCCTTTGCTGAACGGGTCGCCGCCGAACCGCGTGACCTGATCGAGGAACGCGCCAGGGCGGAGGGCCACGAACGGCACACCCAGCTCCTCAAGCCGGTCCTCGGTGAGCTTCTTGTGCCAGAAGTGCGGAACCTGTGGAGTCTGGTCGCAGGTGAGGATGCTGGTGAGGACGAACCTTCGGACTCCCGAGCGGGCGGCGGCCTCGGCCAGGTTGGTGTTGCCCACCGTATCCGTCCTGGGGGTGTCGCCCTTCCGGTGCCGGGTGTAGCCGGCAGCCGAGGTGATCACGGCGTCGACGCCGTCCATCGCCCGCAGCAGCGACCACGCGTCAAGCATGTCGCCGCGCGCAATCTCCGCTCCGGCGGCTTCGAGCCGGGAGGCATCCGAGCCGGGCCGCACCAGCACCCGCACCTGCTTGCCGCGCTTGAGCAGCTGGGTGGCAACCTGGCCGCCCAGCATGCCGGTGCCGCCCACTACCAATACGGGTCCGTCGCTCATGTGAGAGCTTCCGAGACCGCAGCCAGCAAGGCGTTAAACCGCGGGTTGGCGGGAAGGTCGTCGATGAACACCGGCTTTCCGTCCGGACCGCCCAGCGGTACCTGCCAGTTCGGGTACAGCGCCTCGGTGGTGCCGGGCTGGTTCTGAACCCGCCGCTCCCCCACGGCATCCACCAGTGCCACGCCGAGAAGGACCGACGGCGATTGGGCCAGCAGGCGGTGCAGCGCCACAATGGTGCGCTCGTCGCTGCCCTGGCCCTCAACGTTCCCGGCGGCTGCAGGCCCGGCGGCGGTTTCACCGCTTTCGGGCAGCAGCCCGCGTTCGCGCAGCAGTCCCATCATCTTTTCCAGCGTGGCCGTGTGCTCCGCCAATTCCTCCGCCTCGGAGCGTTCCAGCAGGCCCAGCCTGCTGCGCAACGCCACATGGTGGCCGGCGAGGTAGCCGGCGGTGGGCGGAAGGTCGTGCGTATTGACGCTGGCGAGGGCCTGCGTGCGGTACTTTTCGGGCGGCAGTGGCGAGTCGCCGTCGTTCTCAAACCACAGGATGGACGTCCCCAGGATGCCGCGCGCGGCAAGGTAGTCACGCACCCACGGCTCGAACGTGCCCAGGTCCTCGCCGATCACCACAGCACCGGCGCGCTGGGCCTCCAGGGCGAGGATGCCGATCAGTGCGTCGTGGTCGTACGTGACGTAGGCGCCGTCCCGCGGCGAGTTGCCGGCCGGCACCCACCACAGCCTGAACAGGCCCAACACATGGTCCACGCGGATGCCGCCCGCATGCCGGAGCACGGTGGAAAGCATGTCCCGGAAAGGTGCGTACCCGGCGTCCGCCAGCCGGGCGGGATGCCAGGGCGGCTGGTTCCAGTCCTGGCCGAGCTGGTTGTACATGTCCGGCGGCGCACCCACGCTGATGCCGGGCGCGAGGACATCGCGAAGCGTCCAGGCGTCGGCGCTGCTCAGGTCGACCCCGACGGCGAGGTCGTGCACCACGCCCAGCCGCATCCCGGCCCGGAGCGCCGCCTGTTGCGCGTCCTCCAGCTGTTCATCGCAAATCCACTGCAGCCAGCGGTGGAAGCCGATCCGGTCGGCCAGCTTCTCCCGCAGCGCCTCGGCTTCAGGCGAGCCCAGGGCGCAGTCCGGGTCCGCCCAGAGCGGGTCATCCGGCGCCAGGTCCTCGCGGATGGCGGACCACAGGGCGAAGTCGTCCAGTCCCTTCCCCGAGATCCGGCAGAATTCGTCGAACGCTGCCTGCCGTGCCGGTGCCCGCCGGGCGTGATAGAGCAGCTCCAGGGCCTGCAGCTTGGCGGCGTACACGGCGTTGCGGTCCAGCCGTTCGGCGTCCTTGTTCAGGCCCTGGACCTGCTCCTGGAGCCGGTCCACCGTGGCCCGCTTGCGCGGTTTCAGGTAGGCAATTTCCGGGATGGCCTCCACGCGGATGTAGAGCGGGTTGAAGAACCGGCGCGTGGACGGAGAGTACGGCGAGGCCTGGACTGGCGGGACGGGCTCCGCGGCGTGCAGCGGGTTGACCAGGACGTAATCGGCCCCGCGGGCACCGCTGAGGGTGGCCAGATCGGCCAGGTCCGCGAAGTCGCCGATCCCCCAGGACCGCTTGGACCGCACGGAATACAGCTGGGTGGCCAGGCCCCATCCGCGGCGTTCCAGCAGGGGCGCGGCGGTGGTGAGCCGCGCCGGAACCACCACCAGCGCACCCTGGGCCGTGACGCCGTCGGACTCCGCGTGCAGGGTGTGCCAGCCCAGCGGCAGCCCTTGCGGCACGGCGAAGGTTGCGCGCCCGGTGGGGACACCGTCCACGTCCTGCGGCGGCACCCAGATGTCCTGTTGGACGGCATCCACCGGCTCACCGGCTCCGGATTCCAGCTCCACGTGCAGGCGGGCGGTTGCGCCGTCCCGGACGTGGACGGGAACCAGCGCGGCTTCACCCTGTTGGACCACGACGGCGGGCGGCAGCATCCGCCGCCACGGCGCCAGCTCCGCCTCGGCCAGGGCCGCTTCGATCAGCTGGTTGGAATGGGCCGGGACGCCCAGCGCCGCCAGGACCTTGATGAGTGTTTCCGGGGCGACGCTGTGCGGCAAGCCGTCCCAGCCATGGAACGATGTGCCCACTCCGTGCGCGTCAGCGAGGCGCTGGAGGAGATGTTGATCCACCGGCCCGGGACCAGCCGCCCCGCCGCCACCGCCGCCAGGTGAAACCGGCGTTTCGGAGAACTGCGTGTACTGCTGGTCTGGAGCCTTCATGGATGTCCGCCTTGCCTGGTGTGATGGGCCCGAACTTACATTGATGCTTTGCACGTTGTTGCTTGCGAGCCGGGCTTCGCTGCACCCGGACACACGTTGGTTCCGATTATTGCAGGGCCGCCGCCGGACCGCTTCACCGCCGGTACGTGACTGATTCAAACCGTTGACTTGTCTTGTGGACATCCCATACCGTTCCTGTCACTGACAACGTTGTCTATCAATAGGCACGCGCGATGAAGGGCAACCCCTATCCATGCAGATCAATAAATCCCGGACTGTCCGTACGTGTTCGGCACTCACCCTGGCCGGCCTCAGCCTCACCGCAATACTCGCCGGATCAGGCCCCGCGTGGGGCACAGCCGCCCCGGCTTCCGCCAAAGCACCCGCCCAAACACCCGCCCAAACCTCACGGCCCGTTTCCGAGGAGGCCGCCGGCTCCGGGACGCCCCTCGGCGGGGAGCAGTACCGGCCAGGCATCCATTACTCGCCAAAGCAGAACTGGATGAACGATCCCAACGGAATGGTCTTCCACAAGGGCGTCTACCACCTCTATTACCAGCACAACCCCTCAGGAAACGAGTGGGGCAACATGTCCTGGGGCCATGCCACGTCCAAGGACCTGACGCATTGGACTGAGCAGCCGCTGGCCATCGCCACCGATGACCAGCAGGACATCTTCTCCGGCAGCGTGGTGGTGGATAAGGACAACACCTCAGGATTCGGAACCGCGGAGAACCCGCCGCTTGTCGCCGTCTTCACCAGCGCGTACAAGCAGGGCTCGCCACACGCCGGACTCCAGGCACAGTCCCTTGCCTACAGCCTCGACGACGGCCAGACCTGGACGAAGTACGACGCCAACCCGGTATTGAACCGCAACTCGGCAAACTTCCGCGACCCCAAGGTCTTTTGGTACAGCACCCCGGATGGCGGCGGCTACTGGGTGATGGCCGCCGTCGAAGCGACAGACCACAAGGTCCTGCTGTACAAATCCGGGAACCTCTTGGACTGGAGCCTCCTGAGCGAGTTCGGGCCGGCCAACGCCACAGGCGGGCTCTGGGAATGCCCTGACCTCTTCCCCCTCGCCGTGGACGGCGACCCCGCCAACATCAAGTGGGTCATGGTGGTCAACATCAACCCCGGCGGCGTTGCGGGCGGCTCGGCCGGGCAGTATTTTGTTGGCGGCTTCGACGGCACCACCTTCACGTCCGAGACAACCAAAGCAAGCGATGCACTCCCCGCCGGAACCCCGCTCGCAGGCTTCAACAACGGCACCTACGATGGCTGGACGGTTGCCAACGAACCAGGAAACTGGAAGAACGGCCCCTTCGGGGATGCTCCGGCCACCGGATCGCTGCCGGGACAGAACACGGTGAGCGGCTTTGCCGGGGCGGGGCTGGTCAACTCCTTCAACGACGGCGACTGGCCCGTGGGCACGGCGGAATCACCGCAGTTCACCGTCACCAGCGACTACCTGAATTTCCTGGTGGGCGGCGGCCAGCATCCCCGTGTCTCGGACAAGCTGGACAACACCCCGCCGGCAGGCGACCTTCTCTTCGACGGTTTCGAGGTTCCGGACGGAACGTCCATGGCCGACGCCGGCTGGACCGGAACCGGAGACCTCGCACCGGTCTACCAGCCCGCCACGTCCGGCGGTGACTTCTATTTCGGCACCAAGCGAATCAACACGTTTGATACCGGCGGCGCACCGGGTGACGACAGGCAGGGAACCATGACGTCGCCGTCGTTCACGCTCTCCCGGAACTTCATGAGCATGCTGGTGGGCGGTGGACACCGCGCCACAGGCTCCGGCCAGCTGGAGGTCCAGCTGCTGGTGGGCGGCAACGTGGTGCGCAGCCTTGCCGGGGACGACGCCGGCGCCCTGAACTGGAAAGGCTGGGATGTTTCGGAGTTCGCCGGGCAGGAGGCGCAGCTGCGGATCGTGGACCAGGCAACGGGCGGCTGGGGCCACCTGACGCTGGACCACGTCATGCTGACCGACCAGGCCGCGGTGCCGAGGTCGGACGAGACCACGGTGAACCTGATGGTGGACGGCCAGGTGGTCAGGACCGCCACCGGCGCCAACAGCGAGGTGCTGGACTGGGCATCGTGGAACGTCGCCGAGTTCAAGGGCCGGCAGGCCAGCATCAGGGTGGTGGACAACAACCGTTTCGGCTGGGGCCACATCCTGGCCGATGAGTTCGTGGCGTCGAAGCAGCCGGCCACACCGCGAATCCAGACCTACGACTGGCTGGACTACGGCCGCGACTACTATGCCTCCGTGTCCTTCGCCAACATGCCGCAGGACAAGCGGGTGATGCTCGGCTGGATGAACAACTGGGACTACGCGCAGGCCATCCCCACCTCACCGTGGCGCAGCGCCATGTCACTGCCCAGGGAGGTGGCCCTGACGCAGACTCCCGCCGGGCCGCGCCTCACGCAGCAGGCCGTCAAGCAGGTGGATGACCTTGCCGCGAAGCCGAGCTACACCGGGAAGGCGGCGCGGGACATCACGCCGGGAACCACGGCGCTGCCCACGGCCGCCTGGGGCCAGGTCCAGCGGATCGACGTCACGCTCGCGCCGGGCACAGCTTCACGGGCCGGAATCACCGTACTGGGCAACGGCAGCACCGCCACCGAAATCGGCTACGACCGGACCACCGGCGAGGTGTACGTGGACCGGAGGAACTCAGGCGACACCGGTTTCCACCCGCTGTTTACGTCGGTGGACTCCGCGCCCGTCACCCTGGACGCGGACGGTACCGTGACCCTGCGGGTGTACATCGACAGGTCTTCCGTGGAGGTCTTCACCCAGGGCGGCCAGCGGACCATCACGGACCAGGTATTCCCTGCGGCGGGAGCCAGCCAGGTGGCGCTCTTTGCCGACGGCGGGACGGCCCAGCTGAAGTCGATCACTGTCACGCCGCTGGCGCAGTCGATGTTCAGCGCGTTGACGAAGCCGGTCAAGGACCGCCAGAAGTAGGCTGACGGTCCTGCTGGCCGGTGCTGCGCTTTCAGGAGCCCCCGTGTCCAGTCCCGGGCTTGTCCGCGGTTACTTCCCTTGAAGGTTAGGAACCGCGGACACCCCTGGGATTGGGGCCCGTTCAGTGGAGCGGGGTGGTCTGGAAGCGGGAGGTCAGTGGACCGGCTGCAGCCAGGTCAGCACTGAACCGTCCTCTTCGATATGGTCCGCGAGCTCGCCGTTGAACCGTGCGCCATAATCCGCGCTGATGTGCTCCTGGAAGGCGGCGTCATCCTCGTAGACCTCGAACACGAAGTACTCCCGGGGATTCGCTTCCCGGGTATACGGCAGGAACAGCTGGTTCCCGGGTTCCCGCCTCACCTCGTCGGTCAGCTGGCGCATCATCTCCGCCACCCGGTCCTCGCTGCCGGGCTTGACGGTGAATTCGGCGTAGAGCGTTTTGGTCATGATTGTCCCCTCGGGATTGGTTGGATCTGCTGATGGTTGGGTCCAGTGGTGGTTGGGTCCAGTGGTGGTTGGGTCTGCCCGGATTGGACCCGGCTGGCTGGGCACATGACGGCAGTGGATTGAAGCGGGAGCAGTCTGGATCGGCCTGTTCAGCCGGCGGGCGGCGGGAGCTCGCCGGAGCCGCGCTGGATGAGCTCGGACGGGACCACGTAGGTCTGCGGCGGCTGGCTGTCGCCGTCGATCCTTGCCAGCAGCCGCTCGGCGGCGAGCTTGCCGATCCGCTCAGGGTGCTGCGCGATGACGGTGATGCCGGGCTCCATCATGTCCGCCAGGGTGAAGTCGTCAAAGCCCACCAGAGCCACGCGGCGGCTGGCGCCAAGCTCCTTCAGGGCCCGCATGACGCCGAACGTGACGAGGTTCTGGCTGGAGAAAATCGCCGTGGGCGGGTCCTCGGACCGGAGCAGCTCCAGCGCGGCCTGCCGGGCTGATTCCTCGTCATGGAGTCCTTCCCGGACCGGTACGGCGGCCGTCGCCTGCCCGGCGCGGCCCAGCTCCTCAACGAAGCCTCGCCGCCGCTCCCGGGCGGTCTGGATGTCGGTGCGGTCGCCCAGGTACGCCAGCTTCGTGTGGCCGTGGGCCATGAGGTGGGCAGCCGCGCGCGCCGCGCCGACGGCGTTGTCGGTCACCACGGCGTCCGCCTCGACGCCCACGGGTTCGCGGTCAATGAACACCATGGGCAGGTCCCGGGAATGTTCCGGAATGGCATACGCCTGGCTCCGCGCGATGGGTGTCAGCACCAGGCCATCCACGCGCCGGCCGAGGAAGGCGGCCACGAGTGACTTTTCACGCTCGGGATCATCATCCAGGCTCGCCGCGAACACGGCTATCCCGCGCGCCGCCAGCGAGTCCTCCATGGCGCGGTGGATCTCACTGCTGAACGGGTTGGCCACGCTGGGCAGCAGGAGTCCGATGGAGAGTGTCTGGCGCCCTGTGCGGCGCAGGCTACCCGCCGCCATGTCCAGCTGGTAGTTGAGCTGCTGCGAGGCACCGAGCACCCTTTGCCGCGTGGCTTCCGAAACGCCCGGCTCGTCGTTCATCACCCGGGAAACGGTTTTGATGCCCACCCCCGCCAGCGCGGCGACGTGGCGCATGGTGGGCCGGTTCTTGGCGGAGTCCGCCCGATAACGATTCGACATCGTTGTCATTCCTTCGTCCTTCATCATCGAATTTCACTTGACTCTACCCTGTGACGTTGATTACATGTGGTTTGACATCGTTGTCAGGCACGGGAAGTGCCACCGAACACAGGAGATTCAATGTCGAGTTCCACAGCCACCCGCACTCTCACCCACCGCCTGCTGGCCATCGGCGCCGTGATGACGCTCGGCACCCTGAGCCTCACAGCCTGCGGCGGCGGTTCCTCCGCCAGCGCAGGCAGCGCGTCCGATGAAAAGGTGGGCGTCTCCCTGATTGTGAAAACCACCACCAACCCGTTCTTCGTGTCGATGCAGGACGGCGCCAAGAAGGCGGCAGAGGCAGACGGCGTGGAC
The DNA here is from genome assembly GCA_035254945.1 of Arthrobacter sp. Taxonomy (GTDB): domain Bacteria; phylum Actinomycetota; class Actinomycetes; order Actinomycetales; family Micrococcaceae; genus Arthrobacter. Next base: position 17,830 of record DATFAE010000003.1, on the reverse strand, counting down.
TTGAAGCTCGCCGCGGGCAAGGCCGACGGTGACGAGGACACCCAGATCCAGGCCATCGAAAACGCCATCTCCAAGGGCGACAAGGGAATCCTGATCACCCCCAACGGCCCGTCCGTGGTGGATGCCCTGAAGAAGGCCAAGGACGCCGGCCTCTTTGTCATCGCCCTTGATACCCCGCCGGACCCGGCAGACGCCGCGGACATCACGTTCGCCACTGACAACTTTGCTGCCGGGGAGCTGATCGGCAAGTGGACCGCCGCGCAGCTGGGCGGCAAGAAGGCCACCATCGCCCTGCTTGACCTGTTCGACGACAAGGTGGTCTCCGTTGACTACAACCGCGACCAGGGCTTCCTCACGGGCCTGGGCATCGACACCGCGGACGCCAAGAAGAACGGCGACGAAGCCAAGTCCGGCAAATACACCGGCGGCAAGGGCGGCGAGTACGAGATCGTCGGCAGCCAGGCTTCACAGGGCGCGGAGGACGGCGGCCGCTCCGGCATGGAAAATCTGCTTTCCAAGAACCCGGACATCAACGTTGTCTACACCATCAACGAGCCCGCAGCAGCCGGCGCGTTCGAGGCCCTGAAGTCCGCCGGCAAGGAAAAGGACGTCCTGATCGTCTCGGTCGACGGCGGCTGCGCCGGAGTGGGCAACGTCAAGTCCGGCGTCATCGGCGCCACCGCCCAGCAGTACCCGGTCAAGATGGCCGAGATGGGCGTCAAGGCCATCGTCGAACTGGCCAAGACCGGCAAGAAGCCGGCCAACTCCGAGGGCCTGGACTTCTTCAACACCGGCGTTGAGCTGGTCACGGACAAGCCGGCGGACGGCGTCAAGAGCATCACCACTACCGAGGCCAGCGACATCTGCTGGGGCAAGTAAAAGGGCAGAACGATCACTTCAGGAGCACCCGTGACCCAGCAACAGACCGCCGGCCCGCCTGCCGCAGGCCAGGCCGACCTCGCCGAAGAGTTCCTAGACCGGACCACGCCACTGAGCCGCATCCGCAACACCCTGCACCGCTACCCGGCCCTCAGCCCGGCCATCGTGCTGATCGTCGCCGTAGTGGTGTTCGGGCTCCTCAATGACAGGTTCCTCCGCTTCGAAAACCTGTCCCTGATCACCCAGCAGGTATCCGTGGTGGGCACCCTGGCCATTGCGCAGACGCTCATCATCCTCACGGCCGGCATTGACCTGTCCGTGGGTGCAGTGATGATCCTTGCCTCCATGGTGGTGGCGCAAGTGTCCTCAGCCAACGGGCTGCCCGGTCCGCTGGCACTCCTCGCCGGACTGGTGGTGGGCCTGGGTGCAGGCGCCCTGAACGGCTTCCTGGTCACACGGTTCCGGCTGCCGCCGTTCATTGTGACGCTCGGAACCCTCAACATCTTCATCGCCCTGACCCTGCTGTATTCCGGGGGTTCCACGGTGCGCGGGTCCAGCATGCCGGGGCTGCTGACTTGGATGGGAAGCACGTTCCCCGTGGGCCCCGTACGCATCTCCACCGGGGTTGTGATGATGCTCCTGCTCTACGTCGCGGTGGCCTTCATCCTGGGCAAGACGGCCTGGGGGCGGCACGTCTACGCCGTGGGCGATGACAAGGAAGCTGCCCGCCTGGCCGGCATCCCGGTGAGCCGCGTCCTGATGAGTGTCTACCTCGCGGCGGGCGCTGTCCTGGCCATGGGTGCGTGGATCCAGATCGGCCGGACGAACGCAGCCAGCCCCAACGCCGGGGTGGACCTGAACCTGGACTCCATCACCGCCGTCGTGATCGGTGGAACCAGCCTCTTCGGCGGCCGCGGCTCGGTATGGGGCTCGCTCCTGGGCGCGCTGATCGTGGGCGTTTTCCGCAACGGCCTCTCCCTGGCCGGCCTGGATGTGCTCTACCAGACCCTCGCCGTGGGCGTCCTTATCATCATCGCTGTGTCCGTGGACCAGTGGATCCGAAAGGTGAAATCATGACCGCCTCCCAGCTGGAATCCGCCGGCACGGAACTCCGCCAGCCGATCCTGCAGGCCAGGAACCTCGTCAAGACCTTCGGCCGGGTGGTGGGGCTCGACGGCGTCAGCCTGGACCTCTACCCCGGCGAAGTCCTGGCGATCATCGGCGACAACGGGGCCGGCAAATCCACCCTGATCAAGTGCCTCACCGGTGCCGAGATTCCCGATTCGGGCGAGCTGCTGGTGTCCGGCCAGCCGGTCCATTTCAAGCGGCCGCAGGACGCCCGGGCCCACGGGATCGAGACCGTCTACCAGAACCTCGCCGTCTCGCCCGCGCTTGACGTTGCCTCCAACCTGTTCCTGGGCCGGGAGGAACGTGTGTCCGGACCGCTTGGCAGCATCTTCCGCGTCCTGGATACCAAGGGCATGCGCCGGAAGGCCAAGGAAGAGCTGACCCGGCTGGGCATCTCCACCCTGCAGGACGTCACCGTCCCTGTGGAGAACCTCTCCGGCGGCCAGCGCCAGGCCGTGGCGGTGGCAAGGGCCGCGGCCTTCGGGTCAAAGGTTGTAGTGCTGGATGAGCCGACGGCGGCGCTCGGCGTCAGGGAGTCCAACCAGGTCTTGCAGCTGGTCAGGGACCTTCGGGACCGGGGGCTGCCTGTCATCCTGATCAGCCACAACATGCCGCACGTGTTCGACGTTGCGGACAGGATCCACATCCAACGCCTGGGCAAGTGCGCAGCGACCATCACGCCGCAATCCCACACCATGACTGACGCGGTGGCCATCATGACCGGTGCCGCGACCGCCTGACTTGCACCATCGCCTGACCTGCACCACTGGCTGACCTGCACAACCGGCGATCCTCACCCGTCCGAGTCCACCCGCCCCAACTGATCCATCCCCAACCTCCGTCCGCGGGCCTGCACCAGGCCCGCGGACGGCCCCATGAAAGGCTCTCCCGTGCACAGCACATCCCCCGGCCCCCTGTCCGCTGCTGCCCCGGTTTCCCCGGACGTCATCGTCATCGGCGAAGCACTCGTTGACGTTGTCGCCTCCCCCACCGGCCCGATCGAGCATCCGGGCGGCTCGCCGATGAACGTGGCCTACGGCCTGGGGCGGCTTGGCGTTTCCACCGCCCTCCTGACGTCGCTGGGCGACGACGCCCGCGGCGGGGCGATCGAGGCACACCTGCGAAGTGCCGGCGTCGAACTGCTGCCGGGCTCAAAGTCCGCGGCGCGAACCGCGTCCGCCACGGCAACCATTGCAGCGGACGGCTCCGCCACCTACGACTTCGACATCAGCTGGGAACTGCCGGCAGTGGCCCCTGCCCACTTGCCCAGGGTTCTCCACACCGGGTCCATCGCCACCTTCCTGGCACCGGGTGCGACGGCGGTGCGGGCACTGCTGGAGCAGTCGCACCGCGAGTGCCTGGTCACCTACGATCCGAACATCAGGCCAGCGCTGCTGGGCAGCCAGGCCCAGGCCCGCAACATCTTCGAGGACCTGGTTCCGCTGACCGACGTGGTCAAGCTCAGCGATGAGGATGCCGCCTGGCTGTACCCGGGCGTCGACCTTGAGGCGGCCGCAGAACGGATCCTTCGGCTGGGCGCCGGGCTGGCGGTGGTCACCCGCGGCGGGGAAGGTTCCCTGCTGGCGACGCCCGCAACCCAGCTTTTCATCCCCGCGATCCGGTCCACGGTGGCGGACACCATCGGCGCCGGTGATTCCTACATGGCCGCCCTGATCCATGGACTGCTGTCGCGCCGCACCGAAGGCCTGGGACCGGAGGTCCTGGAGACCATCGGGCACCTTGCCTCGAAGGCGGCGGCCATCACCGTCCGCCGTCCGGGCGCCAATCCGCCCACGGCCGCGGAGCTGGCGGCGGACCTGCCGCAGGCCGAACTGGACAAGGCCGACCCGGACGAGGCAGCCCTGGACAATGCAGCCCTGGCCGAGGCCGGGTGACCAACGCGGAGGTGGGCGAAGGAGCGACGGCGGATGCCGCCGTCGTCCCTCCAGACCCGCGACTGAGCCGGCGTCTGAGCCCGGATGCCTGCGAATCCGGTTTTCATCCAATGGAAACCGGGCTCGCGGCGGGCAGTCCGGGCCAGTCATGCTGGTGACCACGCTTCTGCGCAGCAGACTGGTCGCAGCAGACTGACAGGAAAGAAGGAACCGATGTCCCTCAGCGTTGAGGAAATGAACAAGCAGCTCCCTGTGGCCAATGCGCTGCCCGGCGAGGCCGTGCCGTACTACATGGCTTCAGGGGAAGGCGCCCGCTACGAAATCAACGGCCAGCTGGTGACGGTCATTGCCCGCGCCGCGGACACCGGGGGCATCTTCAGCGCCGCCTACATCTCCGGCGGCATGGGAGCAGAATCACCGTTCGTCAGCCACAAGGTGGAGCACAAGACCCTCTATGTGTTTGACGGCATCCTGCACGTCTGGCTGCCGGGCGAAAGCCGCATTCTCACCCCCGGCGACTCCGTGGTCATTCCGCCCGGCACCCCGCACGCCTACCGCATGGCCAGCCACTACACCCGCTTCCTGAACTGGATGACGCCCGGCGGCGCCGAGGCCTACTACGAGCGCGTTGGCACGCCCATCGATTCCCACGTTCCCCCGGTCCACGCCGGCCACAAACGCACCGCACAGGAGCAGGCGGAGGTGGGCGCTGAATTCGGCATCACCTTCCCCGACGTGGAGCGCGTGGCTCCCACGTTCCAGCAGGACGCGGGCCTCCCGGCCACGCAGAGCCCCTACTTCCTCAGTGCCGGCGAAGGCGAGCGCCTGGTCAGCTACCAGACCATGTTCACGTACCTGTCGCGCCCGGCGAACACCGGCTCCAACTACCTCGCAGTCCACACCAAGGGCGCCAAGTCGCCGTACATCCCGCTGCACTTCCACTCCGAGCACACGGAGAACTTCCTGTGCACCGAGGGCCGGATGTGGCTGTACGCCAACGGCCGCGAAGTCCTGCTCACCAAGGGCGACTTCCTGCACGCCCCTGCCGGCACCGTGCACTCGTTCGCGTTCGACTCGCACAACACGCAGATGGTTGGCTTCCTGACGCCATCGGTCTTCAACGGATTCTTCGAGTACTTCAACAAGCCCACCGAGGACTACATGTACACCGAGGGCGGCACGCCGTACATGGACATGGAAGGCTTCGGCCGCGCCCAGGCTGAGATGGACCTCACCGTTGTGGGCCCGCCGCCGCAGCGCCGGGCGGCCCTGGAAATCTCCTAGCCCCCAAGCCCTCATAACTTAAGACAAATGGTCCGTCAACATATGTTGACGGACCATTTGCCGTCAACTAATGTTGACGGATGGAGGTGGAACGGATGAAAACACTCGTTGCGTCAATGGACGGGAAGGGACCCGCAGAGGCACTGTACGCGGTGGCCGAACTGCAGAAGGAAGTAGGGAGGACCGAGGCATCCCTGGTGCGCAAGGCCCGGCAGGCCGGGCTGTCCTGGGAAGCAATCGCGTTATGCCTGGGCGTGAGCAAGCAGGCGGTCCACCGCAAGTACGGCAAGCAGTAGCCACCTGGTCTTAACCAACGCGGGGTCACTTCCGGCCCTTAGAAGGGCTTCTGATGGGCCAGAAGTGACCCCGCGTTGCTGTTTTCTAACGGGATGGGAATTGCCGGACCAGTTCGCGGCCGTAGTCGTTGCCGTTGGGGGTCCGGACCACAGTGTGCATGTGGAACGGCGCGGGCTCGTCGTTGCTGAGGAACACTCCGGTGTGGTGGTCCAGCTCCAGGATCAGTACCGGGCTCTGCAGCCGGAAGTAGAAGGCCTCCGGCTCCTCCCAGCCTCCGATCCAGCTGAACCAGGTGTCACCATAGTGCTCCTGGATTTCCCGGCGGCGTGCCGTCCGGGGACCGTCCGGCAGATAGGCGATGAAATCTTCCACGACGTCGTCCAGGACGGCGCGGGCCCCGGACGGCATCGAGCTGACCGGGATTCCCTCGTAGGGGATCACGCGGTTGTCCTGGAAGCAGCCACCGAGGTGCCGCTCGTCGCCGGGGTGGATCCGCCCGTCCGGCATGGCCGGGTCCACCATAGCCTCGTAGACAGTGGCTTCTTTCCTCAGGCCGTCGGGCAGGGCACCCATCAGCTGGCGGGCGAGGGCGATGCGTTCCTTGAAGACCTTCACGCCCTGGTGCGGTCCGGCATCGATACCGTCCGGTTCTGCCCCCAGGAAGACCGGTGAAATCACCAGCTGGGTGCCCGCGACGAGGCAGTTCAGCGCCACGTGGTGGCCGAAGAGCTGCCAGCCCCACGGCGCAGTTTCGGACGGCTCGCCAAACAACGCAAAGTTGTAGCTGAACTCGTTCATCAGCATCGGCAGCTCCACCAGGTCGCCGAGGAAGCCGTTGATCCGCATGAGGTTCCTGACCAGCCGGAACCCGGCCGGGCTCAGGCTCGCCTCCACCACGGCCAGCGCGGCATCCCGGACGGCAGCGTCCACCTCGTCCAGGCGGAGCCCGGTGTCGTGCTGCATGAACTCCGGGTTGGCCCAGCTCTGCCATTCGGGGGCGTCCACGGGATAACCCACCCTGGACACTTCATCCAGGGTCGCGGCGGACAGCAGCTTCCGCGCCGCCGCCACCATCGCGGCCGTCGGGGCTTCTTCGCCGGCCAGCGCGGGCGCGAGCGGGTACAGCCCGGGGCGGAGGCCGCCGTCGTTCGTGATGCCCTTGAACGGCTGCGGATACAGCTTCTTCCAGCCTTCGATCATGGGGCCGGCAAAGGAGTCCGTGGTGGCCGCTTCGGCGTAGTCCCGGGCGTTGAGGCCACGGATTTCCGCCACCCGCGGGTGGTCCGGGGCGAACAGGAAATCACGGAATGACGGCGCTGACACGGGTGGTCCCTTCGTTGTCCTGGGATGAGCCCTGCTGTATGGCGGCGGGCTCTGGCGGGGCGTCCTGTGATGCCGGGCTTGCGGCGCCCCAGCCGGCGGCGACGGCGAGCGCCGCCGCTGCGGCTTCGGCGGAGCTTCCGCGCCAGGCGACGTGCTGGTCCGGACGGACCAGCACGGCGTCGGCCCCCCACAGGTCAGCCATCGGCGTCCCGTCGTCGGAGGGTCCGACGGCGGCGACGGTCACCGGGATGCCCTGCCGGGCCGCGGCGTCGAGGACCGACGCAAAGGTCTGGGACACCGGCACCCCGGCCAACGCACCGGCGTCGGCCAGCAGCGTGAAACCGCTGCCAAGGAGGCTGTACACCGACGTTGACCGGGCCAGCCACGCATGCGGGAGGAGTGCACCCGGGCTGGCCGAGGGCACATAGCGGATGGGGTCCTCCGCCGGAACGGGCGAGCCGTCCGGCACCACCAGCGGGGAATCCCCGTAGGCGTAGCCGAGCACCAGTCCCAGCGAATCGAACTCGCTCTGCTTCACCGCAAGGGCCTGGTGGGCGGCCTCCCTGGCGAGGAGGCCGCCGTCGCTTTCGCTGCGCAGGGCAGGATCGGCGAAGTGGTAGGCGAGCGCCTTGCCGTTGGCAGCGGCGTCGCGGATGGTCCTGGCCGCCACCGGGCGGCGTTCCCGCCCGTAGCTGTCCAGGAGCTCCGGGCCGCCCCAGCCGGAGAGGCTGGCAGCGATTTTCCAGGCCAGGTTGGCGGCGTCGCCGATGCAGGTGTTGAAGCCGTGCCCGCCCCATGGCGGATTCAGGTGCGCCGCGTCCCCCACCAGGAAGACACCGTCGCGTCCATAGCCGGGAGCCAGCAGCATGCGCGCCGTCCACGGGTCCGTGGCGACGACGTCGACGTCCACCACTGCGCCAACAAGCTGGCGGACCATGGCAACAGCGCCGTCCGCCGATGAGCTGTCAGTGTTGGCTGCCTCTTCCGCCGCGGTGGCGTCCACGCCCTGGATGATGGCCCACCAGGTATCGGCAAGGTCCATCCGGCCCACCATCCCGGCGGTTTCTGCGCCCACCACCCAGTACTGGACCGCCGGCGGCAGGGTGATCGCGGAACCAAGGCCCTTGGAACGGAACATGATGCTGATGTTGGACAGGGCCGCCGACCCGCCTTCGAGGCGGATGCCCAGGGAGCGCCGCACGGCCGATGAGCCGCCGTCGGCCCCGATGACAAAGCGTGCGGAGACAGTCCGGGTGTTTCCGGCGACATCCGCTGCAGTAACGGCGGAGGGGCTTCCGGACTGCACAGCGACGTCCTGGACGTGCCAGCCGGTCACCAGCGTGACCAGCGGCGCCTCGGCAGCCGCGGCGCGGAGGACCTCCTCAAGGACCGGCTGCGGAACCTGCTGGCCGCACTCGGGCTGCGGACTGTAGCGGCCCGGGACCAGCTGGAACGCGTTCCTGAAGGTACGGAGCTCGTGGGCTGAGGGGCCGGTGAGGCCGGTGCAGAAGATGACGTCCTGGGCGTAGTCCACGGGAAGCGGGGCGGCGTTCCGGAGCGCGTCGGCCAGGCCAAGCCTCCACAGGTGCGTCATGGTGCGCGCGTTGGTGGTCTTGGCCCGGGGCCGGGTGGGATCGACCGATGTCCGCGGCTCGACCACCACGCTGGGGATGCCGCGCGAAGCCAGGTCCAGCGCGAGGAAGAGCCCGCTTGGACCGCCGCCGGCGATCAGTACTTCTGCCTCCCCGGGCAACAAATCAGGGGAAGCCGGTTCTTGGGCGGCCATCAGGCACGGCCGCGCAGTGAGACGTCGCCAACCGGGGTGGTCAGGGTGCCGAGTTTGTCGATCTCGACCTCGACGGTGTCGCCTGGCTGCAGGAGCCACTGCGGCGTGCGGGCATACCCCACGCCCTCGGGAGTTCCGGTGGCGATGACGTCGCCGGGGTGCAGCGTCAGGGTCTGGCTGATGAGCGCGATGATGGCCGGCACGGAGAAGATCATGTCCCGGGTGTTGCCGTTCTGGGCTTCCACGCCGTTCACCCGGGTGCGGACCTGGAGGCCGTCCCGGAGGTCACCCACCTCGTCGCGGCTGACCAGCGGGCCAAGGGGTCCGGTAAAGTCACCGTTCTTGCCCAGGGTCCACTGCGACGTCAGCTTCTGGGCACGGCGGGCGGTGATGTCATTGAAGGTGGAGTACCCAAACACGGACTCCGCCGCTGCCGCCTCGTCCGCGGATTCCACGCGCTGGCCGATGTACGCCGCCACTTCGCCTTCCCAGTCCAGGCCGTCCTCGCCGGCAGGAACCGGGACCGGCACGTTGCCCACGGACAGGGACGCGGTCCAGCGGCCGAACAGCGTAGGGTAGGGCGGAAGTTCCTGGTCCTTGTAGCTGCCTTCGGCAACGTGCGCCTTGTAGTTCAGGCCGACGCAGATGACCCGCGCCGAAGCGGGGACGAGCGGCACCTCGGTGACGCTGCCGCGATCAAGCCAGCTGCCGGCGTCGGACGCTGAAATGCTGGACCCGGCGGCCCCGGAGGTCAGGGAGACAGACTTGTCTTGCCAGTCAGCGGCGTCCGCCCAGAACTCAGCCACGGGGGCCAGCGGGAAAACGCGCGATTCCACCAAGGCCGCTGCCCAGGATTCCCCGCTGTGAGTGATGCCGATGTACTGCATGTGGAGCCTTTCAGGTCTGCCCGGGCACGGCGAATGCCGGCCCGGCGGGTTCAGGGTCAGGAAGCGTTGGCTTGCCTGCGGAAAAATTCGATGGTGGCGTCCAGGACCTTCTGCGCCGCGGCCGGACTTTTGTCCGGCAGCGACCACATGTGGTCGGCACCGTCAATGAGGAGAAGTTCGACGTCGGCCCCGGCGGCTTCCAGCGCCGCGGCCAGGGTGGTGGACTGCGCCGCGGGGACGAACCTGTCGGCGGTGCCGTGGGCCAGGAAGAACGGCGGGGCGTGCTCGCCTGCGTAGGTCAGGGGGCTGGCAGCTGCGGCCTTCTCCGGGGCGTCCGCCGGCTGCGCGCCAATCAGGAGGGCCTCGCGTGAGCCAGGATCATCGGCAGTGGCGACGGCATTGGGAAGGGCCTGTTCACCCATGTGGACCAGGTCGGTGGGCGGGTACCAGGCGGCGACAGCGGCCACTGGGGCATTGGCCGGCGGGATGCCGGGGTTCGCAGTCTCGGAGTCCGGATTCGCTCCCAGGCCCACCAGGCAGGCCAGGTGCCCGCCGGCGGAGTCCCCCCACGCATAGATCCGGCCGGGGTCCACGTTGTATTCGGCGGCATGGGCCCGCAGCCAGGTGACTGCGGCCAGGGCGTCTTCGAGCTGTGCGGGAAAGACTGCCTGGGAGGACAGCCGGTAGTCCGCGGAAACCACGGCGAAGTGGGCTGCAGCGATGCGCTCAAAGGGCGTCAGGGCGAACCCGTCGGTGACAGGTCCGAGCGAGGATCGCTCCCCCATCCGCCAGCCGCCGCCATGGAAATGGACGATGGCCGGAACGGGGCCGGGGCGCGGCGCCGGGGCGCCTGCCTCAGCCGGTGCATCAGCGTCCGCGCCAGCGGGGAGATAAAGGTCCAGCAGCAACGGCACACCGCCGGGCCGGGAAAATTCAATCCCCTTCAGGACTTCCCCTGCAGTCATCAGCGACTCCATCCATTGCCGTGGCCGCATCAGGATCGATCCGGCGCTTTACCTAAGCCTGCTGGAAGGGGACGGGGCAGGGAACGTGATATTTCAATGATTGAAAGGGCGCCCGGATTAGCTGCCTCGTCGGCCGCGGAGCAGGAGCGTACCGGCGCTGGCCGCAACGATCAGCCCGACCCCGAACCACTGGGCTGCCCCCAGGTCCTCCTGGAGCACGAGGGAACCAATGAGGGCTGCAAAGACGGGATTGATGCGCATCAGGTGCCGGGCACATCTGGGGACCTCCCCCCGCACGGCGTTATGGGCATCCCCGGCCGAGTCCTCCCTGGTGGAAAAGCACCCGAATATTGACGGCATGTGACTTATGCCGCATTATGGGGATAACGTTTTCCTGGCCAACAGTGAAGTCGGCGCCAAAGAGGTCGACAGGGAAAACCCTCTCCAAGGAGCATCATGAAAGCAATGAAGCGTTTACTGACGGGCGTCGCCGCAATGACGATGGTTGCGTCACTGGCAGCCTGTGGGGGCGGCGCCACCACGGCCAGTTCCAACACAACCGCTGACCCAGGACTCGAGGGCACGGCGGACAGCCCCGTAACCCTGAACTACTGGGGCTGGCAGAAGGGCACCGCCGACCAGGTCAAGCTGTTCAACGAGTCCCACAAAAACGTGCAGATCAAGTACACGGAGGTCAAAGGCGGGGCCGATGCCCTGAACGGCCTGCGAAATGCTGCCTCAGCCGGCAACGCCCCCGATCTTCAGCAAGGCAGCCAGGACTGGATGGTTCCTTTGCTGTCCGAAAAGATCATCACCGACGTCACCAGTTGGATTTCGCCGTCAGAAGGCGAATTCCGGGAATCGGCGTTCAAGGCCTCTCAGGTGGACGGCAAGAACTTTGTTGTCCCGACGGCGCAGGCACCGCAGTTCTTCGTCTACCAGACCCCGGTCTACGACAAGGTTGGCCTGACGCCCCCCAAGACCATGGATGAGTTCGTGGAGCAGGGTGCTGCCCTTGCCGGAGCCGGGCACAAGATCACCAACATGGCAGGCGAAGACCCCTCAACCCTGGTGAACTGGGCCTGGCAGGCGGGCGCCTCCTGGTACCAGGTGGACGGTGATTCCTGGAAGATCAATTTCCTGGACGACGCCACCAAGGAAGCGGCAGAAGTAACACAGAAGCTAATCGACGAGGACGCCATCTCCACGCAGACGTTCGCCGACTACGCCGCGGTCCAGCAGATGTATGACAAGGCAAACACCGCCACGCGCCACATTTACACGTGGTCCACCAACGGAATGGTCAACAACTTCAAGGAGTCCTTCGGCAACTGGGCTGCTGCGCCGATCCCGGAGTTCAGCACCGGGGGCAAGGCGAACGTCAGCCCCATCGGCGGGATCTTCGTGACGGAACAGTCCAAGTCGAAGAAGGCCGCGACCGAGGCTGCAGTGTGGCTGGCAACGAACAAGGAATCCGTGACGCTGGCAGCTGACCCGATCAAGGGCTCTTCCTCGTTCCCGGTGGTCAAAGACTCCGACCCATACGTAAAGCAGCTCCTGCCGGAGAAACTGTTCGGCGCCAACCATGCCGAGGCCGTAAAGGTTGCCACCGAGGCATCAAAAAACATTGTCACCAACTGGACCTACGGCCCGAACTACACCGCAATGTACACAGAAATGGCCGATGGCTGGGCCAAGGTCATCACCAAGCAGCAGAAGGTCACCGACCTGCTCGAGCACATGCAGGAATGGACGGTGAATGACCTGAAAAAGAAGGGCATCAACGCCGTCGACGGCTCCAAGTAGCCCGGGCGTGTGGCAGGCGCCCCACGCCTGCACGGGATGCCTGCCACACGTTTCAGCACGAGTAGTTAAGGAAAGACCATGTCCTCTCAGTCCCTCCGGCGTAAATCACCGGCCGCACCAACCAGGACCGGATCCCCGCGGATCACGTGGCGGACGCTGCTGGCAGCCAAAGGCGCAGCCTTCACGCTCCCCTTCGCGGTCGGTTTTGTCATCCTGTTTATCCTGCCGATCATCTATGCCGTGGTGCAGAGCCTCTATGCGGTGAGGTCCTCCGGCCTCGGGCTCTCCGGAAACCAAACCGTCTTCGTTGGCCTGGACAATTTCGTCGCGGCCGCCACCGATCTTCGGTTCTGGGAGTCCATGGGCCGCGTCGCCGTTTTTGCCTGCATCCAGGTGCCCATCAAACTGGCGATATCGCTGCTGCTGGCCCTGGGCCTGGACTACCTGAAGGGACGCGTCGTCGCCGGACTGCGCATCGGCCTGCTGGTGCCGTACATGATCCCGGGCATCGTGGGAACCCTCGTCTGGATTTACCTGTATTCTCCGGACATCGGTCCGCTGACGGAGTTCGGCAAGTTTTTCTCCCTGGACTGGAATTTCCTCTCCGAAGCGATGATGTGGCCGTCCATCGGCAACCTCCTCACCTGGGACAGCATCGGGTTCAACATGCTGATCATTTACGCCTCGCTGCAGGCCATCAGCCCTGAGCTCTTCGAGGCCGCCCGCCTTGACGGGGCCAGCGAAGCGCGGATCGCCTTCTCCATCAAGGTTCCTTTTGTCCGCGCCGCCCTGGTCCTCACCGGCATGCTGTCCATCATCGGTCTGCTGCAGATCTTCGCCGAACCCCTGCTTTTCCGGTCCTTCGTCCCTGAGGTGGTCACCAAGGACTACACCCCCACGCTGATGATCTTCAACCAGGCCTTCGACGCCAACAACTACAACTACGCCGCCGCGCTTTCGCTGATCTTTGCGGCCGTCATCGCCACGGTGTCGTACCTCTACTACAAGTTCACCAACAAGCCGGAAGCCTGAAGCCATGAGCACCACAAACCCAGTTGCAGGCGCAGCACCAACAACCAGCGCTCCGCAGGACAACGCCGGCGCACCCGTCGTTCCCATCCCCGCCGATGAACATTCCAGGACGTCCCCCAAGGACAGGCGCCGGGCAAAGCGGCGGGAATCCCTGACGAGTCGCGGTCTTCCGGTTGGGGCAGGACAAAACAAAACCACGCAACTGCTTGTCCTCGTGGGAATGGGCCTGGCCGTGATCTATTCGGCCGGACCGATCTGGTGGCTGATCGTGGCCTCCACCAAAGGACAGGCAGACCTTTACGCCTCCACCGGATTTGAGTCCCTCTGGTTCGCCGAGTTCAACCTGTGGGACAACCTGCAGCAGATCTTCGTCTACGACGACGGCTACTACCTGCGGTGGATGCTGAACTCCATCCTCTACGCCGGCGTGGGGTCCTTCGTCGCGATGCTCATATCCCTGGGTGCCGGCTACGGGCTGGCCCGCTACGAATTCTGGGGCAAGAAGGCTGTCTTCGGCGCCGTCGTCGCTTCCTTCCTGCTGCCAACCGCGCTGCTGACCATCCCGCTCTACCTCCAGTTCTCCTCCTGGGGACTGGTCGGCACCCCGTGGGCCGTCCTGATCCCGTCCTTCATCAGTCCCTTCAGCGTTTACCTCGCCAAGGTCTACATCGAAGGGGCCATCCCGCCGGAACTGCTCGAGGCAGCACGCATCGACGGCGCAGGCGAGGTCCGCATCTTTTTCCAGGTGGTCATGCGGCTCATGACCACGGGCGCCGCCACGATCTTCCTCCTCGCCTTCGTCGGCAACTGGAACAGCTTCTTCACTCCGCTGACCATGCTCGGAACATCCGGCAAGGAGAACTGGCCGCTTGCGCTCGGACTGTACGCCTGGTCCGGCAAACGGACCCTTGCCGGCGAAACGATCGACGGCACCAGCATGCTGATTCTTGGCTCCCTCCTGGCCATCATCCCCTTGGCCATCTTTATGGTCGCCATGCAGCGCTTCTGGAAGACCGGCGTCACCCTCGGTGCAGTCAAGTAGCCCTGCCGCCCAGCGGCCAGACCAACACAGGACATTCGAGATGAACTTGCCACGCCCCCATGCCGGCGGTGTCTTTGGGGACAGATTCGTGCCCCTGCCCGCGGACCGGACCAACCAGGCTTCCAACGCAGGCGCGCTGAACGCCATTCCGGTGGCGGAGTACACCCTGGCCATGATCCTGCTCGCCAACAAGCAGGCCTTCGATGCGGCGCGGCTGTAAATGATCGGACCGGCAGAACTGGCCCTGCTCAGGCCCGGAGCCACGCTGATCAACACCGCCAGGGGCGGGATCCCGGACCAGGATGCCCTTGAAGCGGAACAGGTTTCTGGGTGGATCAACGCCATCCTGGACGTCGCCGTGCCGGACGTCCTTCCACCCGGCCACATTTTCTATGAACTGCCGAACGTCTTCCTCACCCCGCACATCGCAGGGTCCCTGGGCACGGAGCTGCTGCGGATGGGTGAGTACGTGTGTCCGAGCTGGAGCGCTACGCCAGCGGTCAACCATTCGAATATCCAGAGGTCCTCGCATGACACTTATCACCAATCCGGTACTCCCGGGCTTCTCGCCTGACCCGTCCCTGATCCGTGTTGGCGAATGGTTTTACCTCGCCAACAGCTCCTTCGAGTGGTATCCGGCCATACCGATCCACAGGTCACGGGACCTGGTGACGTGGGAATATGCAGGGTCGTTCAGCGGCCTGGACGAACCGGTGGACCTGCGGGGGCTGCAGGACTCCGGCGGGATCTGGGCGCCGTCCCTCAGCTGGGCCGACGGCGATTTCTGGCTTGTCGTCACTGTGGTCCGGGGGTTCGGCGGGCCCCACAAGGACATGGATACTTACGTCTCGCGTGCGCCGGACGTTGCCGGGCCATGGTCAGTACCAGTCCGCGTCACCACCACCGGCTTTGACCCCTCGATCTTCCACCACGACGGACGCCACTGGCTGGTGAACATGGAATGGGACCACCGGCCCACCGGCCGCGGCGGGTTCGCGGGCATCAATGTCCAGGAGCTGAATGCCTCGGGGACGGCCACAATCGGTGAGCCCCGGATCATCCACCGGCGTCCCGGGCTCATCGAAGGACCAAACCTGTATTACTTCAATGATCGCTTTTATCTGATGTTGGCCGAGGGCGGCACCGGCCAGAACCACGGCATCGCCATGATGAGGGCCGAGGACCTGTTTGGGCCCTACGAAGCGGATCCGCACGGTCCTGTCCTCACCACCAGGGACAATCCTGCCCACCCGCTCCAGAAGGCGGGACACGGTGAAATCGCGGCCGGGGGTGACGGCACCCTATTCCTTGCCCACCTTGCCAGCCGCTGGACCGAAATGGATGGCAAGCAATTCTCCGTCCTCGGGCGCGAGACATGCATCCAGCGCCTCACCTTCACGGACGACGGATGGCTGCGCCTGGAGCAGGGCGGCTGGCAACCCGCCCTGACGGTTACCCCTCCGGGTCCGGCGTCGGCAGGCAAGGCGCTGCAGCCAGGTCCCGATCGTAACCAGCAGCCCGGAAAGGACAGCCGTTTCGGCGGCTTCCACGCCGCATTCGAGACCCCTTCGGAGACCCCAAAGACGGTGGGCTGGCCATGGAGCACGCTGCGGCAGCCCGCGCGGGAAGATTGGGCCAGCCTCGGCGCCCGGCCGGGATGGCTGCGGCTCCGTGGACGGCAGAGCACTGACTCACTGCATGATCAGTCGCTGGTAGCCCGCCGGCTGACCGCCATGACCGTCGCGGCCGGGGTCACCCTCGAGGCGAGACCAATGAATTACACGCAGAGCGCGGGGCTCATCTTCTACTACAACACGGCCAGCTATTGCTATCTCAGAACCACGGTGCGGGAAGTGGGCGGCGAACTGATTCCTGGCGATGCACCCGTGGAGCAGGTGCTGGAAGTCTTCGAAAAGGATCCGCTGACCGGGCTGCAATCACATGGAACTGTGCGCGTGGATGAGGGGCTTCCCCTCCGGCTTGAGGGCGTGATGGACTCAGGGCAGCTTCGGTTCCATTGGTCCCAGGGCGGGCAGCCTCTTCGACCCATAGGGCCGGCCCTGAACGCGCTTGCCCTTTCGGACGACCACGGCGACGTGCTCCGGTTCACCGGCGCCCTGGTGGGGGTCGCGGCACAGGACCTTCGTGACCGCAGCTTCACGGCGGACTTCACTGATTTCCGCTATGAGGAGCGGTGAAACCAGCACCAACCGCTCCTTCGTGAAAACGATTGCCCAGGGGCTGTGGAACTGCCACGGATTCCCCGGCATTGGCGTTACGCTGTGAAGGTGACCATCAATCCAGCCCCTCTCCCGCGGCAAAAAGCGCCTGTCCTCAACGACGTCGCGAAGGCCGCCGGAGTCTCCGTTCCCACCGTTTCGCGCGTCCTGACGAGCAGCAAATTCGTCGCACCGGAACTCCGGGAGCGTGTCATGAAGGCCGTCACGGAACTCGGCTACCGTCCAAACGGGGCGGCGAGGGCCACCCGGTCCGGCAAACGGTCGATGGTGGCCGTGCTCACGGGCGGCACCTCAAACTACGGCTACGCCAAGACCATCGAGGGCATCGAGAAGGCTGCACGCCAGTCGGGCATGTCCGTGATCATTGCCGTGGTTGAATCCGACGAGGATGAGGCTGTAAACGCCGCCATCGACCTTGTCCTGTCCCAGCCTGTGGCCGGTGTGATCATCCTGGAGTTCGACCGTCCTGGCCTGGCCGCGGTTAAGGCTTTTCCGGCATCCATCCCTCTGGTGGTGGCAGGGGGCGGATCACGGCGCAGCGGCAAAGTCCCCGCTGCACTGCTGGACGAGCGCGCAGCCGGCAAGGACGCCACTAACTATCTGCTGTCCCTGGGACACAAAACGGTGCATCACGTTTCCGTACCCACGATGGGCAAGCACTCCGGCCGAACCGAGGGGTGGCGGTCAGCGCTGGCAGCTGCAGGCGCTGACATTCCGCCCGTCATCCATGCGACCTGGGACCCCGCCAGCGGGTACCGCACTGGGCAGGAGCTCGCGCGGCGGGACGATGTGACCGCTGTCTTCTGCGGCAACGACGACGTCGCCATCGGCGTGATGGGTGCCCTTCTGGACAACGGTAAACGCGTGCCCGAGGACATCTCCGTTGTGGGCTTCGATGACCAGCCGCATGTCGCTATGTGGAGGCCGGCGCTCACCACAGTGCGGCAGGATTTCCGGGATCTCGGGGCGCGGGCGTTCCAGCTCCTGGCGTCCTCCGTCGAGACCGGACTTCCGCCCGACTCATCGACGGTCAAGCCCCAACTGGTCCTCCGGGCGTCCACCGCAGCCGTCAACTGACCCTGGGGGCGCCGGGCCCGGGGCGGGCGGTCAGCCCCGGACCAGGATCAACCTGGCACTGTTCGCTTCGGCCAGCGACACCTTAAGGACCGCTGATTCCGCGGGGCCAGGCACGACGTCGGCCACGCCCCAGGCCGGGTAGGCGACCGTTGCCGTCGGGGTCCGGCCGAGCCACGCCGGCAGGACGAT
>DATFAE010000002.1:0-4242 GCA_035254945.1 Arthrobacter sp. | reverse complement strand
CCTGGGCGACACCATCGGGCCCAACGACATGGCCGACTCCACCATCCTGTGGCGGATGGCCAACAAATACCGGGACCAGGCGCAGGAACTGCGTGTCGATCTGGACCCATCCGAAGAGTAGACAGCCACGAATCACCAATGGCCCGTCGGCAAGGATTCCCTAGTCCCTGTCGGCGGGTCCTTCTTTTAATCAATTCAGAAGGAGTGCAGTATGGAACACATGACGACTAGCCGCTGGGATATTGGGACCTACGACCTGCTCATCAGCAAGGACACCGACGGGAAGCCCGGAGACCTCATGGTTGTGGTCTTTGCCCATCCCGTGGACATTGACGACACCGAAGCCGACCATGATGCGCCCATCCTGGCGCACGTCGACGTGCTCCGCCGGGAGTACGACCAGGAGGTGCCGGCGCACCTGTTCGGGGTGGCATCCATCGGCCTGCGGGGGCTGATCCAGCCCGAGGACATCGAGAAGCTGTTCGGCCTTCAGCTGGGGCTTCGTGTGATGCTGGCGCTGTGGCAGGGCATCGACCGTGACTTCCGTGGCGTGGACATGGACCACCGTCCGTGGCGCACGCCGAACGAGGAGGCGGTCTTCCCGCTGATGCAGCGCGTGCACGCTCTGCTGATGGATCTCCGCAATCGGGCAGGATTCACTACGCCATAAGTATTGACCTTCAATGGAACACGCCTATACTTGGACTATCAGGCGATGTTCTAAGGGAGGACAATCAAATGCAGATCGTCAAGGAAGACAAGTCGGTGCTGACACGCAAGCCGACCGTTTCACGCAACACCTCGCTGGGCATCGAGTTCTACCGCTCAGCAACCTGGGAGGACGGTGACACCACAGTCGCGGTGACCGTCATCGCGTTCGTCACCGGCATCCGCGCCCAGAGGTTCCCGGACGGGTCCGTCCAGCTGTTGGAGCAGGTTACCCGCTTCGACGTGATGGGCAAGGACCAGTTCGTCCAGCCCGTGGAGCGGGCGGTGTTCCTCTGGGACCGGGAGCGGCTGGCCGAGGACGGCACCACCGTCTACGACACGGACATTGACTACAGCAACGAAGTCGGACTGTTCTACTCTGCCTCGCTGGAGGAAGCAGAGAAGCAATGCCGAATATTCGTCGAGAATCTGGACTTCGGGGATCACTTTGACCCCGAGGCCTGGGCATGAGTGATAATCCCCATGTCGGCAAAATCGCGGATCTGCTGGATCCCTACATCACCGCAGCAACAAAGAACGTCGGCGGCAAGCCCTATGAGGGCGGCGCATATCAGAGGTGGTGGCTGCACAAGCACCCCGGCCGCTGGGCGCTGGTTGGCATTGACAGGACTGGCCTTTCACGGGACTGGATCGAGCGCAACGGATTCAAGCTCGGCGTCCGGACCACGGACGAGGGTCTTGTGTTCTATGCACAGCTGCCACACCCCGAGGGCGAGCCGTTGATCGCCGCGCTCAAGCGCACCGACCGGCCCAAGCTCTACATCCCAGAACTGACCACCTCCGAGTTCGGCTGGACTGCCGAAGAACTGGCAGACGCATGCAGGGTCGCACGCGAGAACTTGTTTCCAGTCAGAGCATCCCGCCGATGAGGAAAGACGTGAGAGAGGTCCTGCGCTACGCCGAGGACCGGGGCTTCGTCTGTGTCGGACTCAACTCCAAGAGCCACTGGAAACTCCGCCACTCAAGTGGCGCACACATGACGCTACCTTCCAGCCCCGGCCGGCGTGGCCGCTGGGAGAAAAACGCCAAAGCAGACATCAACAGGATTCACAGAAATTCACAGGAGAAAAAATGACCAGCACTGCCAAGGCCCTGGCCACCGGACCCTTCCATGGATTCTTCCATGAGGGGGCCACCCTGTACCGGCTGGACCCGCCCGTCGTGGCCGGCGGCCCCACCAAGCAGGGCATCCAGAGCACCGAATTGAGGCACGTCATCGTCTCCGCGCTGGACGCGGACGACGCCGGCAATCCGCCGGAGACCATTGTCTTTGCCGCCGACGAGAACGGCGTGGTGGACAGCAAGTTCTATCTCATGTTCGGCGCCGTCCTGGAAATGCACGGCACCAACGACCAGTGCAAGGCCCTGGTCAAGCTCGGGTACGGTGAGGTCCGGTGATGAAGCGCGGCGATGTGCCCCTCTCGGATGTGCCTCGCTACCGCAGGCTGATGGTGATCTCGGAACTGCTGGACACCACCGGAAACCTGCTCGGCAATGAGTTCTATATCGACGCCATGAAGGCCTGGGCCCTGTCCAGCCGGTACCGCTCCCTGGCCGAGGATCTGCGCCGGGACAAGAGCGCATGAGCGCCGCGACCATGGAGCGCCTGGCAGAGCAGCTGGGCATGTTCGTCGCCGCACTCGACGCCTTCGAGGAGCACGTCGCGGGCCTGAGCCCGTTCTTCCAGGAGTTCTCCCGCCAGTTCCTGGCCGGCTCCGCCCCCACCACCCGCCGGCGCATGCTGCGCGACTGGGCCCGCGCCAACCGCCGGCCCTCCCTGATCCACAACGGAAGGAAGGCCCGATGAGCGAGCCGGCAGTCGAGACCGAGGCAACGCTGCCTCCCATGTTCAATTCCCTGGACCGCTGTGACAGGTGCGGCGCCCAGGCCAAGCTCCGGGCCGTCCTGCGCCACGGCGTGCTGCTGTTCTGCGGCCACCATGGTCACGAGTACGCTCGGAAGCTGGAAGATGTCGGCGCAATTATTGAGAGCGAGTTCTAGACATGAGCTTTTTGACCCAAATGCCGTGCGATGACTGCGGCGAGATCGGCCGCCCCAAGGAATCCGTGTCCGTGATGGACGTGCTGGCCTACTTCTGCCATGACGAGGAGAAGTCCTGCTACAACTACCGGGTGCGGGTCGAGCTGGACAAGCTGATGAAAATGATGGGGGTCACCAAGTGAGGGACCCCAAGCGCATCCCCGAGCTGCTCTCCCTGCTGGGCCAGTACTGGACCCAATGCCCCGACGTCCGGCTGGGGCAAATGCTGGTGAACTTCGGCATCGACTACTTCACCGAGGATGAGCGGTTCATCGAGAAGCTCCAGCTCCGGCTGTTCGGTGAGGAGTCCTTCGACGCCAAGGTGGAACGGATCGCCAAGGCCTGGTTCGAGGCACCCTGCCCGCCCGAGGAAGGCGGCCAGTGCAATCCCGGCCTGCACAACTGGGCCACCGGCCACCCCGAGGACAAGCAGAACGCCCGCAATACGGTGGCCTTCGTGCTGAAGGCAGAACGTGGCTGATCTGCACTTCGCCATCCGCCCCATCGAGCTTGCCGATGCCCTCTACAACGCCGTCGTGCTGTCCCAGGAGCACGGCGGCAAGCCGGGCAGCCCTCATGTCCTGATCTGCTACCAGCAGGGTGCCGGTGGGGCTGCCACGGGCGCTGTGCTGGTGTACGGGGCGTCCCGCCTGGTGGCCGGCAAGACAACCATTGCCCTGGAGACCCAGGCCCCCGACGACTACGCCTCCGTGGTCATCGACCGGGAGTACGCCGACAAGGTCCAGTCCATGCTGCGCGGCTTCGGCCGCGCCAAGGCCACCCAGGTAGGCGTGCGGATCTGTGAGGAGGGCTACGACACCGTCGAGTTCTCTGAGGACGGCGAGCCGGAGGTGAGGACAGTCAACTTCTCCATCGCCAAGGGCGAGGAGGTCCTGGTCGAACTGGCTGACTCAGACCCTGACGGGGAGTCGCTCAAGTACTTCGACATCGTGGACGAGTGGGCCGGGACAGGAGCTGCGCTCACTGGACCCACGGCGTTTATCTTTGAAGCGGTCAAGCGGGTCTGCAGTCTCAAGGGACTGGGCGCCACCATGATGGATCTTGGCCAGACCGTGCGCCCCCATGTGGTCGCCATCTCCGCCGGCCCCAACTTCCGGGGGATCCTTGGCGAGATCGACCGGGAGGTTTACGCGGGCCCCGATGGAGCCCGCGCCGACCATCTCCTTAACTAGCATCCTGCCGGACTGGGGGCGGCGTTGGCGGCACCCATTCCAGCGGTTCCAGCACACTCACCTTGCGGCCCCTCTTTTGCGCCGGTACCTTGACCTCTTCCGCAGGTCCGGACCTGTCATTGAGGGGCCGCTGCGCTGCCGGCGGCAGGTTCTCCGTGGCGTCCATGATGAACACCAGCGGAGCTGCATCCGACTTGCACAGGTAAGTCACCGCCGCCCTGCGCTGGTTGTCCAGCGTCCACAGCGTGGCGTTATAGCTGCCACACAGGACGCACCTGGG
>DATFAE010000001.1:0-1893 GCA_035254945.1 Arthrobacter sp. | reverse complement strand
GTCGGTGATGGCGGACGCGTACATCCACTGCCAGAGCTGGGAGCGGGAGATCTCGGCGGTGGCGGCGTCTTCCATGAGGTTGTGGATGGCGACGGCGCCGTTGCCGCGGAGCCAGGATTCGATGTAGCGGATCCCGACTTCAATGTTGTTCCGGATGCCCTGTTCGGTGATGGTTCCTTCGGTGGCGGCCACGTTGATGAGGGCGCGGTCATCGGGGGTGACGTCGTCGCGGAGCTTCCCCAGCTGGTTGGGGCGTTCGCCGAGGATGGCGTCGAACACTTCACGGCAGACCGGGACGAGGTCCGGGTGGGCCACCCAGGAGCCATCGAAGCCGTCGTTGGCCTCGCGGGTCTTATCCGCACGGACCTTCTCGAACGCGTTGGTGTTGGCTGCTTCGTCCTTGCGGTTGGGTACGGCTGCTGCCATGCCGCCGATGGCCATGGCGCCGCGCTTGTGGCAGGCGCGGACCAGCTGTTCGGTGTAGGCGCGCATGAAGGGGGCGGTCATGGTCACCTGGGCCCGGTCCGGCAGGACGAACCGGGGTCCGCGGGTGCGGAAGTTCTTGATCAGGGAGAAGATGTAGTCCCAGCGGCCGGCGTTCAGGCCCGAGGCGTGGTCGCGCAGTTCGTAGAGGATTTCCTCCATTTCGAAGGCCGCGGTGATGGTCTCGATCAGCACAGTGGCGCGGATGGTGCCCTGCGGGATGCCGAGCAGGTCCTGGGCGAGGATGAAGATATCGTTCCAGAGCCGGGCTTCGAGGTGGTTTTCGATCTTGGGCAGGTAGAAGTACGGGCCTTTGCCCTGGGCCAGGAGGCGGCGGGCGTTGTGAAAGAAGTACAGGCCGAAGTCCACGATGCCGCCGGCGATCGGGGTGCCGTCGATGAGCATGTGCTTCTCGGGCAGGTGCCAGCCGCGGGGGCGGACCACGATGGTGGGCAGTTCACCGGCCGGGCGGAGCTTGTATTCCTTGCCTTCTTGGGTGGTGAAGTCGATCCGGCGCTCGAGGGCGTCGGTGAGGTTCAGCTGGCCCTTGATGACGTTGCGCCAGGTGGGGGTGGAGGAGTCCTCCATGTCCGCGAGCCAGACCTTCGCGCCGGAGTTCAGGGCGTTGATGGTCATTTTCTTGTCCACCGGCCCAGTGATCTCCACCCGGCGGTCCTCCAGGCCGGGTGCCGGGGGAGCCACCCGCCACGACGGATCGTTGCGGATGTCCTCGGTCTCCCGCAGGAACCGCGGGTCCTGGCCGCCGGCAATGTCAGCCCGCCGCGTCCGCCTCGCCTGCAGCAGCTCCTGCCGCCGCGCCGCCGTTGCCCGGTGCAGCTTGGCCACGAACTCCAGGGCATCCGGAGTAAGAACCTCGTCCTGCCGGCAAATAGGCTGCGCGGTCAGGGTGATCCCGTTGATGGTGAAGTTGTCAGTGAAGCTGTTCATTTCGGTCTCCTTAAAGACGAAAAGGGAAGTTCGACGGCGGTGAGCGGCAGTGCGGTAACTTGCGCACGAGACGGCGGTCCGGGCATCCGGCAGCCTGCGTAAAAGGGGCCCTGTGCCCGCCCCCGACCGAGTTCTACGAGGTCATTGGGGCGGGCATGGGGAATAGCAGGCAGAGGATCGTCCGGTCCGCCGGCGGACTCAAGCGCCGCCGTCGAACGCTAAGTTTTAGTGGAACTGGCCCTCTTCGGTCGATCCGACCAGGGCGAGGGTGGATGCGTTCGGGTTGAGCGCGGTTGCGATGTCGTCGAAGTAGCCGGTGCCGACTTCGCGCTGGTGCTTGGTTGCGGTGTAGCCGCGGGATTCGGAGGCGAATTCCTTTTCCTGGAGCTCGACGTAGGCGCTCATGCCTTCACGGGCGTAGCCGTGGGCGAGGTCGAACATCGAGTAGTTCAGGGCGTGGAA